>JAACCU010000098.1 GCA_009937405.1 Actinomycetota bacterium
CAAGTAACGCTGGCCGACGTCGCAGTCGTGTTTGGCGACACACCAACGGCATGCCGGCCCCGGAGCCGTGGACGGTTCGCCGTCGCGTCGGCGAACCTCGATGACCTTCGTGCAGCCGTCGACGACCCTGGCAACGGTGGAAAACAGCAGGTCTTCGGTGACGTCTTCGGGGAGGAAACGGCCCTGGTCGAGGTAGTAGGTGGCAAGGCGACGTGGGGGAGTACCGAGACGGACAGCCTCCATCAGTGCGTAGAAGCGCAGGTCATCGAGATGCTGGGGTGAAAACCCACCGGTCTTCAGATCGATCAGTACCTTGCCAGCCATATCACCGGTGGCTTGACCAAGGGCGAGGTCGACCTTGCCACTCAAGACGATGCGGTCGTGGATCTCTAGACGCAGACGGCTCTCGGTGACCGGACGCCATTGGGTCTTCAGTGGTGGCCAGCATTCCAGGAACTTCACAACTCGGTCATTTGCTTCGGCTCGCAGTTCGGCCCGTTCAACCTCCGTGCACGTTTGCAGCCAATCAGCCAATCCGTCGACGCCTTCGGAGAGCCGGGAAATCGACTCGTCGACCAGCACGAGTGGCTCGGGTTCGCGGCGCCAGTGAATCGACAACTCGATTGCCTTGTGGGCGATGGTGCCGCGAGCGATGGGGACCGACCACTCGAACTCTTCGTCGTCCTCTGCCAGGAACCGGCGCTCGCACCCCATGACTCGACCGAGTAGGTGCTTGGAGACGAACATCAGGTCGTTGGGATCGATCTCCGCGATCAGCGGTTCAAGCCCATCTTCCAACTCGCGGCGCAGTTGGTGGCGCAGGGCTGCATCAAAGCGGGGACGTTCTTCTCGACTCGCCCCAAGCTGGGCGAGCACCTCTTCTTGGGCCGGGTTGAGCTCAGGGGGTGACTCCACCTAGTGAGACTGCCACGCTCAGTTGATGCGGGCGGGGACTAGGTGCCGTCCGCCGCCAGTGACTGTCACACCCCACCGCCAATATGGTGATCGGTGGAAGCGACGAGTCTTCGATTTGCAGCTGCAGCCCGGTCACTCGGGCAGGCGGCGAGGCTGCGCTCTCTTGTCGTGCCCGGATTCCGGTCGCCCCCAGGCGTTGCCGGCCTGCATCGCACCATCCGGCGGCGGGGAGGCGTTCCCTCGGTCGCGGTCTTGCTCAAGGGCCGTCCCTGGTCTGCGGTTGTCTCCGACATGATCGAAGGGATCGTCGTAGCCAATGGACTCAGCGGCGTGAAAGCCGATCGGGCCCGAGCTGCGCTCTGGCTGGCGGTTGATGATTCCGGTGAGTTGGCGGCCGCTTGAGCGGCGCTACTGTGCAGGTAGGCCCGGGTGGCGGAATAGGCAGACGCAGGGGGCTTAAACCCCCCGGCTCCTCAGGGAGCGTGCGGGTTCAAGTCCCGCCCCGGGCACAAATTTGGCAACTGGTTTGGAAGATGGTGGCGCCGTCTCGGTCCTGGTGGGAACGCTGAGGCCGTCATGCGACGTCAATCCCAAGGCCATGTCTAGGCCCGCATCGCCATCCCGTCACCGCCCGGATCAGCGGCACCTGAGAGCCCGTTGGGGGTGACGGCGATGCCATGCACCAGGCCGAACGCGTAGCTCCCGGGCCAGCGGATGACGTCGTAGCCATCGGCCATCAACTCTGCGGTAACAGAACGGGGGATGCGGTTGCAGACGTCGATGGCGTTGCTTGTTGCGGAGAACCTCGGGGCGATGACGGCGTCAAGGATCGGCATCTCGAAATCGATGGCGTTGAGCAGCACCTGGGTGACGCCCATCGCTATCTGGGTGCCGCCGGGTGCCCCAACGATCAGATCGAGTTCGCCATCACGGAACACCATGGTCGGACACAGTGAGCTGAAACGCTGCTTACCCGGTGCCAGGGAGCCAGTTCGTCCCGGGCGCGGCTCAAACACGCCCATGCAGCCGTTGTACATGAACCCGAGGCCGTCAGTGATCACGCCCGAAGGCATGCCAAGCGAATGGGTCATCGTGACTGCATTGCCATCAGAGTC
The DNA here is from genome assembly GCA_009937405.1 of Actinomycetota bacterium. Taxonomy (GTDB): domain Bacteria; phylum Actinomycetota; class Acidimicrobiia; order Acidimicrobiales; family Aldehydirespiratoraceae; genus JAACCU01. Next base: position 2,031 of record JAACCU010000098.1, read on the forward strand.
GACCACACAAACATGGGTGGTGTCGGGCGACTCGCCGGCCATACGGGCGACGTCGGCGCGTTCTCCGCGCTGGATGCGTTCAGCCAGTTCGGCGGTGTGTTCGTTCGACAGCAGCCATTCGAGGGGCACGTCAACAAATTCTGGATCGCCGACATGAGCATCCTTGTCGGCGGTGGCGCACTTCATGGCTTCGGCGACTATGCGGATGTACTCGACGCTGTTGTGTCCGAGTGCGGCAAGATCTGAGTTTCCGAGGATGCCCATGAGTTGGGCCACCATCACGCCACCGCCGGGTGGCTGGTTTGTTGTCACCTCACGGCCTCGGTATGTGGTGTGCAGTGGGGCACCCCACACGGTTCGGTAGTTGGCGAGGTCTTCGGCGCAGAGGAGACCGTTATTGGCCACCATGTCAGCGGCGATCTCGTCGGCTATTTCGCCGGTGTAGAAGACATCGGCGCCGCCTTCGGCGATCCGGCGCAGCGTCTCGGCGAGGTCAGGATTTTTCAGCAGCTCGCCGACCCGGCGCAGCGTGCCGTCCTCATGGAAGTAGATGCGTCGCCCCGCCGGCGTGTGCCGGAGCCGCTCAACTGTGTCGACCCGACCCATCTTCGCTCCGTCTTGCCACCAGTTGTAGAGGGCGGGCCGAATAGGGAAACCGGTCTCGGCCCATTCGATCGCCGGAGCAACGACATCGGCCCAGGGCAACCGGCCATAGCGAGTCTGAGCCTCGTAGTAGGCCAGCAGGGATCCTGGTGTCGTGATCGACTGGTATCCGACGTCGTTGACGTTGCCTTCCACAAGAAAACCGAACCCATCGCGGGTTTCGCCCACAAGAAGGTGTTCCCACTGGTCGGGTTGGGTCGCGGCCGGCGAAGTCCCATGGAAATCGACGCATGTGTGGATGCCATGGCCTGGCAAGTACAGCTGAGCATTGCCGAAGCCAGCGATCCCACACATCTGCGGATCGACGACACCGGCGACGAGTCCACAGGCAATGGCCGCGTCGACTGCATTACCGCCTCCTCGTAGCGCCTCAACACCAGCCTCGACAGCCTCAGGTTGCGCCGCAGCGACCATGCCATTGCCGTACCGTGAACTCGAAAAATCGCTCATCTGTCCATCATTGCCGACGGGGTGCAGCGGCACGAATGTATGCAGGCCTGTGGTCGGTGTGTCAGCCGAGGTTGTGGGCCAGCAGGGAGTGGACTCGTTCCCAGTGGTCTTCGGATGCGCGCCAGCTGTAGTTATTGCCGCCCGGCGGGGCGTAGCCGTGGACGGCATTGGTCAGGAAGTC
>JAACCU010000099.1 GCA_009937405.1 Actinomycetota bacterium
ACCACGGCCGTCTATGGCAATGGCAAGTTCGGGATCTCGGACCGAAGCAACTTTGCCGAGCGGCCCGGTATGGATTATCCGTTCCGAGCGGAGATGCTGAGCGTGTGGCTCATCCGAGGATTCACAACCGATCTCGTCAACCACATGGCCCAGCGCCGCTCACCCGACGCGGCCGTTTCGCTCGATCAGGGTCTTCAGCGTCAGTTGGGTATCGGAAACGCCACTGGACTGGGCATGGCGCCATTTCTGGTCAATCATCCGATCCTGTTCAATAATTGGATGACCGCTCGTGAGACGGCAATCGCCCGTGTGCGAGTCATCAAGGTTGCCGACCGTCGGTCGGTTCGCCGTGTCGGCGACTTGCTCAGCCGGGCTCAACGTCATGTTGCTCAGTGGCAGGTCGACGATGCCCAGCAAACCAATCGCATCGCAACCCTCGATAACGAACTCAGCGAGGTGGTCGTTCTTCTCGACGAATACTGGTTTAACGAGGCGATGCCCTGGGAACGGCTGATGACCCAGGCACACCAGTGGTCGCTTGAGACGCAGGAACTGCTCGCAGCGCTGCTGGTCGAAGCACATCCCGACCTGGTTGATGACCTCGCTCCAGACATGGCCAGCCTCCGGCCGCCATGTCTCGACGCGACGCGTACGGTCGACGAACTTGACGAGCAATTGGCTGAGACGTTCAGCTGGGCATTGGATATTGACTTCGATTCGGTTTCCGAGTCGGCTCAATTTTGGTACATCTCCGAAGAGAAGTTGGAGCCTCGTCTCGGACTTCGATACGAGGAGCCGGGAGCGGAGCTCGAGCAGCCACTTGATGTTGCTCGCCAGGTCAAGGGGCTCGCCGGTGCTCTTGCCCACGCTGCGCCGACGCAGTCGATTGCCGCGTTTCTGTGTGACTTTCCTGAGCATCGAAACGCGGCCTTGCGAGTACAGACGGCCGCCATGTACCCCTACGCTGAGATCCGCGACAATCTGATCAGTGAATGTTGTCTGCCCGTCGACATGCTGCGGGCCAAACTCGCGTTCTTTGGCGCCAGCAAGTTTGATCCCAAAAGCGACCGCTGGACCAGGATCACGCTCTACCAGGGCGCCCCCTTGTTTGGCGATATCGCCGACCCCGCCCCCGGGTTCGATGCAGACGACTGGTGGCTCCCGGTGTCGGCGGCCTTGTGATCTGCTCGATCAATGAGGTCGGTGCGATGCTGCGCAAGGCAGCTCTCGGATCGGGTTTCCCCATCGGTCTTGCCGATGTCATTTCTTCAGCCGGGGTGTGGCTTTGTGTTCGCGACCTCGACGGTATTGGTGCGGCGCTTGAGGCGTTGGATGCCGGGTATCCAACCGGTGTGGAGTCGCAACGTATTGGAGCCACGCTCACCGTCAGCAACGCAAGAATCGGTCGAAGCGGTGTCTCGCTGATCGAACTTCTGCTTGCCGGAGAGGTCGAGCGAGTCATTGTCGAGAATCCCGATTCGATCATGCTTCTCGCCGGGGTGGCGGGAGTTGGTGCGACCAATTCAGGGGTGGCGTTCGCTCTTATTTTTGACGATGCGTCGATAATTATCGATTCGCAGCCGTTGGAAGCGAGCGAACTGCCTATCTCAGAGCGGTTGGAAATTGAGATTACCGAGCCTCGGGGTCAACGTTTTCAGCCGAGGCGAGGGGCAGTAACCGTGGATGTGGACCGGTGGGAGACCATTTGTGAACTCGCTGCTCGTATCTACGTGCCTGCCACCGACGAGTCGCGCCTCAGCGGAGCGGGGGCCGGGCTAACAGACAACGACTAGGTCTAATGTTCTAGGCCCAATGGCCTAATGTCCCGGGCCTAATGACCTGTTAGCCTAGAGGGCGAACGGACTAGAGCCGTGAGTAGATGGCAGTCTGTAGTTCACCGCCGGTTGAGGGAGTGCTCGTGAAGCTGGAAAAGATTTTCGTCGCGTTAGCGGTCATCGGGTCGATAGTCGCGACTGTTGACGTTGCTGGTGCGAGAGGGCGGCCTGACAATGCCCCGAACGGTGACGCTGGTTCCGCATTCGAATACTGGACCTCGGAGCGCGTCGCTGCCGTCCAACCGAGAGATCTTGTGATCGATAGTCGTGGCCTCGGCTACCTGCGTGGCGCCAATGGTGCGCTGGCGCCGTATGGGCACAGCGTGGCAGCACAAGCCCGCGGGCTGCGGGCAGCGCCGGTACGCAGTGTGGAACGCGCACCCGCCACGGTCAATGCATCGTCCATTTTCGGTGCAGCGATTGGTTCGATGTCGCCCGACGGGACCACTGTCGGTGCCAGCGCAACCTTCACTGCAACGGTGACTGCTGATAAGTCTGTTCGTTCTGTTGACCTGTATGTCGGCCTGGTTGGTAGTACCAAACAGAGTTTCTCAATGTCATTTACGGGTGGCAATACATGGCAGGCCAACCTGCAGGGATTCTCTGACGGCGACTGGGAGTGGCACGTCATCGTCCGTGAAAAGGGACGCGGAGGAGTCAGCACGACATCCGAAACCGTCCAGTTCACCGTGTCGACCGGTGGCGGTGGCGGTGGCGGAGGCTGCGGCGGTGGCGATATCGCGAACGAGCGCTGGACGTGTGGTGGCGATGTGCAGACCGCAGCGGGGCGCATTCTGTTCACGATGGCTGACGGCAACTACGTATGTTCTGGTACGGCAGTCACTGATGCAACGACGGGCCGATCGATCATCCTGACGGCGGCTCACTGCATCTATGACGACGTTGAGAAGGCCTTCGCCACCAACGCCTTGTTCATTCCGAGCCAGGATGACGGTGGAAGTGATGCGACCGACTCCAACTGCACGAACGATCCGCTGGGTTGCTGGTCGGTCGACCACGGAGTGGTCGACGTGAATTGGACGACGCGGACGTTCCCCAGCAACATCCCGTGGGATTACGGCTATTACGTCGTCTCCGATACCGGTGCGCACGAGGGTTCGGCCTCGAGCGATGCCTTGGACACTGCGGCGGGGACTCTGCAAGTCGACTTCACCGCACCGATCGTTGGCGACTCGACAACGGCACTCGGCTACTCGTACAGCGATGATCCCAACTTCATGTACTGCCAAGAGTCAATGTCCACGGAGGGCTCAGACAATTATTGGCTCGGTGCATGCGATCTGTCGGGCGGCTCCTCCGGAGGCCCATGGCTTCAGCCACTGAGTGGTGGAGATGGGACAGTGATCTCGGTGAATTCCTGGGGTTACACGAGCGGTTCAGGTATGGCTGGCCCCAAGCTACATGGCACGTCGGCGGCTCTTCTCTTTGACATGGCGAAGATCACCGACCTTGCCAGCGCCGATCGCGGCTTCGTGATCGACCCGGCGAATCCGCCTACGACGACCACGACGACGATCGCACCGCCGACGACGTCCACGACGA
>JAACCU010000100.1 GCA_009937405.1 Actinomycetota bacterium
GATGCCGCCATCGACATCGACGAGATCCAGGTTCGCGGGTGGAGAGATCGGGTTCAACTTGCCGATGTAGGGGCTGTACGGGAAAATGCCGGCTGGCCCTGCCTTGCGGAGACGATCAACATGCACCTCATCGGCGGCCGTGTTGTCGAACAGAACTGAGAAGTCAAGTACTGCCTGCATCCGAACTCCGTCAACGACATGGGGCCGGAGATCGGTGGTGGCGGCCTGCACTGCGGCCCGGGCCGCCGCGAGGTCTACATCGCCAAGGTCTGACGTGCGGGCAACCTCGAGCAGGTCTCGTACGTCATCCATGAGGGCTTCGGGTGTGTCAGACATCCACTGAAACGTACGGTACGACCACCTGGCTAACCGAATCGCAGTAGCATGGCATCACCGATACGCTCGCCTTTGATGAGTCAACGTGACGGGTTCGTACTGGGGGTCGACCTCGATGGTGTATGTGGCGCCCATACCGAACTCTTCCGCGAGATCGTCGCTAACCGCTTGGATCGCCCGCTCGAGGACTTTCCGCTTGAACGCAACTGGGACTTCAGCGAATGGGGCTTCGGACCAGGCGACTTCGAAGATCATCATCGACATGCCGTGGTCGAGGAACGAATGTTTCGCGATATGGCAGTCATTGACGGTGCCGCTGAGGCTCTGTGGCGACTCTCCGATGCCGGTGTCTGGATCCGGATCATCACTCACAGGTTGTATGTCAACTGGGGCCATCAGGTCGCAGTAACTGACACCGTCGATTGGTTGGATCGAGCCCGTATCCCGTATCGCGATCTCTGCTTCCTGGGTGCGAAACCCCAGGTAGAGGCCAACCTCTACATCGACGATTCCCCCGGAAACGTCAGCGCGCTACGCGGCGCCGGGAACGAGGTGATTGTCTTTGACCAGCCGTACAACCAAGAGTTGCGCTCACCCCGAGCCACAAGCTGGCTAGATGTCGAAGAAATCGTGCTGGAGCGTTTCACCGAATGGTCTGGCATCCACGGAGTTCAACCCACACTGCCCGGCGTCACCGAAGGCGATCGGCTGCACGGTCAGAGACCGGACTAACCCGGGCCTGGCCCCGCGCCGTGCCCGCTACGGTGCCTAGGTGCCTGACGCTGCCCCCGAACTCGATTCCGCGCTCCGTGATGACATTCGTCGACTCGGCGCTCAGCTTGGCGACACGCTCGTCCGCCAAGCTGGCCCCGAGCTTCTCGAACGAGTTGAACAAGTCCGCCAGCACGCTCGACGATTGCGCCGAGACGACAACACCTCGGCCGCATTGGCCGATGTTCTCGGCAACATCGATCTGGTCGAAGCAATCCAGCTGGTACGAGCGTTCACCACCTACTTTCATTTGGCGAACACGGCCGAGCAGGTTCATCGCATCGATGACCTGACCGAGACCAAGGCCGCTCGCACTAACCGGTTCGATCAGACCGTACGACGCCTCCTCGACTCCGGTTTCTCCTCGGAGGACGTTGTCGCGGCCGTCCACAACGCCCAGCTTTACCCCGTATTCACCGCCCATCCGACCGAGGCCAGCCGACGATCAATTCTCGACAAGTTGGCGGAGTTGGCCGTCTTGATCGAGGACCGTGCCAATAGCGCGTCAGAGAGCAAGCAGCACCGGATCGACCGCCGCGTCGACGAGCTGATCGAGGCCATTTGGCAGACAGATGAACTTCGCCGCGAACAGCCAGACCCAGTGGATGAAGCGCGCTCGATCCTCTACTTCCTCACCGAGATTGTGGTCGACGGCATCCCCGAACTCTTGGAAGACCTCGATGCCTCACTGCGCAAGATCGGTGGGTCACTTGATCCACGACGCCTTCCATTGCGCTTCGGCTCCTGGGTTGGCGGCGACCGCGACGGTAACCCAAACGTCACGCCGGAAACCACCCTCGAAGTCCTCGATTTCCAGCGGGCGCGGGCAATGCGCATCGTCATCAACGAGATCGAGAACCTGTCGTCAGAATTGAGTGTGAGCACCGCCGTCCGCCCTATCTCCGACGAGCTGGCCTCCCAACTTGAAGCCGATCGTGAAGCGTTCCCTCAGGTGATCGCCCGATTCGGCACGCTGTCGGCCGGTGAGCCATATCGCCAGCGCCTCGCAGTCATCCACCAGCGATTGCTGGAAACTGCGCAAGAACCGCCAGGCACCCGCAGCTATCGCTCCCCCGATGAGCTGCAAGACGATCTCGATCAACTTGGGCGTTCCCTCGAATCTAACCAGGGCGGACGTATGGCGCAGGGCCGTCTGGCTCGAGTTCAGCGCATCGTGGCGATGATTGGCTTTCACCTCGCCGTGCTGGACATCCGTGAACACGCCGACCACCACCACGCGGCACTTGCCACGCGCTTCTCGGCGCTTGATGTCGACTACGCCGCGCTTACCCGTGAACAACGCACCGACCTGCTCACGGTCGAACTCGCGAGTCCGCGCCCACTGGCCGCGCCCGGGAGCAGCAATGAGGACCGGGTCTTCGGCTTGTTCAGCGCCATCCGAGAACGCATGGACACGGTCGGCGACCATGTGATCGAGAGCTACGTCATCTCGATGACCGAAGGCGTCGACGATGTGCTCGCCCCCGCTGTCTTGGCCCGCGACGTCGGCTTGATCGACATCACTGCGGGCGTAGCTCGACTCGGTTTCGTTCCTCTCTTCGAGACGATCGGCGACCTACGCGCCATCGGTCCGGTGATGCGACAACTCCTCGCCAATGAGCCCTACCGGCGACTCGTCGAGCTTCGCGGCAATGTTCAAGAGGTCATGGTCGGATACTCCGACTCCAACAAGGACGGCGGCATCACCACCAGCCAATGGGAGATTCACCAAGCTCTCCGCACGATCGCCAATGTCGCCGCAGAGACCGGTGTACAGATAACTGTCTTCCATGGTCGAGGCGGCACTATCGGCCGTGGTGGCGGCCCGACCCACTCGTCCATTCTCGGCCAACCCCCCGGCGCCGTTAGTAGCGTGGTCAAGGTCACCGAGCAGGGCGAGGTCATCGCCGACAAGTACGGGCTTCCCCAGATTGCCAAACGCAACCTCGACCTTGCCATCTCTGCCGTTGTGGAGGCTTCACTCTCCCACCGGGTGCCTCGCAATAAGCCTGCAGTCACCGCCAACTGGGACCGCGTCATGGACACCATGTCGTCGACCTCCTATGCCGCCTATCGGGAATTTCTCGAAACGCCAGGGCTCGTTGAGTACTTTCAAACGTCGACACCTGTCGAAGAGTTGGGCTCGATGAACATCGGCTCTCGCCCAGCCCGCCGCCGTGGCGCAACCGGTGGGCTGTCCGACCTCCGAGCAATCCCTTGGGTCTTCGGCTGGACGCAATCCCGCCAGATCATCCCGGGCTGGTTCGGTGTCGGTGCCGGCCTCGAAGCCGTCCGATCAGCGGGCGATGGCGACCTGCTCGCCGAGATGCACGAACGCTGGCAATTCTTCCGGACCTTCATATCCAACGTGGAGATGACACTTTCCAAGACCGATCTCGCGATCGCCCGCCACTACGTCACCACACTCGTGGATCCCTCGCTGCATCATTTTTTCGATCGAGTCGCCGAGGAGCACGACCGTACCGTGGCCCAGATCGCTGAAGTCACCGGTGGCGGGCTACTCGATGACCTGCCCATCCTCCGCCGGACCCTTCAGGTTCGCGATGCCTATCTTGATCCGATTAACGTCTTACAGGTGGACCTGCTCGCCCGGAGCCGAGCAGGAACCGACGACCCGGTCGAAGAAGCTCGTCTCCGGCGAGCATTACTTTTGACGGTGAACGGTGTGGCTGCGGGCCTCCGGAATACTGGCTGATCGCGCAAACAAGTTCTTTCTCCCGCATCTGGAGCGAGTTCGGGTCGATGGGCCAAAGGGGCGCTCTTGCACGACCAAAACGGTTTCAGAATCTACGGTTACTCGATCGAGGGTGTTTTGGCTGCGTGACGAACCGCCACAACCAGGCCCATCAGCGCTCCGAGCGCGGCGAGGACCAGGCTCTCAAAGACCACCGGGGCGTTATCTGACGAGTCCCACAAGACCGAGCCCTCGAGGTCTCCCTTGACCGACAAGATTGAGGTGGTGATGATGGCCAGCCCAAATCCGATAAGGGCCTGATTCACGGCTCGACGCGGCGTGGACCCCGCCCGTGACAGTCCGTCGATGGCGACCCACACTCCCCCGATGAGCATGGGGGCGAAGTGGTAGGTCACGTCCGGCGCTCGTGCCGCGAGGAACGCCCACACCACGGCGAGGCCGAGTGCAGTCAGGGGGCCACCGAGACGACGAACCTCAGCCTTTGGCGTCACGGGCCGTTCGGCCTTCCACGTCGCCAAAGAACTGGCCGGCCGCCTTCTGAATCCCGTATGACCATGAGGGGTACGCATGCACGGTCTGGGCGAGACGTCCGGTGAACATCCCGACTCGCATCGCAAGGGCGATCTCGTGGATCATCTCGCCAGCCCGTGGAGCCACAATCGTCGCCCCAACGAGTTGGCCGCCAAAGAGGCCGCGCGTGAAGCGTTTGGGACCCGCGATCAGCTTGATGAATCCATCCTCGGAACCATCGGTGATCGCTCGATCAATCTCCGACAGCGGGAGTTCAGCCACCCGACCACCATGGGCGGCAGCCACAGCCTCGGTCATCCCAATGCGGGCCACCTCGGGTGATGTGAACGTCACCCATGGGATCCAGTGGGTGCGGTATCGGCCTCTCTGGCCTTTGCCCAAAGCATTGCCAGCGGCCAGGCGGCCCATCTCGTCGGCGGCGTGGGTAAAAGCCAGCTTCCCCGTCACGTCACCGGCCGCGTAGACACCACGAACGTTCGTCGAGAGGCGATCGTCAGTCTTGATGTAACTGCCTTCGGTCAGTTCGATACCAAGCTCGTCGAGACCAAGTTCTTCGGCATTGGGCACCCGACCGACGGCCAACAAAAGCTTGTCGGTCACGATCTCCTGCCCATCTACGAAGATGCGAACGCTGCCCATCGCGGTTGATTCGACACGTTCGATCAATACGCCAGTCATCACCCTCACACCCAGCCCAGTGAGTGAGCGTTCGACAACCGCTGAGGCATCCGGCTCCTCGCGGGCCAAAAGCCGAGGAAGCCCCTCGACCAGGGTCACGGCCGTTCCGAGCCGAGCAAACGCCTCGGCAAGCTCACAGCCAATCGGCCCACCGCCGACGATCGTCATAGAGGCGGGCAAGGATGAGAGCGAGAAGACCGAATCGTTGGTCAGAGCGTCAACCGTGTCGAGTCCAGGAATTGGCGGCATCACCGGACGACCGCCCGTGGCGATGATGATCTTCGGCGCGGTGATACGCCGGTCACCGACTGCGATCGAGTCGTGGGTCACAAGACGAGCCCGTGCTTCGAGCACCCGTGTACCGCGCGAACGGAATACGTCGGCGGTCTCAGTGGCCGCGACCCGGTCGATGGCCTGGCTGACCCGCCCGACCGCATCATCGAAGCCGAGACCGTCTCTCGCTGCGCTCAGAAGCGTCTTTGAGGGGATACACCCGGTGAAGGTGCAGTCACCGCCAAGAGGCCCGTCGTTCACGAGCAGGGCATCGGCGCCAACCCACTGAGCGGCACGAGCGGCGGCGAGGCCTCCGGCCCCACCCCCGATGATGATCAGATCGTGGTCCACAGTGCTGGAAACCGTCGTCGGCAGGTTCTCATTCCTCAATCGTACGCGACGAAGACGCGCTGGGGGCCATGAAGACAGCGCGAGAGCTGCTCAGCTCGCGTCGAGAGCAGCCCGGAAGTCGCCGACAAGCTCAGCAACACCCTCGGGCCCTGCGTTGTCGAGCATGCGTTGCACAACGGCGGAACCAACAACGACACCATCAGACACCGTGGAGACCTCCAGAGCCTGCTCAGGTGTTCCGATGCCCACGCCGACGAGCACCGGCTTGTCGGTGATTGCTTTGAGACGCCGAGCAATGACCTTGGCCGAGGCAGCCAGTTCAGTCCGTACGCCGGTAATGCCGAGAAGACCCACCCCATACACAAAGCCATGCGACCGTTCGCAAACTCGGGCGAGCCGTTCGTCAGAGCCGGTGGGAGCAGCGAGAAGGATCGTCTCGACCCCAGCGGCATCGGCCGCCTCAGTCCAGGGACCGATTTCTTCAAGAGGAACGTCGGGGAGGATGCAGCCCGAAACACCAGCGTCAGCCAGCGAGTGAGCGAAGCGTTCCCAGCCAATTCGGAAGGCGATGTTGCCGTAGGTCATCACGGCCGTCGGAACACCGATGTCGGCGCGCCGCACCGCGTCGAGAATCGATTGCGGCGTGGCGCCTTGCTCGAGCGCCAGGTCATTGGCAGCCTGGATCGTCGGCCCATCCATTACAGGGTCGGAGAATGGCACACCGATCTCGATGGCATCGGCACCCGCCGCAGCCACTGCACCCAAGGTTTCGATCCAGTCGTCGCCGAGTCCGCCGGTCACATAGGGGACCAGGCACTTTCCGCCCGCATCTCGCCGCGCCCGAAGCGCAGCCTCAAAATCACCGATCATCCCAGGATGTCCATCATCTGGGCGACATCTTTGTCGCCGCGGCCGCTCAGGTTGACGAGCACCGTCTTTCCTTGCAACTCATCGCGAGCCTTACTGAGCCAAGCAATCACGTGAGCCGACTCAAGGGCAGGAATGATGCCTTCGGTACGGGCCAAGAGCTGGAACCCGGCGACGACTTCCTCGTCAGTCACCGGTTCGTAACGGGCACGGCCGGTCTTGGCCAGGTGGGAGTGTTCCGGGCCGATACCGGGGTAATCGAGACCAGCCGAGATCGACTCAGCTTCGATGACCTGGCCCCATTCGTCTTGCATGAGGTAGCTGAGCGAGCCATGGACAATGCCGGGCACCGCTCGGCCCACAGCGGCACCACCAGCGGGCTCTACGCCGATCAGTTCGGCATCAGTGTCCGCAAAACCGCTGAAGATGCCAATGGCATTGGATCCACCACCGACACAGGCGGCGACCACATCGGGGGTTCCGCCGTCGAGAAGGGCGGCGCATTGCTCCGACGCTTCTTCTCCGATCACGCGGTGAAACTCGCGAACCATCCAGGGGTACGGATGGGGGCCCATCACGGAACCAAGGCAGTAGTGCGTGTTTTCCACGGCGGCGACCCAGTAACGCATGGCCTCGTTGACGGCGTCCTTCAGTGTCTTGGAACCCGATTCAGCCGAGCGAACCTCGGTGCCGAGCAACTGCATTCGGAAGACGTTGAGCTTTTGGCGCTCGATGTCGACAGCGCCCATGTAGACCACGCATTCCATGCCGAACAGGGCAGCTGCCGTGGCCGTGGCGACACCATGCTGTCCGGCCCCGGTCTCGGCCACCAGACGAGTCTTGCCCATCCGCCGGGCGAGCAATGCCTGGCCCAGGCCGTTGTTGATTTTGTGACTGCCTGTGTGGTTGAGGTCTTCGCGTTTGAGCAGCACTCGGCAACCGAGTTCGGCGCTCAGGTTCTTGCACTCAGTCAGCGGGGAGGGCCGCCCTGTGTAATTCGCGTGGAGATCGTCAAGCTCTGCCCGAAAGCTCGGATCGGCCCAGGCTTCCCGGAATGCGGCGTCGAGTTCCTGACAAGCAGGCACGAGCGTCTCGGGCACATACATGCCGCCAAACTCGCCGAACCGGCCATCTACGGGGTCGGTCATGGTCATGATGAGCGGTCCTCTTCCCAGTCGTACAAGGGGGACGGCGCCTCAGCGTCGTCAGGTTCTTCGGTAGCGGGTGCCGCCACACGTGCGTTTTCTATGAACGCGCGTAGCTTTACGGCGTCCTTCACTCCTGGTGCCTGCTCAACGCCGGTAGAGACATCGACACCCCAGGGCCGGACCCGGTGGATGGCACCAGCGACATTGTCGGGAGTCAGCCCGCCGGCGAGCAACACACGGTGGCCCGAACGGGGGGCATCCTCAGCGAGGCTCCAGTCGAAAACTTGGCCGCTACCGGGGGTTGCGGAGTCGACGAGCACCATGTCAGCGCCATAGTTGCCCAGATCGGACAGGCCGGGATGACCGGCCGCGAATGCCTTCACGACAAGCGGTACCCGAGACCGGACTTCACGAGTCTGCGCGGCCGTTTCGTGGCCATGTAGCTGTGCACCCCCAAGGCCGGCTCGATGGACGATGTCGACGACTCGATCGGGAAGCTCATCACGGAAGACCCCAAGCGTCAGGATCTCCGGCGGTAAACGACGGGTGATGTCTCTCACTCGATCAATCGCCACCTGCCTTTTCGATGGAGCGAAGACGAACCCCAGCGCGTCAGCGCCGAGGGCGACCGCGAGCAGGGCGTCCTCTTCTCGGGTGATGCCACAAATCTTGATGAACACGGGAATGACGCTACCCGTCTAGCTGGGCCACAGCCCGGAGCTTGCCGATCTCGGCCGCGGGATCACCAGACTTCACCAGGCTCTCACCCACCAGCAGCGCGTGGTAACCGGCGCGATACAACGCAGCGGAGTCGCGGTCATCACGAACGCCACTTTCAGCCACCCGCACAACGCCAGCCGGTATCTGAGGGGCCATCCGCACTGCGCGCTCCTGGTCGACCTCGAAGGTGACGAGATCTCGTTGATTGACGCCGATCAGGGTCGCGTTGACCGCCAGGGCTCGTTCGAGTTCTGGTTCGTCATGGATTTCCACCAGCGCATCGAGACCGATCTCGGTGGCAAGCACGTGAAAATCTGCCA
>JAACCU010000101.1 GCA_009937405.1 Actinomycetota bacterium
GCAAGTGACAGCGACGGCGACTGGGAGATTTTCGTGATGAACGCCGACGGGACCGAGGCGCGCCAACTCACCGACAATGACGACTACGACTCGTCTCCGGCGTGGTCGCCGAACGGCAAGCGCATCGCCTTCGACAGGGACAGCGACGGCCACAGCGAGATTTTCGTGATGAACGCCGACGGCACCGAGGAGCGCCAACTCACCAACGACGATGACGACGACGACCGGGGCCCGGCATGGTCGCCGGACGGAGAACGCATCGCCTTCTGGAAGCTCAGCGAGGACTCCGCCTGGATCCAGGGGTTCTCGGTCGAGATTTTCGTGATGAACGCCGACGGCACCGATGTGTACTCGACTGGAGTTCATGGCGACTCGCCGAGTTGGGGCGGCTGATGCCTAGTCGACTGATCGACAGCGACGGCGGCTTCAGTGATGCCTCTCGACGATATTGCTTGCCCGCATCTAGTCTCGCGATATGGCACGTGAAGACGATGAGAACCTGAGCTACACCCAGGCTCGTCGTCGCGTTGGCCTTGATCATGTTCGTGCTGCTCGTAAGGCAATCGAGGATGCTGAGCGGCCCGAGCCCACGGGCCGCCGGCGCCAGCCGTCACAGCCCTTGACCGAAGCCGCGGTTCCAGCGCCGGCGTTGCCCGAGGCACCACCTCGGCCGGTTGCTGTTCGACCGGAGTCGTCGGTGAGTCAACAGATTACGGACCTGACGACCACTGTGGCAGATCTGGCTCTGAGCATTGAGCGGCTGACCGAGGCCCACGGCACGGATCTCGCCAATGCAACGGATGCGCTCGCCGCGAAATACGAGATGGAACTTGCGGCCCACCGCCAAACGGTCGAACGACTCCTTGAACGCCAAGACGCGCATATCGAAACGCTTAACGGGCTCGTCCAGAAGCTCACACGCGGCGATTAGCAGGCAGTGTCACACCCCGTTTCTAGTGTCGGTCCATGGACCAATCACGTGTGGCTTTGGGGCGATGGGGTGAGCGCCGAGTAGCGCGTCACTACGAATCGGCGGGGTACGCCGTCATTGATCAGAACTGGCAGGTTCGGGGCGGCGAGATCGACCTTGTGTTGAGCCGCGGCGATGAGATTGTGTTTTGTGAGGTCAAGACGCGTTCGTCGACGCGGTTCGGTAGTGGGTTCGAGGCAGTCGACGGCCGCAACCAACGCTGCCTGCGCCGTACGGCGATGTCGTGGCTTGATGCGCACGATCGTCGCGGCACCCTTCGCTTTGATGTTGCGACCGTGACTGGGCCGACGATCGAAGTTATCGAGGGGGCGTTCTAGACGAGCGGAGTATCCCCCGCCCCGAGATCCCACCACAGGCCGGTCATGATCTGCAGCGCCTCCTGGCAGGTCGAGGCAAGGATGTGCTCGTTGGGCGCGTGCTGTGAACACCCGGCATAGGAGTGCGGCACCCAGATCGTCGGCAGGCCAAGCACAGTGGCGAATACGTCGTTTGGCAGGCTTCCGCCGAGGTTCGGGATCACGGCGACATCCTTGCCGCTCGTTCGGCCCACCGAGTCAATGGCCCACTTGGCCCACGGATGACTGGGGTCGAGTCGTGTGGCCTTCATGGCCACACCCGCTGGCTCCAACTCGATCGCCTGGTAGCCGCGATCGTCGAGGTGTCGGCGGAGTGCAGGGAGCGAGGCGACAGGCTCGGTTCCGACGACGAAACGCATGTGACAATGCGCCACGGCTGATGGTGGGATGGCGTTCACGGGGTGGCGCGGGTTGCCTGTCTCGTACGCGAGCACCTCGAACGTGTTGCTGCCGAACACGCGCTCCTCGGCACTCATGCCCGGCTCGCCCCAGTCGGGGTCGATGGTGGGGGAGTCATCACCACCACCAACCCGAAGTTGAGCGACGGCAGCACGGACGGTGTCTGTCATCGGTTCGGCCTTCCAGCCATCGACGAGGATCTCACCAGAAGAACTGATCATCGTGGCAAGGGCATTGGCAACAATCACGCCCGGATTGGCGAGTAGCCCACCCCAGTTGCCTGAGTGGTGTCCGCCATCTCGAAGAGTGAGCCGCATAGCGAAGTTGAACGCTCCCCGGGAACCCATGAAAATCGTTGGCGTACCAGGCTGCATACGGGGTCCGTCTGACGCGATGAAGACGTCAGCGGCAAAGAGGTCTGTGTTGTCGGCGCAGAACTCCTCCAACCCCGGCGACCCTGTCTCCTCGCCAGTCTCAAACAACAGCACCGCGTTGAATCCCAGCGAGCCTCGGACATCGAGCACGTGACGCATCGCCGCAAGATTGATGGTGTGCTGGCCCTTGTTGTCCGCCGTTCCGCGGCCATACCAACGGTCGCCCTCGACGACGATGGCCCAGGGGCTCAATCCATCCCGCCACTGATCGTCATAGCCAAGCACCACATCGCCATGCCCGTAGGACATGACGGTGGGGACGTCGTTGGATTCGTGACGGTGTGCGACGAGGAACGGGCACCCTTCAGGGATGGGGTTGTCGTGGACCCGGCAGCTGAACCCCATCGACTCGAGCGCCGGGGTCAACTCGTCGCTCAAGTAGCGGTAGAGCTCAGAGCGTTGCTCCAGGTTGGGGCTTTCGGTCCGGTATGCGACCCGCCGCGCCAACTCCAGCTGGAAGGCGCCATCCTGGAAGTAGGTCTCCGTTCGATCGAGTGCCTCGGTACGGCTCATCGCGTGTCCTTCCGGTCTGACGGTGCCGTCACCCTAGATCCGGGCAGGCAGGCGCCGCTCGTTCGACTTCGTCCTCTGAGATGCCTAACACTGAGTGACATGGCAAGTGGCGTGTATGACATCGTTCTTCTACCGCCAGCGAGATGGTGATCGCTGCCGCCGCGATTGTTGGCGAGCGGGTTAGCGCCGCTTTCGCTTGGTTGGAGCCTTGCGGGTTTTGCGACCGTCCCAGCAGCCACGATGCCAATGGCGACGCAGGTCGGGCGCCTCTTTGGGTACGACGGCGTAGTGGCCGGTGCCGGGCGGGATGTCTCGGTTGCAGTTGGGGCAGAGGTACATCTTGGTGGCCTGGTACGGCTGCAAGAAGCGGACGTCAACCTCGCCATAGGCCTCTGGATCATCCATCGTGGTGCATCCCGCAGCTCAGAGGAACAGAGCCCAGGTGAGCAGGGCAACCGTGGTCAGGCAGGCGGCAACGACGAACACGATGTCGGTGGGTCGTCGGCGGTGGGGCCGTGTGGGATCCATACCCATGACGTCAGTATCGTCTCCGTGTGACTCGACGCCACCATCTTGCTCAGCATTCTCTGGTTTCACACCGGATGTTCGTCGTCTGCATTCTGATCCTGCTCGCCGGGGCCTGCGCCACCGAGTCTCCAGAGGCTCCCCTGGGCACGGATGGCCAACCTGATTCGGTGCTCGCTGCTGGCCGCGAGATCTACAGCTCTCGGTGCGCCCGGTGCCACGGATCGAGCGGTGCTGGGGGAACGGGGCCCAAATTCGATGAGGGCGCGGTCGTCGAGGCGTATCCGGACATCGCTGATCAGATTGAGATCATCTCCACTGGCAAGAACGGCATGCCTTCGTTCGCTGGTGCGCTCAGCAAAGACCAGTTGGCGGCGGTAGCTCGCTACACCCGCGAAGTTCTCGGCTGATTGTCGTACCTGCACCGTAAGGTGCACACAGCGCTCGGTCGTCGGCCTCACGACGACCTCCCAACAATTCTTGTTCGGAGGTCGCCATGCTCGCCACCGTTGTTTCATCCACCCTCGTCGGGGGCGATGCCGTCCCTGTTTCTGTCGAAGTTCACGTCGCGGATGGGTTGCCCTCGTTCTCGATCGTGGGGTTGCCAGATGCGACGTGCCGAGAAGCGCGTGATCGTGTTCGTGCAGCTCTCGAGTCGAGCGAGCTCGCGTGGCCGATGAAACGGATCACAGTCAATCTCGCTCCCGGTGGTTTGCCGAAGACTGGCGCGGCCCTGGATCTGCCAGTCGCCATCGGCTTACTCGTTGCATCAGGACAGATCCCCGGTTCCCAGATCGAAGGTTTAGGCGCTTTCGGCGAGCTCGGGCTCGACGGGTCGGTTCGGCCGATTGTTGGCGCTCTTCCGCTGGTTGATGCGGTTCATGCGCCGCGAGTCGTCGTGCCAGCCGCTGATGCCCGCGTCACCGCGTTGATTGCGGGTTCGCGAATACGGCCGGTCCGTTGCTTGCGCGATGTCGTTGACGCTCTGCACTACGGGCTGCCGTGGCCGGACGTTGACCTATCGCTTCCCGACGATCCTGTCGAACCCGAACCAGACCTCGCCGACGTCCGTGGCCAAGGTCAGGCGCGCGGTGCCTTGGAGGTCGCCGCTGCCGGGGGGCACCACGTGCTCCTTGTGGGGCCGCCGGGTGCGGGCAAGACGATGCTGGCACGGCGGCTTCCGGGGATCCTGCCCGACCTCACCCACGAGGACGCGCTCACTGTCACGCGAGTCCACAGTGCCGCAGGCCTGAGGCTCCCGCCGTCCGGGCTCGTCACACGGCCACCATTTCGGGCCCCGCATCACAACATCTCAATGTCGGCGCTCGTCGGCGGAGGGTCGAGATCATCTCGTCCCGGAGAGATCAGTGCGGCATCTGGCGGTGTACTTTTCCTCGACGAGTTAGGTGAGTTTCCGCCGAGTGTGCTCGACGCCCTCCGCCAGCCGCTTGAGGAGGGCGTCGTAAGGGTCGCCCGTAGCGATGGCACGCGGGAGCATCCCGCTCGAGTGCTGCTCGTCGCCGCGATGAACCCGTGCCCGTGCGGTGAGGGCGGAAATGTTGGGTGTCGGTGTCGGCCACCCGAGCGGGCGCGGTACTCGCGGCGAATATCTGGGCCACTCCTTGACCGCATCGACCTCATGGTCCAGGTTGGTCGACCATCGACATCGGCACTTCTCTCGTCCGAGCCAGCCGAAGCGTCATGGGTTGTGGCGGAGCGGGTCGCAAAGGTTCGACAAATTTCGGCCCTGCGAGGGGTGCGCTGCAATGCTGAAATGAGCGATTCACTACTCAACGACGTGGCCTGGCTCGATGAGGAGGCCACCTTGATGGTCGCCGAAGCACTGGATGGAGGGCGTCTCAGCGCTCGAGGTCTTCGGCGGCTTCGCTGCGTCGCACGCACCATCCGTGATCTTGGTGACGCCGGCGATGGTCTGCGGGTGATCGATGTCTCAACGGCCCTTCAACTGCGGGCCCGTCCGCCGCTCGGCGGCGACCATGTCTGAGAGCGTGCTTGCGGCCCTCGCCGCACTCCCGGGAATGTCGAGTCGGCGTTTGGCTCACCTTCTCGATGGCCGCACGGTGGCGGAAGCGTGGGTGCTGGTCCTGGCGGGCAACGCCAGTCCACCAGTGGTTCCAAAGGAGCACTCGGCTCGCTGGGCGAGTCAGTTGGCACGGATTGAGCTTGACGAAATCTCGGCGCGACTCGCGAAGCTGAAGTGTCGAGTGACCTCGTGGCACGATGATGATCATCCGCGGCGGTTCCGCGACGACATTGACCCGGCACCGGTTCTATTTCGCTGTGGAGAGTTGCCGGGTCCGACCACGCCAACTGTGGGCATTGTTGGCACCCGCCGGTGCAGCGGCGCGGGCAAGGAGATCGCCTATGAGCTGGGGGCATCGCTCTCTGAAGCCGGCGTCTCGGTGGTGTCAGGGCTTGCGCTCGGAGTTGACGGCGCGGCCCACCGCGGCGCCGTTGCCGCCGGGGGAGCGCGGCCGGTCGCCGTCGTCGGCAGCGGCATCGACGTCGTTTACCCGGCCCGGCATCGAGAGCTGTGGGAGAAGGTCGCCGCAGCGGGCTGTGTCTGCACCGAAGCCCCGCTCGGAGCCGAACCGGAACCCTGGCGGTTCCCGGCACGGAACCGGCTCATCGCAGCAATTTCAGACCTCATTGTGGTTGTCGAGTCCCGGTCTGTTGGCGGGAGCTTGCTGACCGTCGACGAGGCCGTGCGCCGCGGCGTAGATGTGATGGCAGTGCCAGGTTCGGTGAAAAATGGCGCAGCAGCGGGCACTAATCAGCTGCTGGTCGACGGGTGTGCCCCAGTTCGTGGTGCCGACGACGTGCTGATGGCCCTGGGTCTAGCCACCATCGACTCCGCCACCCGTCGTAGCGGAGAACGTCCGCCGCCCAGTGGAGACACCGGGACTGTCTTTGCCGCAATCGACGATGGGCCGACATCGGTCGATGAGATCGTCGACTACAGCGGATTCGATCTTGGTGTTGTCTATCTTGCGCTCGAACGGCTCATGACCAGCGGCCACATCGTGGCCGACGGCATCCGAGTGCGGCGCTCATGACGGACAAACGAACACGCAGCGCGCGCTCTCGAGATGGTCTGGGCTGCTCCTCTCGTGAAGTACTACAGTGGCCGTGTGCGCTCCTGGGACCTCTCACTATGGCTCGAGTCGCTCACTCGGGTCACTCCATCAACGCGCGACGTTTATTCGCGCGACATGCGCGATGCCGTGCTGTGGCTGGAAACGCAGCACGTCGACTCGCCCAATATTGCTACTCGGCGAGATCTGCGGCGGTACCTGGCTTTCCTCGATTCGGAAGGATACGCCCGTCGCACCACCGCTCGAAAAGCCTCAGTAGTCCGTCGCTACTTCGATTGGGCACGGCGCACAGACCGCACGGACTCAGACCCAGCAGCCGGCCTTTCGGCCCCTCGTGGCTCATCCACGCTCCCGCGGATCTTGTCGGCAGCGGAGTTGGATGCCTTGGTCGAAGGCACACCGCGATCCGACAACGATCCCATGATCGATCTCCGGGATCGCACCATTGTCGAGTTGCTCTATGGCAGCGGTCTCCGAGTGAGCGAATTGTGCGGTCTCACCAGCGCAGACATTGCTCCCGGATTCGACGTGATCACGGTCTGGGGCAAGGGCAGCAAGCAGCGACGGCTTCCGCTCTCGGAGCCGGCTGGCGAAGAGCTGAAGTCTTGGCTCGCAAAAGGCCGCGAGGTCCTCGTAACATCCGAATCTCCAGCCGACGCCGTCTTCCTCAACCGTCGTGGGCGCGCGCTTTCACCCCGCGATGTGAGGCGTATTTTGGACCGCCGAGCGGTGAATCCCACACACCCCCATGCACTTCGTCATACATTTGCTACTCACCTCTTGGATGGCGGTGCCGATTTGCGTTCTGTGCAAGAGCTTTTGGGTCATGCCGACCTTGCTACGACCCAGATCTACACCCGTGTCAGTCGCGAGCGCTTACGCGACGTCCACCGTCAGACTCATCCTCGTGCTTAGGAAACAGTCCACGTGACCGATCGCAACGACGACACTCGCAAGCTCTGGACCGAGTTCAAGGAGTCGCGTTCGCAAGAGCTTCGCGACAAACTCATCATCCAATACTCGCCGCTCGTGAAATACGTGGCTGGCCGCGTGGGTGTTGGCATGCCCCGCAACGTCGAACAAGCCGATCTCATCAGCTTTGGCGTCTTTGGTCTGATCGATGCCATCGAGAAGTTCGACCCCGAGCGTGGCTACAAGTTCGAGACCTACGCGATGGCGCGCATCAAGGGTGCGATCCTCGATGAGTTGCGCTCGATCGACTGGGTCCCTCGTTCAGTGCGAAGCAAGGCTCGCACCCTTGAAGGAGCGATGGCCAAGCTTCAAGCCGAGCACCATCGATCGCCCACGGATCAAGAAGTCGCGGCAGAGATGGAGATCACCGAGGAACAGCTCCAAACCACCCTGAGCCAGATCTCCTTCATGGGCGTCGCCGCACTTGACGAGATGTTGGCGGGCGGCGATAGCGGTGAGTCAGCCACTCTTGGCGACACCGTTGCCGACTCCAGCAATGGCCCAATGGCTATCTACGAGGTCGAAGAAATGAGGCAAACCCTCGCCGAGTCGATTAATCGGATGCCCGAGCGCGAAAAAGTTGTGCTCACCCTCTACTACTACGAGGGGCTCACGCTCGCCGAAATTGGCCGTGTGCTCGGCGTCACCGAAAGCCGGGTGTGTCAGATTCATACCAAGGCGGTTCTCCAGCTTCGATCCCGGCTCGTCGCCGCCGACCGTGAAGTGGCCTAGCGCCGCAGCAGTTCACCGCTCAACCAGCCCCCCAACCCGACTTCCCCGTCAACTGTCTCTGATGTGGGTTTGTCATGTGCGTCCGCAACATCCTTGTTCGTGTACTTGGGCTGGTCCTTGTTGCCCTTTTGCTCATACCGGTCGTCGATCCGGCTCGAGCTTGGGCTGTCGAAACGGTTCTCCGACCGCCAACGTCGGCCGAGGTGCTCGATCCGTTCCGCCCGCCCGACGGGCCCTACGGACCCGGCAATCGTGGGATCGAATATGACACCGCGGTCGGTGACCCGATTGCCGTAGCTGGCTCAGGCACGGTGGTGTTCGACGGACCAGTGGCGGGGGCCCTGCACCTCACCGTCGACCACGGTGGCGGGCTGAAGTCCAGCTACTCCTTCGTCAGGGTGCTCCTTGTTGAGCGAGGCGACACTGTCGAGACCGGAGAGCATGTGGCTGTCGCCGGTCAGGGTTTTCATTTTGGGACGAGAGTCGACGGGGTCTACGTCGACCCGGCAATGCTTTTTGGCGTTCGAGTCATTGAGGTTGAACTTGTCGACGGCAGCCACCCTGAGAGAACACACCAGTTCGATGATCTGGTCGAGCGTTCCGAGCGCCTTCACTTTCTCGACATGGGTGGTGCCCGGTCAACTGGGAGCGGCCTTCTCAGCACGGCACTTCGGGCCGGGCTGAGCGCTCTGGGTATCGACGCTTCCGACCTTGTCGACTACATCGACCCGGCGGTGGTCATGGCTACCTTGGGTGATTTCATCGAGCCTCTTGCTGATCGTGACTGCAGTCCAAGTTCGGTCGTTATCTCCCCGCCGGCCGAACGGCGAATCGCCCTTGTGGTCGATGGCCTGAACAGCTCGAGCGCCCAAGCCGGAACAATGTCGACACTTGATCTCGCGGACCACGGGTACGTGACCAGCGATGTCCTGCGGTTCAGCTACGCCGGC
Organism: Actinomycetota bacterium; assembly: GCA_009937405.1. Classification (GTDB taxonomy): domain Bacteria; phylum Actinomycetota; class Acidimicrobiia; order Acidimicrobiales; family Aldehydirespiratoraceae; genus JAACCU01. The sequence continues at coordinate 8,989 of JAACCU010000101.1, forward strand.
GGGATCGTTCCGTCGGCAGACCGGGGGTGGTCATTGGCGCTCGAGGCGTCTCATTATGACGGCCCAGACACCTTCGTCGGCGTCGCTCTGATGGCTGAATCGCTCAGTCAGTTGTTGGCTGAGATCGCCGTATCCCAGCCGGGCGTTCCGATCGACATCTACGCACACAGTCTCGGTGGCCTGGTGACACGGCTTTCTCTGGGCGAGATCGATTCCCATGCGATTTCGATCGGTGTCGCTATAACGTTTGCCAGCCCTCACCAGGGAACCCCGAGTGCCGACATTGTTGACGCGGTAGGTAAACGCAACCTCGGGCCCGGGGCTCTAGGAGTAGCGGGGCTCGTCGGCGCAGACGGGTTTTTCGATGCTCCGGTGATTGATGATCTGAGTACCGATGGCTACGCCGCACAATTCGCCGACGTGGCATTTCCCGAAGGCATCCACGCCGTGACGATCGGCGCCCGCAGCGATGTCGTCGTGCCTGCCAACACGGCATGGGCGCCTGGAGCGAACCATGTTGTCCTTGATGGTGGGTCGCCGTTCACAGCTCACAGCGACGTCGTCGGACTTGACGCTGCATCTCGAGAAGTCGCCCTTGCTCTCGCATCAGCCCCTCCCGCGTGCGAAGGGCTGATCAACCGCTTCTTCGACTGGGCAGTACCGAGCGTGATCGATGCAGCAGAGAAGGGGGTCGCGGCCGTGTTGGACGCCGATACACTCCTTAAAGGCTCATCTGGGCCCGATTCGTCACGACCGGTGGCGATGGCTATTGATTCGGTTCGTGCAAAACCCGGTCGCTTCGGCGTCCCGCACGAACTCGGTAACCGGGAGAAAATCCATGGCAGTTATTTCCTTGAAGCAGTTGCTGGAAGCGGGCGTCCACTTCGGTCATCAGACCCGTCGCTGGAACCCGAAGATGAAGCGATTCATCCACGGCGAGCGCTCAGGCATACACATCGTCGATCTACACCAGACGCTCAACCACCTCGAGTCGTCGTACGTGTTTATTCGAGATCTCGTCGCCAATGGCGGCACCGTGCTGTTCATCGGCACGAAAAAGCAGGCTCAGGACTCGATTCAGTCGTACGCCGAGCGCTGCAACATGCCCTACATCAACGAGCGTTGGCTCGGCGGCATGCTCACCAACTTCCAAACAATCTCCAAGCGCGTCAGCAAGATGCAGGACTACCGCCGCATGCGTGACTCGGGCGAGTTCGAGGCCATGCCGAAGAAGGAAGCCCTTCTCATCGGTCGTGAGCTCGTCAAGCTCGAGCGCAACCTCGGCGGAATCCGGGATATGGCCAAGCTGCCCGATGCCGTTTTCGTGCTTGACACGAAGAAGGAGCACATCGCGGTGACCGAGGCCCGCAAGATCGGTATCCCGATCGTTGCCGTGGTCGACACCAACTGCGATCCCGATCTCATTGACTACGCCATTCCCGGCAATGACGACGCAATCCGCGCCGGTGAACTCATGAGCCGTGTCATCTCCGATGCCGTTCTCGAGGGCCGCTTCATCCACTCGAAGCGTCAAGGCGCCGAAGCCGTGAAGCGCAACGCGCTTCAGGAATCCGAAGTTGCCGAGCAGCAGGTCCAAGCCCGCGCTGCTGCGGCCGCTGAAGCCGCCGAGCGCGAGGCTCGAGTTGCCGCTGCCCAGACCGAGCCTGAGGAAGTCGCTGCTCCTGAGGAAGCTGTCGCTGCCGTTGAGGAAGTCGCTGCTCCTGAGGAAGCTGTCGCTGCCGTTGAGGAAGTCGCTGCTCCCGCTGCCGAAGCCGTTCCCGAAGAGACCATCCCGGATGCTGGCAACGACGCCACTCCCGCGACCTGACCGCAACTTTCACCCAACTGCACGCAAGGAATATCGATAAATGTCGATTACCGCGAAAGACGTCAAGGCGCTTCGTGACGCCACCGGTGCCGGAATGATGGACGCCAAGAAGGCGCTCACCGAATGCGACGGCGATATGGAAGCCGCCACCCAGATGCTGCGCGAAAAGGGCCTAGCTAAGGCTGCGGCTCGTAGCGACCGTGAAAACGACGAGGGCACGATTGCTCTCGCCGTGAGCGGCAACACCGCTGCATTCGTTCAGATCAAGACTGAGACCGACTTCTCGGCCAAGAACGAGGCTGTCACTGGTCTCGCCAACAGCATTGCTGCTGCTGTGCTGGTCGACGGAATGTCTGCGGTCGAGGCTCATGCCGCAGCCCTTGAAGACCTCCAGGTCACGATCAAGGAAAACATAGCGTTGGGCTCGGTTGAGCGAATCGAGGCCGCCGATGGCAACATCCTCGACACCTACCTCCACCGCCAGGACGGTCGCGGCGTCAATGCCGTGATCGTCGAAGCTGCGGGTGTGGGCCAAGATGAACTGCACCAAGTCGCGCTGCACATTGCCTTCGCCAAGCCCACGTATCTGAGCTCCGACGAGGTTCCCGCCGACGAGATCGAGAAGGAACGAAACTCGCTTCTCGAGATCACCAAGGCTGAGGGCAAACCGGAGCAAGCATGGGAGAAGATCGTCGAGGGCCGCCTGCGCGGTTGGTTCGGTGAACGAGTCCTACTTGAACAGGGCCTCAATGGCGACAAGACTGCGGTCAAGGACAGCCTCGGTGGCGGTTCGATCAGCCGCTTCGTCCAGGTTGTGATTGGCTCCTGAATATGACAGAACCCGATAGCGCCAGAGGCAAGATACCTGCCCACTGGGACCGGGTTCTCCTCAAGCTTTCGGGTGAGGCCTTCGCTGGTCCTCTGGAATTCGGCATTGACGGCGCCACTGTGCGCGGCATAGCCCAAGACATCATCGCGGCCCAAGAGGCCTACGACGTCCAGATCGCTATTGTTGTCGGCGGCGGAAACATCTGGCGAGGCATTCACGGCGCTGGCGAAGGCATGGATCGTGCCCAAGCCGACTACATGGGCATGTTGGCAACGGTGATGAACGCTCTCGCGTTGCAGGACACGCTCGAGCAGATGGGGCAGCCCACCCGCGTTCAGACTGCGATCGAGATGAACCAGATCGCCGAGCCCTACATTCGGCGTCGGGCCATCCGTCATTTGGAGAAGGGCCGCGTCGTCATCTTCGGTGGCGGCAACGGCAATCCGTTCTTCACTACCGACACTACGGCCGCGTTGCGTGCGGTAGAAATCGAAGCTGGTGTGGTGCTGAAGGGCACCCATGGTGGGGTTGACGGGATCTACAGCGCTGACCCTCGCACCAACCCCGACGCCACCAGGCTTGACCATGTTTCCTACCTGCAAGTCCTGAACGAGGGCTTGCAGGTCATGGACTCCACCGCAATCTCACTCTGCATGGATAACCGGTTGCCCATCGTGGTCTTTGATCTGATGGGGGAGGGAAACCTTCAGTCCCTGCTCGCCGGCCAGTCGGTGGGTACGCTCGTCGACAACGAGGGAGACGCGTCGTGAGCGACGAACTGATCGATCTGGTGTTGGATGACGCCAAGGAGAAGATGGATGCGGCCGCTGGTGCCGCCCGTCGCGAGTTTTCCACGGTCCGCACCGGCCGCGCCTCCTCGGCGCTTTTCGAGCGTCTCACGATCGAGGCTTATGGAGTCGAGATTCGACTTCTTGAAGTTGCCAGCTTCTCAGTTCCCGAGGCTCGTCAGCTCATCGTGACCCCCCACGATCCCTCAAATCTTGAGGCCATCGAGCGATCGATCATCAACAGCAACATGGGATTGAACCCGTCGAACGACGGTCGAATCATCCGTTTGAGCTTCCCCCCGCTCACTGAAGAACGCCGCCGCGACTATGTGAAAATCGTGGGTGGTATGGCCGAAGAAGCCAAGCAGCGAGTCAATGGTGTGCGGCGTTCCGCGCGCAAAGAACTTGACGACCTCAATGATGAGGGGGGAGTCTAAGAGGACGATGTTCAGCGCGCCGAGGGGCGCCTTGATGGTCTGAAAGACGAATTCATTGGCATGATTGACGCAGCGCAGGCCCAAAAGGAAGAGGAGCTTCTCGAGGTATGACCTCAAGAAGCATTGGAAGGGCGAGTCCGTGAACGACGATTCCAACGATTTCGAGGGTGGAAGCACCCCAGATGACGATTTTTCGGCTCCTGGTCGCAGTGTCTTTGGCGACGACGACGTGTCTTTTGACGGCGATGACGATGCCATTCCGCATTGGAGTGAACCCGCCACCGGCGCGGTCCCTCAGATCGGTGGCAACACTGGAACTGCCGAATCGGTCACCTTTGACCCGTCCCCTGAGCCGTCACTGGCCGAGGCCGACCATGACGAGTTGGCTGCATGGGCCGGTGTGTCGACCAACCCAGTATGGGCC
>JAACCU010000102.1 GCA_009937405.1 Actinomycetota bacterium
GAACGCCGAAAACCATGCACTACGAATATCGACGAGTGAAGCCACTCATGCCACCCCAACGACTTTCAACCCGGTGTTCAGGTTCTTCGAGAATGGTGCGACAAGATTGGCCAGAACCCAGATGAGTCTGAGTCGAAGGGCCGACGAAACGGCGCCGAGCATCGTGGCGCTCTAGTCGGCCACTTTCACATGGGTGGCCTTGCTACGCGTCGGCCACTTTGTGCCGCGCTTCTTCGGCGCTGACGGCAGGATCGTCGCTCGACCACGGGAAGTTGATCCACTGGTCCGTGCGCTTCCAAACGTATTCGCACTTCACGAGGCTATGAGACTTCTCGTAGAGGACAGCGCTGCGAACCTCGCCAACCTTTTCCATGCAGAGGTCGTGGACCATTTTGAGCGTGTGCCCGGTATCGGCGACGTCATCGGCGATAAGAATTTTGGCATCTTCCATATCGACAAAGTCGACATAGGGCGGGAGCATGACCGGTACGGGTAGACGCTCATCAACGCCGGTGTAGTACTCACAGTTCATGACATAAATGTTCTTGACCGAGAGGGCATAGCCAAGTGATGCTGCGGCAAAGAGTCCACCCCGGGCAATGGCCAGGATCATCTCGGGGCGGTAGCCGTCGTCGGCAACAACCTGGGCCAGTTCGCGAACTGCCGTTCCGTAGGTGGCCCATTCGAGAACCTCACGCTCTTCGCTCATCCGGGCACCATAGCGGGACAGAGACCGGCCGATTCGCGGCAGGACCGTTTCCGTGTCAGCATTCGAGCATGGATCCGATTCAAGACACGATGGCCCGCTGGAAGGACGGGCTTCGCTCCGGGTTTCCCGATGGCTACAACACGTTGCTGCACGAGAACTGCGAGTTCTATTCGCCCGTGCTGTTCAAGCCGCTCAAAGGGCGAGATATGACCGCCATGTATCTGGCTGCCGCAGGGAACGTGCTTCCCGGCGACGAAGCCCGTAACCCGGTTGAATCTTCCGGTGGCGGAGACGGAACGTTCCGCTACACCAAGGAAGTGCTCGACGGACACCATGCGGTGCTCGAGTTCGAGACCATGGTGGGCGACGTCTCGGTCAACGGCGTTGACATCATCACCTGCGATGACGACGGCATGATCACCGAGTTCAAGGTGATGCTGCGACCGCAGCGAGCCGTCGAAGTCGTGCGTGAAAGTATGGCCGCCATGCTGGAGCAGATGACCGGCTGAAAGTGGTTAGCCGTCGAGATCCGTGGTCGGCGCGGCCCGAGCATCGCCGATGGGAGTTGGTCGAAGCTCCAGCATCCGCTCTCGCAAGAAAATGAACAGTCCGGTCGCGACGACGATCGAGATGCCGACCCACTGAAGTCCACCAGGGAACTCATCGAAGACGAGGTAGCCGAAGATCGTGGCGCTCACGATTTCGAGATAGCTGAACGGTGCCAGAATTGATGCTGGCGCCAACTGGTAGGCGATCACGATGGTGATGTGAGCTGCGGTCGAGACGATGCCCATCAGGGCAAGGAGAGCGATCTCTTCGCCGAGGTTGGGAACGGTGAGTCGATAGTCGAGAGCGCCGACCAATTCGCCGACCACGATGCAGACACCAATCGTGACCATGCCGCCGGTCGCTGACCACAGCTGCATGGTCACAGGGTGTTCGCCGGCCCCATAGCGGCGGGTGATTAGCAGATAGGTGGCAAACATCAGCGCGGCCAGCAAGGGGAGAAGGGCGACTGCGCCAAAGAGTTGGTAGCTCGGCTGCACGACCAGCAGCGCCCCGCAAAAGCCGATGACGGAGGCGATGCGTCGCGGCCAGCCGACATGATCACCAAGAAACACCGCAGACAGGGCGAGCAACAGCATCGGCTCGATAAAGAACACAGCGATTGTGTCGGCCAACGGCATGTACTTCACTGCGACGAAGAAAATCATGCTCCCACCGCCGTGAAGCGCACCCCGTACCAAGTGGATGAGCGGGCGCGCTGGGATCAAGGTTGGGCGAGGCCGGCCGGGCTGGATTCGTCGCCCCAAAATCGACCTCGAGAGTGCGATGCCGAGGAACACAAATATGAACTGAGCCGCGAAACGTCCGAACCCGATGCTCGCCGGTGCGAGGTCATAGTCCGTCGAAAGCGACTTCGCCGCAGTGTCCATGAGCGGGATCAAGGCCATCGCTCCGGCGAGTAACATCATCGCTCGCACCACTGGCCCTGATTGCATCGTGCCCCTCCTCCAACGGTGAAGGGAGGCTAGTGCGCTTACTCCGGTTTCATTGCGCTTCGTGGAGCCGTAGTGTCGCCCCGAAGTCAAACGGACCGAGGGGGGATCGTGGGCGCACTCTTCGGCCTGATTGCTGCGTTGACCATCGCTGCGGGCGATTTCTTCTCGCGGCGGGTCACAAACGAGATCGGCCCGATTGTGGCCGCCAGTTCGACCAGCCTCCTCGCGACGATAACTACCCTCGTCTTCGCGGTCATGACCGACGGTTCACTGATCGCCGGCGACATGCTTCTCGGCGCACTCTCCGGCATCGGCTTCGGTGTCGGCATCGCCACCTACCTGCACGGCGTTTCTATCTCATCATCGGCGGTGGTTGCGCCCGTCAACGCCTCGCTTGCGACGCTCATACCGTTCACCTACGCCAGCACCGTCGGTGCAGTGCCGCCAATTGTGAGCATCGCTGGCGCCGGAGCGACCATCGTCGGCCTGATCTTTGTGACGGTGGGAGGAGCCGAGGCCAGCAACGTCCGGGGTGGATTCCCGGTCGCCGCTGTTTCCGGACTGGGCTACGGATTCGGCACGGTATTCATGATCACTCTTGATGAGGCGTCGGGCAACTGGCCGCTGGTTTCGCAGCGCGGCGTCGCGGTGCTTGTCGTTGTGATTTACGCCTTGGCGCGCCGGCGCCCGTTGCTTCCGCCGAAGCGGTTCGCTCCCAACGTGATCGCAGGCGGGTTCTTCGCCGGCGTGAGCTCGATCCTGCTACTTGCCGGTCTTGCCATCAACGCACCGGCGGCATCGGTGACCGTCTCACTCTTTCCCGCCGCTGCAGTCGTCTCTGGCCGCCTGTTCTTCGGCGACTCTGTCTCGCGTCCGCAAGTAATCGGCCTTCTCATCGTCGTGGTCGGCACCATAGGAATCGTGGCGGCCTAACGCTCGTCGGGAGACATACCTCCACCGTGCGTTGTCATCCACTCATCATCGCCGTTTGGGAAGGAGTTAATCTCTCGCCGCCGAGACTCTGTCGCAGGTTGGTGGCGTTTTCCCGAACGGCTCGGCCTGTATCTGTCATGTGGTCACTGACGGCATGTGCGAGTGACCACTGAGTGAAGGCTGCTGAATACTCAGGTGACCTCGACGATGATCTGGTGCCAACCTTCGGCGCCATCAGGTGCGACTGTCTTTGGTCCGATCGGCTGGATGTCGCCGTTGCCGTCGAATGCTCGCACAGTGATCTGATGCGTTCCTTCGGGTGCGTCCCAGTCGGATTTCCACTGAACCCAAGTCTCGTCGCTGCCTGGACGAGCGAGATCGCAAGCGATCCAGTCGTTGTTGTCGATGCGGATCTCTACGGCTGAGATACCTCGAGTCGGCGCCCACGCCACACCGGCGACGGGCGTGACACCGGCCGCGATTTGGGCTCGATTCTTCGGCACGTCGACACGCGACGTCGTCTTCATCGGTCCGTTCTTGGACCAGCCGAGGTTGATCCAGTAGCCGTTGAAATCTTCCCAGGTAGTCATCCGGATCTCTGAGATCCACTTGGTAGCCGACACGTACCCGTAGATGCCGGCCACGACGAGTCGAGCAGGGAAACCACTACGAATCGGAAGGGGCTCGCCGTTCATGCCGATGGCAAGCATCGCATTACGGCCATCGCCAAGAAGTTCGGTGGGAAAGCCCGAGGTCCAGTCGTCGACTGAGGTGCTCGTGACCTGGGTTGCCCCCGGCTGGACGCCGGCCCGGTCGAGTAGATCGACAAGCGGGATACCCGTCCATACAGCGTTACCGACAAGGTCGCCGCCAATCGGGTTGGAGACGCACGAAATTGTGATCGCTTGGTCAACGAGATCCATACCGAGGATCTCGTCGTAGGTCAACTCGTACGGAGTGTCGACCATGCCGGTGAACTTCAGTTTCCAATCCGCAGGGTCGACTTGGGGGATCGAAAAGCGGTGTCGATTCGGTAGAAGTCTTCGTTGGGAGTGATCCAGCGGGCGAGGCCCTCGGGAGAGATAAAGGGTTCGGTTGTGACAGCGGCGGGTGTTGTTGCGGCGGCGGCCTCTGTCGTTGTCGTGGACGCCGCTGCGGTGGTGGTCGTGGTGGTTGTGGCTGTCGGGAGCACAACTGCAGCGCGGGCGAGTTCGGCCGCCGACGGCCCTGCAGTTGCCTTGCCCAGGCCGACACCGGTGAGCGCGATGGCCCCGGCCCCTCCGCTCCAGGCCAGGAACGCCCGCCGGCTCCGGGGAGGGTTGAGTGGGCTGGCCAACTCGTCGTCGCTGGGTTCTGCAATTGTGTGGCGGGCGATGCCGACCAACAAGATGAGCGTCGTGATACCCAATCCGGTGGCGAACAGCGACCAGAACCAACTGGCGACTGTGGGCGACTGCGGATTACGGCCTGCGGCGAACGCGCCGAAGAGACCGAAGGCGGTGAATCCAAGCACGCCCCAGCGTCGACTTCTGCGGAGGGAAACATCGCCGAGCGTGGCGGCCACCAGGAATGAGACAAGTGTGATGCCAGGCAGAAGGTTACCCTTGCCCGCGGATCCCAAGTCTTCGATCGACCATTCGGCAACCCAGCCGGGGGTGTAATCGATCACCCATTCACCGATGCCAAGAACGAGACCAGGGATGTCACTTGCGCCTTCGACCCATTGGCTGAAGCCGAGGGCAACGGCGGCCGCAGCGATGCCGGCCAGCGCACCCATCCAGCGCGGCGTTGCCGCCCGTCTGCTCTTCGCCTGTGAGTCATCGGTCATGTTCTCAACCATGATTGAAGAACGAAGTTTGGCCCCGGATGGTTCCCGAAAGCACCAGATTCTGTTGGGCAGGCCAGACTGGTAGAGCAGATGACCGATTTGATCCCGTGGGGACTCCACGCCGTGCCAGCCGAGCAGTTGGTCGACGTCGACCGTTTGGGTCGTGTGATCCGCGTCGACCGGGGCGAGTGCGATGTCATCACTGTTGATGGTGTTGTGCGAGTCCTGTCGGATTCGCAGCGAGCCCAAGACGAACTTGCTCCGGTCACGGGTGACTGGGTCGACATTGGGTACGAGGATGGCCTCGGGGATGTGATCGCTCGGATCCTTGATCGTCGGACCAGTGTGAGCCGCCGCGATCCTGCCGAACGCGATCTGGAACAGGTGCTTGCCAGCAACATCGAACTCGTCGGGGTGGTGCACGGGCTTGACCGGCCGCTGCCCGCCGGGCGACTCGAGCGGCTCCTGGTGATGGCGGCCAACAGCGGCGCCAAACCGATCGTCATTCTCACGAAGGCAGACGTGGCGATCGATGAACCAATCGAAGCAACCGTTCGTTCGGTCGCTCGCGACATGGCGGTCTTCGTTACGAGCCTTGACGATTTTGCGAGCCTCGAAAC
>JAACCU010000103.1 GCA_009937405.1 Actinomycetota bacterium
AAGGCGGGTGGTGCCAAGAAGGGACGCAAGGCCTTGGCGGCAGAGTCCGGGGTCGCTGAAGGGCTGCTCCTCGAGTGGGTCAATCGTGCAGATCTGGTGCGGGTCCGTGGCGTGGGCGGGGAGTACAGCGATCTTCTCGAAAAGTCTGGTGTCGATACGGTGAAGGTGCTCCGCAACCGCAACGCGGCCAATTTGCACGCCAAGCTGCATGAGACCAACCAGTCCAAGAAGCGTCCCCTTGTTCGCCGCCCGCCATCACTGGGCGAGGTCGAGCGATGGGTTGCTCACGCCAAAGAGCTCGACCCCATGGTCACACACTGAGTTGACCCTGGCGCATTGCTAGACGACGACAAAGTTGACTCGCCGTTCACCGGGATCGGTGGCGACGAGCCGAACGGCGATCTCGCTGCCGAGTTTTATTGGTTTCCCGCCCGCTGAATGAGTGTTGATCTTGGCCACTACCGCTGGTTCGCGCAGCTGAATTCGGATCTGTTCGCGATTATTGTCGACGTTGGTCACCACAGCGGCAAAAGTCTCGCCGATCAAGGGTGTGAGCACGCTGGCTTCCATGAAGTCGACCATCGCCCTCTCAAGGTTCCGATCCCGACTCTTTGCAGAGCCCATGAGGCTCGGAAGTTCCGCCAAGGCCTCGACCGCCCACGCTGGTGGCTCATGACCGGCACAATGCGCCAAGACGACCTCGTTGGCGAACCGGTCGCACAACCGGCGCAGAGGCGCAGTGACATGGGCGTAGGTCGACGCGATGGCGAAATGACCGGGGTCCGAGGGTGGGTCGTGGTCGGTGAATGCGACGTATCCAGCCCCTCTCAAACCTCGCGCGGCCTGACTTAGCATCGCGGCAGCCTCGGGAGTGTCGGGGCGTAGCGACCGGACCCGATCGGCGTAGCTCTGCTCACGGCGCCACCCGATTCCGAGTGCGTTTGCCGTGCGCCGAAGTTGCTGGAGCGTGTGATCGTCGGGTTCAGGAAGCGTGCGAAGGATGCCGACCCCAGCGTCGAGCATGATGCGGCTGGCGACGATTCCCGTCAGTAGCGAAATCTGGGCATTCCATCCTTCGATAGGTAGTGAGTCGTCGAACAGGACAGCAAACGACCCATCGGCCTGATACATGACCTCCTGAGAGGGGAGGGCCAGGCTCACGGCGCCGCGATGGTGCTCCTGGGCTTCTCGCAGCTCGCCGATCTCCCGTAGCAGGGTGAGTGCATCGTCGGGGCCGGCGGTGTCCATCTCGGCCTGGGCCGCTTGATAGGACAACTGGTGCCGCGTGCGAACGTCGGCGCGTTGAAGGCGAGCGTCGCCCAGCACGCCATCGCCGTCCACCTCGATGGTCCAAAGTAGAGCTCGGCGCTCCTGACCCTCGAGCAGACTGCCACCGTCTTCGTTGATGGACTCCGGGTGCAGCGATGTGCGAAGGTCGGGGCTGTACAGGGTGAGGCCGCGGTCTCTCGCTTCGAGATCGACGGGGCCATCGGGAGCAATGAGTGACGCCGGATCGGCGATGGCATAGAAGACGGTGTATCCGTCGCCGTGTCGGCGAGCGAAAAAGGCCTGGTCGAGGTCGGTGGATCCCGGCGGATCGATCGCCATGAACGGCAAATCTCTGGCATCGATGATCGTGGAGTCGGCGCCGGGCGGGATCCGTGGACCAGCGGCGACTGAGTCGGCGGCGGCTTGGAGCACGGCATCGGGGAACGCGGTGGGGACGTTCAGCTCACTTCGGATGCGGTCGAAGCCGGCGACCATGACCGGGTCGGGGCGGCAACGAACAATTGGGCGCGGCACGAAAGCTCAGTTGACCGTGGCGGAATCTAGGCGAGGCATCTCGATCCAACTCTGACCCGGGAGCACGGTGATGAAGTTGCCGCTGTTGTCGACATATTCGAAGACGTCGAGCAATTCGTTTCGGCGCCATACCGCAGGCACGATCTGGCCATCGGTGAAGATCCATGCCGGTCCTTGACCGAGTGTGACCGCTTCGGGTGATTTGAGATCGGCGGCCGATGACACATAGGTGGTGAACTGGACGATCACGGTCGTGGGATTGGCTCGGACCCCGGCGGTGTCCACGGTGGGTGAGCTGTCTTGGGAGCGGGCCCAGCCCGAGCCGTCCCACACGTATTCGACGGTGGTGTGGCCGTAGTCGATCGTCACGCCGTTGGCCGGACGCGGATCACCAAGGATGGGGTCATCGGGTTCACGGAACCGAAGGATCGGTGAGGGCAAGCCGGTCTCGTAGTCTTCTCCTGAGCCGACCGACCAGAGGTTGGAGGGGTTGGTGAAGAGGTTATGCGGGGCGGAGCGACCACTTCGGTAGTACAGGGACCCGTGGGTCGCCGCACCGATATCGACCAACGTCGAGTTACCTAGCGCCTCGCGCGACCCCCGGTTACCGCCTGAGGTGGCGAAGAGTGGCGAGTTGAACTGGGCGAGCAGGTCGAAGTCGCCGGTGCGCATCGAACGAACTGGGCCAACCTCGGCTGGCGTCGTGGAGTGGAAGATGGCGGCCAGTCGAGTGAGGCCGCCTTCGACCTCCTCGACAAAGATCATGTCGGCATCATTGATCCCGGCTTGGGGCCGAGCGGCAACGACATTGTCGATCTTGATGGCCAGGACAGGCCGATTCACAACATCGAACGTGATTACACCGGTCAGCAGCACCTTGCCTTGTAGCGAGAGCAGAAGATGAAGTCGACGCTCCGTCTCATCGAGTTCGATAGCAAGTTCGGCCCGCTTCGCCCCGGCTTCGTCATAGAGGGTTTCGGCGGCCTTTTGCTCGGCCTGAGCGGCTGCCAACGTGGTGCGGGTAGCCGTCATCTGCTCAGCGAGGCCGCGAAGCTGCTCGTCGAACTGTTCTAGTTGCCGGCGAGCATCCTCGATGACCGCCTGGTAGAGCTCTCGGCGGCGGGAGGGCTCGTCGTCGCCTTCGAGGACTCGGACCTCATCGAGGAGGGCGTTGGAGCGTGGATCACCGGAGGTAAAGCCAACGATGGCGATGGTGAGACGGGTGTGCTCAGGCTCGCGTCTCGCATCCACAGCTCGTTCGAGTTCATCAGCGACCAATTCGATTGCGGCCTTGCGAACGTCGATTTCAGCATCGATCCGCGCCAGGTTGTCGTCGATCAAGCCGAGCTCTGCATCGAGCTGACCGAGTTCGACAGTGATCTCGCCACGACGGCGTTCAAGATCGCTGATCTCCCCGGTGCTGGCCTGGCCGTACGCCGGTGTGCTAGCGCCAAGCGAAGCGACCGCGACAGCGGCAACAAGAACAGGAGTGAATCGTGACATCGGCAACGTGTCTCCACCGTACCGGGTCGGGTTGGCTCCACGTAGTCGCTACGGTCAGAAGATGGCGTTTGAGACCGAGGCTGTTGAGTTTCACCGCGACGAGAGCGAGCCCGTGGTTGCAGCCATGGTCGAGTTGGCCGAGCGAGGTGACGGCGAAGGCTGGATCAATATCGGTCCGCTCCTCGACCAAGATCAACAGCGGCGCGTCCCTGAGCGCTCGGGGCTCGCAGCGTGGTTCTCGGCTCGTGGTCCTGCAGTTGCCATGGCGACATGGACTCCGCCCGCAACTGGACGCAAGCCGCGGTTGGCTCAACTTGGGGTGGCGCATGGCACCGGCCCCGATGCTCTGAAGCGTCTTGACGAGCTTGGCTTGGGGCTTCCGGCAGGTTGGGTGAAGCGACAGGATCACGCGAAACACGGGATTGTGGTTGATTTGCCCCACAGCGCCGACCCCGCTGCCATCGTTCGATGGCTGATAGCGGCATCGACTGTGCTTCGCACGATTGTTGAACCCGGCACCACGTGGGGTGCCGAGATTTATCGACCTGGTAGCACCTGACGACGAAGACCCGATGGCAGGGGGGTCATGGTTCTTGGGCACGCGCCGGGTCGAATCTGAGTTCGACCCGTAGGTCAGTCGACTCGCGGGGGGCATGTCCGTCGGAGCACTCGAGCATCACGGCCCCGTCGGGGAGTTCGAAGTCGCGGATCATGGCGTTGCCGAGCAGTCCATGCATCGCAGCGTTGTCTCTCCACACGTTCCACACTATGAGCGAACCGACCGGCACGAAAACCGTGACCTCGATGGGAGAAGTGGTCGACCAGAGCACCAACTCTTTGGCCGAGATGTCACCCACCGTCATTGCTCGACGGTGTCGGAGCAGAAGCCCCTGGTCGCGGAGGTCGCTATGGAGTTCGCGGCGCACAGTGACCTGGGGCGGGAATGCGAGGCTGAACTCCACCGATTGCTGCGGAATCAAGCTCATGTGGCATCACCGAATGGATCGACGGCCGTCGACTTCCAATAGGGCCGGGCACTGATCAGATCGACGCTGGCCGTTTCGACCTTGGCTGTCGCAGGATTTGTGCGGCGCGGGGGTTTTCCCGTCCGCATCCGCTCCTGGTTTTCGGTGCCCCAGTAGTGCTCGTCCGCATGGTTCTTCCACACCCGACTTCGGACGGATGCCGCCTTGGGCGAGGCCCCCCCAGCGCTCAACATGAGCGGGTCGAGCCCATGGTGCCAACGTCCTCGAGGCAAGATCGGTTCGGGGATCTGAATTGGCTGCGATTGGTCATAGGTGGCGAGTACAGGCTCCGA
>JAACCU010000104.1 GCA_009937405.1 Actinomycetota bacterium
CCTGACGGCAACCGTTCCCGTTACGGCTGGCTGCTGGGTCGCGAGATCACGATTCTCATCAGTGGATTCATGCTGTACCGGGTCGTTCGCCTTGTCGTAAAGGATGAGATCGACCGCGCCTTTGTCAACAGTCGCACAGTGGTCGACTGGGAACGAGCGCTCGGAATCTTCAACGAGGTCAATTTCCAATCCACGGTTCTCGGCAGCGAGCAGATCGTGTGGGGCCTTAACCGCTATTACTTCTTGGCCCACTTCATCGGAAGTGTTGCGTTCCTCACCTGGCTCTACGTGCGCCACTTCGATGACTACGGCCGCGTTCGTCGAGTCATGTTCGGCACCACGTTCACCGCATTGGCAGTCCACGTACTCTTCCCGCTTGCGCCGCCACGGTGGTTCCCGGATATGGGTTTCGTCGACACACTCCAGACCTACGGCCCGAAGATCTACGACAGCGAAGCCATCGCCAGCACCGCGAACCAGATCGCAGCCATGCCGTCACTTCATGTGGCGTGGGCTCTGATTGGCGCGTGGGCGATCATAAAGGCCAGTTCGAGTCGTTGGAGGTGGGCGGCAATCGCCCATCCGCTGGTCATGACGGCCGCAGTCGTGCTCACCGCCAATCACTGGTGGCTTGACGCATTCGCTGCGGCCGCTCTGGTCCTCCTCGTGATCTGCGCCGACCTTCCGGTCCAGCGCCGGCTTGAGCTTCGCAAGTCTCGCCGCAGATCATCGAAGGCGACTACCACCTCCGCGTGACACCGTCTCATCTCGCGCTGGTATCCCGATCAGGAACTCGATAGCGAGCCAACCAGAGAACGTCAGGGTTGGACCGTACCTGTCATACCTGTCGCCTATGTTGCTGATCGTGACTCGTTGCCGGAACACCGACTGATGATCGCCTGCGGGCACTGCGGAGAACGCCACGCCACCGTGGCAGACGTGCGCGAGTGCACGGGCGACCGCCCCGGCGATGAATCCCTCTTCGCCACGCAGTCGGACCCTGAAGAGCGACCCGCGCTGAGGGAGCGGCCGATGGCGGAGCCCATCATCCTCACCGCCGACTGGGACCGCCTCGCTGGACCTCCCGCTCTCGGTCGTTCCGTTGTGGTGTTGCCAGGGCAGTCGGCGCCCGCCCCGTGGGCCAAGGCCGAACGGGTCGCGGTCTCCGGTTCAGATAGCCGAATCCCCGACCGCCTGATCAACGCCTCGCAGACACGCGAGGCCCTGGTGATCGAGCTCAGCGGCGATTTGCCACCTGCGGACCCTGTGCTTCATTCAGATTTCTGGACTCTTGGGCCCGACACTGACCTCGAGGGTGCACTTCTGCGTCACCTGGTGCTCGGCCATGCCGTCGACGCACGAGACCCGGAAGCTCCCTCTGTCCGAGCCGTCGATCTGGCCGTTGCCGCTGGCGCCACCGTCGCCACTGATGCACCCGGTGATGTCGATACTCCGAACGGACCCATGTGGTGCGACGGCGGACAGTTGCACTGGCTCGATGCCGAGTTGATCGGCGCATCGGTGATCCCGGCGGCCAATCTCGCCGTCGGAAACCTCACGCCACTCGGCTCCAGACAATCGTCTGGCCACCTTGCCCCCGACCAGGAAGCTGCTGTGGCCCACGCCGGCGGAGCGGCTCGCATCATTGCCCCCGCTGGCTCGGGCAAGACACGAGTTCTCACCGAGCGCGCCCGTCATCTGATTAGCGATCGCGGCATTGCCACCGAAGGCGTCTGCCTACTCGCTTTCAACGTGCGCGCTCGAGAAGAGATGCAGGAGCGAACTCGCGACCTCGCCGGCCTTCAGATCCGCACACTCAATAGCCTGGCGCTGGCCATCATGTCGGGCACGGCACCGTTCGCATCGCCCTCCGGCCGGAGCCGCCCACGCGTGATCGATGAGCGAGGCGTGCGATCGGTTCTCGATCAACTCGTCAAGCGACGGCGGCAGGCTATGTCTGACCCGATGGCGGTATGGATCGAAGCATTGGGGGCCTGTCGTCTGGGCCTCCGATCGCCGGCTGCGGTCGAACAGGAATTCGGCGGCGACGTGAAAGACTTCGCCAACGTGCTCCCCCAGTACCGGGATGTGCTGGCCCGCCAGAACTCCGTCGATTTCGATGAGCAGATCCTGGGGGCCATCGAGATCCTGTTGACTGATGTCACGGCCCGTAACGCGGCTCGACGCTCCTGCCAGGTCCTGCTCGTTGACGAATTCCAAGATCTGACTCCCGCCCACGTGCTGCTGATTCGGCTTCTCGCTGGGCCCGCCGCCCACGTCTTCGCCGTCGGCGATGATGACCAGACCATCTACGGCTACTCGGGCGCATCGCCGGCATGGCTGATCGATTTTGATGACCTTTTCTGGTCTGCCACCTCCCACGATCTGGAGGTCAACTATCGGTGCCCGTCACCCGTGGTCGATGCCGCCGTCAGCTTGCTGAGCCATAACCGCACCCGAATCGTGAAGAACACTCGCACCGCGGTGATCGATGATGCTGATGACGAATCAGTCTTCGTTCACCACCAGGCCGACCCGGTAGCCGTGACCTGCTCTCGAGTTGCTGATTTGTTGGCTGAGGGTGTGTCCCCGCGAGATATTGCCGTTCTCACACGAGTCAACTCCACCCTGCTGGGGCCCATGCTCACGCTTGAGGAGTCTGGTGTCGGCACCACGGCAATCATCGATGATGCCTTCACCCAACGCACGGGGGTGGCGGGTGCACTGGCATGGCTCCGGCTCGCCACCGCGCCAGAACGCGCCTTGCCTGGCGATGAGATGCTCAGCGCGGCCCGACGTCCGCCTCGGGGGTTGAGTCCGCGGGTGATCGAGTGGATGAGTGAGCGGTCGAGTCCGAAGGAGCTGATGCGGCTCGCTGAATATCTGCGAGAAGAGCGTGACCAGATCAAGGTGACGGACTTCGTGGCTGACCTGGTGCGGCTTCGTCAGCTGGTTGACGATGATGCAACAACCGAGCAAGTCCTGTTGTTCGTGCGCGACGAACTAGGTCTCGGTGCCGCGCTTGAGCAACGCCTCGACGCGAGCCGCCGTAGTGTCGACCGCTCAGCACACAGCGACGACCTGGCCGCGCTGCTTGCCGTTGCCCGTCACCAACCCGACCCTGAGGCATTCCCTGACTGGCTCTCGCAGCGGCTACAGGAGCGTCGGGCCGAACCGGGCGGTGTGCGCCTGTCGACCATTCACAAGGTCAAGGGCCGCGAGTGGCCCCACGTGATCATCCATGAGGCCGGTGCCGATCTGTTCCCCCACCGACTCGCCGCCGACCTCGAAGAAGAGCGCCGAATCTTCCATGTGGCGGTGACCCGCTGCAGCAAGACCCTCACCATCGTCGCTGGCACCCCCCCGTCGCCGTTCATCGCAGAACTCACCACGCCCTTCGACCCGACATCAACTCCACCAACCCCGCCCGCCCCTCCGGTTCGCGACCGGGCAACGGCCACGGCCACG
>JAACCU010000105.1 GCA_009937405.1 Actinomycetota bacterium
CGGTCGGGTCTTGTTTGGCCCACTTGGCGTGGGCTGCGATCTTTGCTCTCAGCGAGCGTTCGGACGCAGTGAGGTTGTCGGGCATGGGTGACCAGCCACCTTTCGGTGTTCCGGTCGCTGCCCGTCGCGACTATTTGGGGGGCGCTCCTTCAACCCTGCCGGGGAGGAACTTTTCACAGATGCGTGAGGCAAGTTGAAGATAGCACTGCGCACTCGGAACTACAATGGTGTCGTTCGCCTAGTCGAGTTCCCACCGACGTCCGCAGCTAGGGCAGTAGACAGAACCGGTGGGAAATCCGACATCTTCCCTCTCCCAAGCGCCTCTCCAAATTTCCCACTTGTCGCGGGCTACGCGTTTGCCTGCCAACGACCCACATTTCTGACACCGGATGACGTCGATTTTCTTCGGCCGGCGTTGCTTTCGGGTCACAATCGATCTCCAAGGCTGTGTCGCCGGTGTGCGTCTCGAGCCCGTTCTGCTGCTGCGGATGCACCGTACCGGTCGACCATCGCCCGCGACGACCACCCGGCGAGGCGCATGAGGTCGCCTTCGGCTCCTCCATCGGCGAGCCATTCGTGAGCGAACGTGTGGCGAAGCCGATGGGGGTGGAGGCCGGGGATGCCTGCCTGCCGACCGCGGCGGCGAAGTAGTTGCGCGACGCCGTTGCCAGTCAGCGTGCCGCGGCTGCCGATAAAGAACTGAGGCAGGTGTTGGTACTCGCTTCGCTCTCTCTCGCGCAGGTACCGGTCGAGTGCGCGGGTCGTCTTCGCTCCGAACGCGACGGCGCGATGTTTGCCGCCTTTGCCGAGCACGTAGGCGACGCCGTCTTCGAGATCGACGTCGTTGAGCGTCAGGCCTACGAGTTCGGCTCGGCGTATTCCTGTGTCCAGGAACAGCCGCAGGATGGCGTGGTCACGCCGGTTAGCGAACCCTTCGCCATCGGTGACTTTCAGCACGGCGGCGAGTTCTTCGTGGCTCAACACGTCGGGCGACTGTTCGACCAGTTTGGGCTGGGCGATGCCGTCCATCGGGCTCCATTCGACGTCGCCTTCCTCGACGGCGAACTTGTAGAGCTGGCGTAGCCCCTTGTAGCGAGTTACGGCGGTCGAAGCAGCGTTCACCTCGAGTTGGTGAGCGAGAAACTCTCGTAGGTCGGCCCGGTGCACGTCGGCGATGGCGGTGGACCTGCGCTCGTCTTCGAGCCACCGGATGAAGATCCGGGCCGTCAGCATGTAGCCCTCGATCGTCTTGGTGGATTTGTTCTCGGCCCGCAGCGCATGGCGCCAGGACTGCACAACGCGCTCGATCGACGTCATCGCTAGGGACGAAAGTTATGTGGTGTATTCACGCTGTGCAAGCGTAGCACCGGTCACATAACCTTGCCGGAATAGTGCTCTGACCTGGTAATTTGGACTGATTTGTGGGCGTTGAGGGACTCGAACCCCCGACCCCCTCCTTGTAAGGGAGGTGCTCTAACCAACTGAGCTAAACGCCCGGAAACACGAAGGGTATCGGCCGCAGGCGCCGTCAAGTCAGGTGATTCGGCCATCTCGCATGGTGATCACCTCGTCAGCCAGGTCGACCGCCAACTGCCGATGAGACACGGCGATGATCGTGCTTCTCCCCTGCTCCCGTAGCCGTTTCCACAACTCGAGTTCGGTGGCAACGTCAAGCGCGCTAGAGACATCATCGATGAGAAGAAGCTCTGGCGTGGTCAAGAGGCTCCGCGCAGCCGCAACCCGCTGAGCCTGGCCCCCCGACAAGCGCATCCCCCGCGCCCCAACCCGAGTGGCTGCACCGTCGGGCATCTGCGCCAGGTCGTGATCCAGGGTGGTGAGCGCGATGATGTCGTCAAGCGGCAACTCGTCTCGACCGAGCGAAATGTTTGCCGCCAATGACTCGCTGAACAGACGCGGCACCTGAGGCAGATAGGCAGAATTCGGCGGAACCATCCACGCCGCGACGTCCTCGACCATCACGCCATTCCAACTGATCGACCCGGCGTTCAATCGATCGATCCCGGCGATCGCCCGCAACAACGTCGACTTGCCAGCACCGACCTCACCGGTGACAACGATGAACGACCCTCCACGAATCGAGAGGTCGATGTCGCTCACGCCTCCACCGGTGCTCGGATGGAGAGACGTGACGCCAATGAGCTCCAACCGTTCGAGCGTGTGACGGTCCGGATCAGGCTCACGCACCAACATGATGTCTCGCTTCTCGATCGTGACCGGGCAATGCTCGAGCAGGTCATCGATCCGATCGGGGGCGACCATCTCCCCCATTCGTTCATACGACACGATCGCCTGCTCACGTGAGGTGATGATCCGGGCGACATAGCGAGGGACAAGGCCAAGCCGCACCGAGTACGCGACGAACAAGGCCACATCACCCGCGCTGAGAGTGCCGTTGCGCATCGACGGCACCAGCACGAGCAAAGTCAGGCCGATAGTCACGTCAGAAGTCGATGACGAGATACCTTCGATCGCCTGCCGCAACACGGTGTCGCGCACGGCGGTGCGGCGGCGGCGAAACGTGTGCTGTTCGAGCCGCGAGACGGCCGCCTCCTCCCTGCCAGCCAGCCGGAAGGCGAGCATCCCCGCGAACATCTCTCCGAGAGACGAGTTCACGGTGCTCGCGGCGCGTCGGTCTGCGGCGCGGGCCGCATAAAGACGTGGCGTGAGGAGCCGGGTGATGAGTGTGACGATCG
Organism: Actinomycetota bacterium; assembly: GCA_009937405.1. Taxonomy (GTDB): domain Bacteria; phylum Actinomycetota; class Acidimicrobiia; order Acidimicrobiales; family Aldehydirespiratoraceae; genus JAACCU01. Next base: position 2,715 of record JAACCU010000105.1, read on the forward strand.
TGAGTGGAACGAGGACAACCAAGGCGGCGCCCGCACTGATCGTTGACATGACAATGAGCGCACCGACGCCATAGGCGAGAATGCCGGCGCCATCGAGCCAAGAGTCGGTCCATAAGACGGCATCGCGCGTGTCCTCATGGAACCGGGTAATCGCCTCCGATGGACTCGCCGGCAACGTCGCCGCCTTAGCGCCACCGCTGATCGTCTGCGCCCTGAGCATGTTGGTGCGCATCAACGTGTTGGCGGCAACCCACCAGCGAATGACAAGCCAGACCGATAGAGCGAACAGCACCCACGACACCGACTCGGCCACACCAATCGCCACCAACAGTTTGGTAATCGATCCGCTCTCCTCAAGCTCATCGAAGACCAGCTTCAGCAACCATCCGGTGACCAGCGGGGCAAGGTAATACCCGGTGAAAGACAACCACACCCATCCCCACAACCGACCACGGAAGCATCCGAGTTTCCAGCCGAAGCGGACTGGTTGTACAGACGAGGTCATAGGCCCGAGATATTCGTTGCGGCAGGGCCAAGAAGCGCAGCGTCAACCTCATGATCAGACCCGACAGCCAAAAGAGTGGCGTAGCGGCTCGATGGGGTGGCCCGAAGCTGATCCTGCGTGCCATGCTCGGCGACTCCACCCTCATCGAGGATAAGAATCTCGTCGAGTCGCTCCACCGTCGACAACCGGTGTGCGATAACAATCGCGGTTCGGCCTTGGCGGAGACGATCCACAGCCTGGGTCACTCGGGCTTCGGTGACCGGATCAACGCGAGACGATGCCTCGTCGAGCAACACGAGATCGGGCTCACGCAAGAAAAGTCGGGTGAGTGCGATCAGTTGGCCCTCACCGGCAGACAGGCCAGCGCCGGCAGGGCCGAGCACCGTCTCGAGGCCATCTGGCATCGCCTCGACCCAATCGAGCAGGTGTAGTTGCTCGAGCGCGGCTCGCACCCGCTCGTTCGAGATCGAGTCGTCGAAGAGGACGAGGTTGTCACGAATCGATGCCGCAAAAAGATGCACGTCTTGGGAAACCACACCAGTGCGCGCTCGAAGATCGCTCAGCGGGACAGACGAAATATCAACCCCACCGAACGAGACCTTCCCATCCGTCGGGTCGACAAGGCGCAGAAGCAGACGTGCGAGCGTGGTCTTCCCACTACCGGTTCGACCGAGCACTCCAAGGGTTGTCCCCGCCGCCAAATTCAGCGACACAGCGTTGAGAACCGGAACAGGGTTGTCCTCGTCGTCATAGGCAAACGACACATGGTCCAGGTGTAGTGACAACGGCCCCTCAGGCAAGACCGCGGTCCCAGAGTTATCGATCGAGGAACGCTCGGCCATCAAATCGATCGTGCGAGTCATGCCACCGGCGGCACGCTGCACAGCCTCGGTCTCGTCCGCGAGTTGACCGAGCGGCTCGCGGAGAATCTGCGTGTACTGGAAGATCATGTAGGCAGTACCGAGAGTGATCGCGCCCCTCCTCAGTAACGCGGCATCGATCGCCAGCACGATCAAGCCACCAAACGCGAACACGGCGTTTGAAACCACCCACAAGGTGACACTCTGCTTCTCTCGCTGCAGTGTTGAACGCAACACCGCAGCGCTGGCCTTCTGGAAGGTCGCCACGGCATGTGATCCCCCGCCGTTGCCCCGCAAATCGTCGGCACCCGTCAGCCGCTCCTCGACCTCGCCGAGCATTCGACCCGTGGCGGCTCGCTCGCTGGCAGCATCGTCGACCGCTCTGTTACGCATCCTGAACACGGTGGCGACAGCGAGGGCAAGGTACACGGCCAGACCGGCACCGATCCGCCAGTCCTGCCACGTCACAACCACGACAATGCCGATCAGGGTGACCGTCGCAGAGATGGCTTTCACGACGAAACTCGCAATGAACTCACTCAACGCAGTGACGTCGCCATCAACCCGACTGACCAACTCCCCCGGACTCGTACCGCGATGGAAACCGAGATCAAGGGCGAGCACATGCCGGGTGAGATCGGACCGCAGATCGTTGGTCACGGTCCAGGCAAGATCAGCAGCGGTCCAAGCGACCGCCACCGCCATGAGTTGACGGCTGAGGCCTACAGCGATGTAGAGCGCGGCGACAAATACCAGGTGTTCGGTGCTCGCACCAGCACCGGCATCGTCGATGAAGCGACCGATGAGCACCGGCCCCAACAGTGGGAGCGACCCAGCGACCGTCAGCACCCCCGACATCACTCCCGCCCGGGCGCGGTGGGGCGCCAACAGGCCGAACAGCGCGCGCCAAGGAGAAGAATGCCCCACTGCCAACAACGGTAGTGCCCGACGGCCCCGCGCACCTCGCCGTGTCGGCGTGCATCGGCGCGGCTACATCGTGCGCATCATCGGGCGCTACGGGCAAGCCCGTACCTCAACGCAGTTGGGCAGAGTCAGAAACCCCCGAACCACAACCCAAACGACGAACGAAGAACCACCACGGTCGTTAACACGGTCCGGTGATTAAGTTGTTGGCACATACGACTCACAGTTATCCGGCACCGTTCGTCATCAACGCCGATGACGTTCCATACCGACCAGGTCGCGTACCGCCTACCGAATCAGCAGCGGGTACCCACCCTCGCTTACCAGCCGCCGAAGCTCGAATATGTCGCTCGCCTCGTGCTTGAGCATCGGCGGGCGGTCCGGGTGAAACCAGCCAATCTCATCCAACTCTGGTGTCCTGATCGAAATCGAATCTGGATCAAGGCCATCGGCCAGCCGGGCCATGAAGATCGTGTCTAGTCGACGGTAGGCCGAGTCGTGAACCAGCCACGGATCAGGCTCGAGAACAACTTCGATTCCCAACTCTTCGCGCAACTCGCGTTGGATTGCCTCTGTCGGGAGTTCACCGCCATCGATGAACCCACCCGGCAACGCCCAGCCCTTGCGGTAGACGGGCCGAACCATCAGCCAGCGGCCGTCATCACGCTCAATCACGGCTGCCATGCCAGCGCTCCACGTTGGGGTAACCGTGCGAATGACAAAGCGCCGAGTAGCCGATCGAAAACGCCCAGGCACGATCAGCACCAATCGATAGAGACGCCGAATCGTCCCGCCTAGACGCTCACCAGTCACGAGACATCTCGTCGAGCTGCGACCAGGTCGTCAAAGAGCGCGCCAACCGCGGCCACAGGCGTTCGCCGGGCTGCGTGTTCAGTGGTCACAAGATTACGACCGAACGCATCGCCGACGGTCACGCCGACCTCCTGACACACGAGCATCCCGCCGAGGTAATCCCAGCCGCCGTGTGCATCATGATCGTAGTCGACATAGGCATCGAGGCGGCCGTCAGCCACCGCACACAGATCCAACGCTGCCGCCCCCAGGGCTCGATACTGGGCCCAGCCCGGGTTCCTCGGCGGAAGTCCGTTCACGCCAACAATCGCGTCGGCGAGCTCGACGGCCACGCGAGAAGGCAATAGCACACCGTCAAGGCGCGCACCTCCGCCACGGACAGCGTCGTAGCGGACACCGGTGGGGTGGTCGTGCACCACCGCCGCCCGGGCACCGGCACCGTCGACGACGCACAGGCTCGTCGCGAACCAGGGCAACAGACGCGACGCGTTGGTGGATCCGTCCAGCGGGTCAAGCACAGCGACAAGCGAGCCGTCACCTTCACCGACAAGGCCGGACTCCTCACTCAGTACCTGAATTCCGTGACGTTCGAGAATCGTGAGCGCGGCCTCGTCAGCCACCAGATCGCTGGCGTACTGACCATCGCGGCCACCCGACAATCCCCAGTCATCGTGGTCGCGGAACGCGCCAACAACGGCGTCGGCCGCTTCGTGCAGAGCGGAGAGAAGCGTGACATCGTCCACATCGGCAGTGAACCACAAGACCGGACTAAATCTAGTGACCCTCAATCACGCGACGCGTCGGCCTGAAAACATGGCAGGCTGGTCAGCGATGGCAGTGATCGATCTTCAAGGTTTCGTCGCAGATCTGAAGGACCATGTAGCCGAACACGGCTTCCATGTCCACGACGAACGCCACTTCATCGAGACCTACACGAATCGGCAAACGTGGGAAATTGATCTGCACCCAGATCGAGCGTGCGACGGGCCACTCGACATGCACGTTGCACTTGAGGTTGACCCGCGCACCACGATCTCATTCGAGGATGAAGTCGTTCGCGTTGGAGAGGGGGGCGAACCCGACGGCTCGATCGTCATCCCAGTCACATTCAGCTTCGCGCTGCCACCGCTTCCGGCAGGCCCCGACCTTCTTGTGCTCGCTACCGACGTAGCGGCCATCGGTGGGATGGGGTTGCCCCTCGAAGTATCAGCGGTCGACAGTTTCGCCGCCGTTACTGATGCCGCAGAGCGCGCCATCGCCATCGTGTCTCGCGTCGAAGTAAGCCTGGCGCGCATCTATCTCGGCCAGGAGGTGCTCTGCGACGTGCTCGACAAGTGCCAGAGTGTCGCCGAGTTTCTACTGGACCGGGCTCCGGTCTGGCTCGACGAAGGCCTTCACTAACTCGAAAGCTCGCGAAGCGCCTCGAGCGCTTCGTCGGCGTGGGTCAACATGTTGGTCTCGCTGCGAACCGAGCGAATAAGTCGTCGGTCACCGCCGATCACAAACGTCGCCCGCTTCCCCGGCAATGGTCCAATCCGCTTGGTGCCAAACAACCGGTGCACCTCGCGGTCAACATCGCTGAGCAACGGGAACCCCAGACCATTCGCTTCGTCAAACTCTTTTTGCCGATCGACCCGATCAGCGCTGATCCCCACTCGCTGGGCGCCGAGTTCAGCAAACTCGGTGGCCAGGTCACGGAAATGACAGCTTTCCTTCGTTCAACCAGGCGTCATGGCCTTTGGATAGAAGAACAGCACGACCGGTCCTGACTCGACCAGGTCCGAAAGCGCAACCGCAGTTCCGTTCTGATCCAGCAGCTCAAAATCGTCGACAAGATCGCCTTCTTCCAACACAGCCTCCACAGTTTCCAGTAGGAAACAACCCTACCCCGCCGCTCCCTGGCCCAGAAGGTCAGCTACGGCAGCGACGAGTTCGTCGACCTCTTCTTCGGTGTTGTAGTAATGCACGGACGCTCGGACGACTTGCTCGATCCCACGCTCAGGGAAGTCCAGGCGAGCCGACAATAGGCCCGACGTTGAGACGTTGATGCCTTGCTGTCGGAGCCGTTCCGCAACGGCCGAAGGATCATGCCCCTCGATCGTGAACGTCGTAAGCGCCGACAGTTCCCGGCCCTTGTCACGCACGGTTACTCCAGGTAGATCCGAAAGGCTTTGACGCATCCGGCTCGAAAGCTTGCGATTGCGCTCAGCGATCTCATCGATACCGATGGAACCGGCGTACTCGAGGGCTGCGGCCAGGCCCACCTTGCCGGCGAAGAAGACCTCAAACGGTTCGAAGCGACGGGCTGAGTCGTGCGGCGTGATCGTCATCGGTTCGGTCCAATCGGCACCCCAACCATCAACGCCTGCCGGATTGCCCATTTCTGCGAGCGCCGCATCGCTCGCCCAGACCATCCCAGTTCCTCTCGGTCCGCGGACGAACTTTCGACCGGTGAATGACAAGAGGTCGCAGCCGAACTCATCGACATTGACAGGCAACTGACCGACCGACTGGCACGCGTCTACCTGATAGAGAACCGATGTGCCCCGCAGCAGCCGGCCGACTTCAGAGGCCGGGTTGACCAGCCCACCCTGGGTCGGCACATGGGTGAGCGAGACCAGACGCGTGCGTTCATCGAGCATTGACTCCAAGGCGGCGACGTCGACTTGCCCGCTCTCGTCATCGGGGACGACCACGATCTCGGCACCCTGGATTTCCCTGGCCCGAAGGAGGCCACCCATATTGCTCGCGTACTCGGCCTTCGTCGTCAGAATCCGGTCACCGGGTTTGAAACGCAGCGCCGAAAACCCGGCGTTCCACCCCCGAGTCGCGGACTCGACAAACGCCCAGTTCTCCGGCTTGCCGCCCAGAAGCGCCGACGCATGCGTGTAAACCGACTCGAGTTCACCGGCTCGCTCCGTCGCCGTCTCGTAGCCGCCGCCAAGAGCCTCCGCCTGCAGATAGTCGACCACCGTTTTCACAACTGGCGATGGCTGCAGGGCTGCGCCGGCGTTGTTGAGATGATTGACGAAAGCACAGCCAGGGGTCTCACCACGAACAGCATCGATGTCGATGCTCATAGCGGATCAACCACCACGCACTGCGAGATGTGGGTGACCCTCGAAATGCGGGCGTTCATTGATCGAGGCGATGCTCCGTTGGAACGTTGATGAAACAAACACCCGACTAACAGAGGAGTAGTCAACGTCGAACCTCATGTAGTCGTCATCGGGAAACCCGAGGCAGTATCCGAGGTACGCATTGATAACCCCACCGTGGCAAACGACGGCCACCCGCTGCCCCCGGTGATCGGCCACAATGCGGTCCACGGCGCCAACGACATCGGTCATGAACTGAACCTGATAGAAGCCCTCATCGACAAACCCTGATGCGATTCGCTCGCGATATGCCTCCGGAGCTGTGGTCTTGAGCACTTCGGTCGGAATATAGGACGATCCCCCATGATCGAATTCACGAAGGTGGTCCCTGACAACAGCAGTCATCCCGGACAAGGTAACCAATGGTGCCGCTGTCTGACGAGCTCGTTGCATCGGGCTCACATAGAGAGCATCTAGCTGAGCAGCCATCAACCATTTCCCCACCCGTTGTGCCTGCTGATGCCCGACCTCGGTCAGCGCCGGGTCAGCCGAACCTTCTACCTCGACAACATGCTCCGGGCGACCATGACGTACGAAGATGAGTTCCACAAGATTCCTAGCGGTAGAGAACTACGACGTTTCACCGAAGGCGGACCTCAGATGGCGAACGATGCGAACAACCGGCAACGCTGGCTGATGGGAAGATAGCCCACGACCGAGTGGTTATAAGTCACGGCAGAAACAACCATGTTCCCAATCGAGCGATCACCGTCACTCACGAACACCGAGAGATGATTGAACCGAAGCCAAACGCCAAAGACAAACACGACGCCGAAAGAACGTTCGCAACCCAAATGTTCTACATCCTGCGGTCCAAAGGATCCGCAGGAGCGCTCGTACCCTAGAAACTCGATGGCTGGGACGCGACACGCATCGAAGCGGGCGAGATCCTTCGGAGTACGATGAGAGCTGCGGAACCACCGCCATGACGCTATCGATGCATTATCAACTCATCACTACCCAAGCCGGGTGCCGCAATCATGATCAGCCCGACCACGCCCTCAAAGCGCCGATGGATGATTCAACTCTACTATTTTATTCATTGCTCAAAGGTTTGGCATCGACGAGACTCAGGACGCGATGGAAATCCACGGAAGCATGTCGCGCCCCGTTCGCGCCGGGAAACATATTCGTTCCCGACGAAGGCGATGGGAGCGGTCCGCGTCGTGGGCATGGCCGGGACTGAACCCACACCAGAGTGATTATGAGTGCGGTTCAACCACTGTGGCTGATTGCCCACGTTCAACTTGAACGTCGCGATTAGACGCGGCCCCTCGTACCGGCTGGAGAATGTTAAACAAGCCAGAAAAAACTCTGAACAGGGCTTCCGTGACCATCCGCACCTCAGAAAAGAGACGGCTTCAAAAACGCCGTCTCAACACCGCACAGCCAACTGGGTCACGACGGTCCGAAGAACCACCACCAGGGGA
>JAACCU010000106.1 GCA_009937405.1 Actinomycetota bacterium
ATCTCGTTTGTGGACCCTGGCCAGGTGGCCGACGTCCAGAAGATGAAGAAGCGGCTCAATCTCTCTCAGGAGATCACAGCACCACCCGAAAACGACGGTGGCGCGCTGCCACCAACTCCAACGGACGAGGCCCCGAGACCACGTGGCGAAAACGGCCAGGGACAAGGCGGACAGCGTCAGAGCGAAAATCGTCAGGACAGTGGGCAACGCTCCGGTGGGCAACGCTCCGGTGGGCAACGTTCCAGTGGGCACCGTTCCGGCGAGCAGCGTTCCGGCGAGCAGCGCCCGGGCGAGAAACGCGAGCGAGGCCAACGAGGCCCCAAGAAGAAGCCACAGGGCGAAAGCGAACAGCGTTCCGAGGGCGGCAAGCGGCCGGCGAAGAAGTCTGCGAAGAAGCCCGGCAAGTCGCGCAAGCAACGGGCCCAGCGAAACAACCAGACTAAGGGCGCTCCGAACCGCACCAAGCAGTCCGGGTCGGGTAGCTCAGCGGGCGGTCAGACTCGCCGTCCGTCTCGCTGACCCCGGGGTGCCCTAGGCGCCGCCGTCAGACCTCAATGAAGATGCACTCACCTGGGCACTCTTCGGCTGATTCGATGACTGATTCAAGCTGGGCATCGCTGACAGGAGCGAGACCTTCGGGCCCGCCCGGGTCGCTCAGGATGCGATCGCCGTCTGTCACGTAGGCAAGCCCATCATCGAGCATTGCAAACACGTCGGGGGCAGTCTCCTCACAGAGGCCATCACCGGTGCACAAATCCTGATCAATCCAGACCTTCATCTCAATATCCTTCAGTTGTATCGGCGGCCTGCATCGGAAGCGGCAGCCCCTCATCAGAGTTTAGAAGTGCCACAAGTGTACCAAGATGCTCATCAGCACCGCCCGCGGGCGTCGCAGTCACTTGACCCGCCCCACCAAGAAGGAAGCGAGGCCCATCGGCTGCAACAAAGCGACCCTCGTCGAGGTAGAGCCGAGGTTTGATCTGCGCGGGATCTCCATCCTCAGGGCAGAAGGTCAAGCAGTTCCCGCAGTCATTGCACAATTCGCTGAAGAGCAAGTATTGCTGTCGACCTTCGAGGCCTGCCAGACCTGCGGTTGGAATCTTGAAGAATGCGTCATTGGGGCAGACGGTGACACAAAAGTTGCATGCCACACACCCCCATGTTTCAAGTTTGTGGTCGACTGAGCGGGGGAGCTTTGAGTTCCCCTCGAGCGTGTAGCGGTTCTTGTCATCGCCGAGAACGCGGGCGAGGTGCACGGCAACGAGATCTCGGTGCCCGTCTTGGTTGGCCGCGTTGAGTCGACCAGTACGCCATGACTCCAGCTCGGTGAAGCCGCCTGCACGAACTGCCTCGGTGAGTGTTCGCAGCATCGGAGCGAGGCGGCCATACCCGCCGGGCTTTAGGAGGTCCGAACAGATCGTGGCCGGCCGGACGCCCATCGCAATCGTGTCCACCAGATTTTCCTTCACAACTCCAGCGGAGAAACTGACCTGGATGTCGCCATCGTGACCCGGCAGCATCAGCTGACCAGGAAGTGCCGCCGCGAGTTTGTCGGCCAGCGCAGTAGCGAGCACATGAAGCGGCGGACCCGAGAGATACATAGTGTCCTCTGGCATCCACTGTTTCTCGTTCGCAACAACCAACGTGTTGGTGAGCTTGATGCCGAACCGATGCCCTCGGTCCTTCGCGTACTGGTTGAGCTCTTGGATCAGGCTGATCGCCCGATCAAACTGAAGGTCTGCCTCGAACGCCGTCGGCACGAGAACGACACTGTCGTAGCCGAGTTGAGCGTTCACGATGTCACTCACGCGGTCGAAGCCGAGCAAGGTCGGATTGAGCTTCACGATGACATCAACATCGTGCTCGTCGATCAGATACTTTGTGATCGCTTCGATCTCATCAGGCGGGCACCCGTGAAATGTTGACAGCGTGACGCTGTCGGAGACAGTTGAGGGAAACTCGATTTCTGCGAGGTCCCCGAAAAGGTCCGGGATCTCTGGGCGGAGACGTTCGATTTCCGTCGACGCATTACCCATGGCTCGAATGAAGCCTGCGACCTTCTCACTCTGAATTCCAGCAAGGTCGTAGCCGACGGAAAGGTCAAAGACGTGAGGGCCGGTGTCGGGACCGAGATGCTCTGCGAGGGGCTCCCATCGACGAAGGATCTCAATGATCATCCACGCCTTGACGTACTCCTCAAGACTCTGGTGGACCTCTAGTTCCTGGCTCCACTCAATGTTGTAACCGATGGTCTCCATGTCGATGCACGGCCGGGCGATGTCGAGGTCGTCAATCACCTGAACCGTTTTGAGTTCGAACAATCGAGAGCCACCAAGCCAGGCGAGCACGATGTTCTGGGCCATCTGGCTGTGAGGCCCGGCGGCTGGACCGATCGGTGATGCGGCGGGACGGCCGAGAAACTCAAATGACAGGTCAATGTCTTCAGCCGGCTTCCAGATCCGCGCTGAGGGGAGGTCGAAAATCCGCTGCCGCGACGTCCACTCGTGATGGATTCGTCGCAGGAGGTCATTCAGCGACATCGGCGTGAGTGGCGGGGCTTCTGACATCAGATTCCTTCAGACCGTATCCAAGACCTTTACAAACTGTTAAGAACAATTGTCCCTCACCCTAACCCGAGTGCTTTCTCTAACGCTGCCTATGTACACCAGATAACGCAGTGCCCACTCTGAACCCAACCAATCTCAGTCATTGACGTCGCCAGACGACAGCGCGAGCAAAACTCGCCGAACCAAGCAACCCGGGGCCTGTTCCCGGGATTACTTGCGGACCTCGTAGTAACGGTTCATGATGTCGACCTCATGTTCGTAGGTCTGGACCACACGCAGGCCGGCGGCCGCTGTCAGCTCGCCGAAAACCTGTTCGGTGAGACCCAATGTGCCGAGGCCCGCGCCGCCAGGCTCAGACATCGCCGATGACATGCAGTACAGGACCGACATTCCGTAAAACAGCGGGAGCATCGGCATTCGGCGATTGTCTTCGAGCCCGCCCTTAGTCCGGATGTCGGCCACGATCCAAACGCCATCGTCGGCCAGGCAGGACGCCGCCGAACGCACCGCGGCGCCAGGGCGCGCCAAATCATGAATCACATCGAGGGTAAGCAACAGACCGACATCATCCAAGCCATCAAGGTCATCGAACATTCCCTCTCGGAACTCAAGGTTCGAAAGCCCTGCTTGCTGGGCTCGCTTGTTTGCTTCAGTGATCGCCAACGACGACGGGTCGATACCGATGACTGTGGAGTTCGGATATGCCTCGGCGAGAACGGTGGCGGCGACGCCGGCACCGCAGCCAATATCGACGACCGTGATGCCTTTGGTGAGTTTATCGGTCATCTCGTCAATGCTCCCGAGCATCACGGGAACCAGGAAGGCCCGCTGCCCGGCTGCGCCCATGGCTGCTTGGAAGTGACAGGTGTCGGCGCCGTGCTCATCCCACGTCATACCGATGCCGGTGGAAAACGCTTCCACCGTCCGGTCGATCTCTCGGTGGGTGATCGGCGGGCCGAATACCCCCACGAGCGAGCCAGGGAAGTCTGGGGTTACAAGCGCGGCGGTGGCCTCTGGGGTGAGAGCGAAGACGCCATCGTGGTGTTCGGCAAAGTTGGCCGAACCGATGGCGGCCAACCATTCACGCACCCAACGTTCATGAAGACCTGTGGCCTCCGCAAGCTGCTCGGACGTGCATGGTCCATGTTCGACCAAGGCCGAGAAGAGTCCGACTCGCTGACCGATATGGATGACCGCCGACATCACCTCGCCCTGTTTTTGGGTGAAGAGCGCGTGAATCGTCTGCTTGTAGAGTTCGGCATCGAATTCGGTGCGCATGTCTGTTCCCATAGTGGCGGTCCTATCTAGCAAGTAGCCGGGTGCGAAGCAGGTTGAGTGCTGCAATACAAGTGAACTGACGGATCCGCTCACGATCGAACGGCATGTTCAACAAGATGGCCTCAGTCTGGCCCTGAATGCTGATGGCCGCCCAAACCGTGCCCGGCTTGTGCCCTTCGTGGGGCTCAGGCCCAGCGACGCCGGTGACGGCGATACCGCAATCGGTGTCAAGCGTCTGGCACACGCCCACAGCCATTGCGATCGCCATCTCTTCACTGACGGCGGGAACGTCCGGTGCGCCGAGGAGCTTCAGCTTGAACTCCCGGTCGTACGGGACAACCGCGCCACGGAAAACATCGCTACAGCCCGGTATACCCGTGAGCCGACTGGCGATCAGTCCACCAGTCAAGGACTCTGCAAGCCCGAGAGTCAGACCACGATCCCTCAACAGGTGCAGCAGCACCGACTCCATCGTGTCGTCATCGACACCGAACACGATGTCGCCAACGATCTCTCGCACCAATGCTTCCTCCACGGCAAGTACAGCTTCGACCTCGGCCTCGGTATCGGCCTTTGCCGTGATGCGAACCTTCAGCCCTTCCCACCCACTGGCAAGGAACGCGATCGTGGCCTCGCCCGTCTCATCCAACCGTTTGATCTCGTCATCGAGTTCTTCGGCGAGCCCCGATTCAGACTTGCCCCATGTGCGGAGGGTACGGCTCTTGATGACGGAGGTGATTCCGGCACGCTGCTGAAGGTCGGGCAGGATTCCTTCGGTCATCATCTGCTTCATTTCCCACGGCACCCCGGGGACGGCGTAGATGACCTTGCCATCGTGAACGCCGTCAAGCGGGCAAATCAAGCCAGGCGCCGTGCCGGGCATGGCCGGATTGATCATCGCCCCTGCGGGGATGTCAGCCTGGTGGAGATTGTTCTGCGGCATTTCACGGCCGCGGCTGCCGAACATTGCTCGGATACGTTCGACAAGTTCCTCGTCGCGCACCAACTCCACGCTCATCACATCGGCGATGGCCTCACGGGTGATGTCGTCTTGCGTTGGGCCGAGTCCGCCGCAGACAACCACTGCGTCGCTGCGACTGAGCGCCAACTCAAGCACCGCGACCATGCGGTCATGGTTGTCACCCACCTTGGTCTGATGATGCGAATCGATCCCGATGAGAGCGAGCTGTTCTCCAATCCAAGACGAATTGGTATCGACTATCTGGCCGAGCAGCAACTCTGTGCCGACGGCAACCACTTCACACTTCACACGAACCCCTCAGGTGCAGTGACGGGCTACTCGCCCGTCGCGTTCAGGGCATTCTGCCCGTCCATGAGGTATTGGACCCCACTGAAGATGGTCCACCCCACTGCGAGCCACAGCATCGCGGTGAGCAGGGTGTCTTGGTCATTCAGCGACGGCATGACCGCCATCGACAGTGCCAAACCCTGGACAAACGTCTTGTATGTCGCGGACTTGCGGGCCGGTAGGGATAAGCCCAAGCGAGCCCAACGGCTCCGCCACACGGTGATGCCGACCTCGCGAAGAGTGATTATCGCTACTGGCAGCCACCAGTAGCGATCGACATAGACGAGACAGAACGACGAACCGAGAACAACAACCTTGTCCGCGAGTGGATCGAGGAAGGCTCCGCTGCGACTCACCACGTTGGCCCGGCGGGCAACCTTGCCGTCGAAGAAATCCGTGCTGGCGAGGGCCACGCCAAGGCCAAATGCGGCCCAGGAGGCTCCACGGTCACCCGTGGCGTCGAGCACCAACCAAAACAACAGTGGGGCGAAGACCAGCCGGGCAATTGTGAGCAGGTTCGCCGGATGGGTGATGCCGGCCTGGCGCGGCGATGCCACGTCGGTCACGCAACAGCCTCGAGATCAGGCCCGATTGCCGCCGTCACCGTCACCGTCTGGAACGTCCCCACCGGCAAAACATGAGGTACAGAAATGATGCCATCGATTTCAGGAGCTTCACGGTGGGTTCGGCCGATTCCAGGTTCATCCACGAGAACTTTGACCTCGCGGCCGACCAGAAGGTCACGTCGGGTTGCAGTAATTGTGTCCTGCATCTCCTGAAGCTCACCGAGGCGGTCTGATCGGAGCTCTGGGTCAACCTTGCCATCCAGATCGACGGCGTAGGTGCCGTCTGCCTCGGAATAGGCAAAGAAGCCACACCAGTCGAGTTGAGCGCCCTCGACAAAGTCGAGGAGGGCATCGTGATCTTGCTCGGTTGCGCCGGGATAGCCGACGATGAAGTTCGAGCGGAAGGCCGCATCGGGCTCACGTTCTCGGATGGCGGCGATGCGCTCGAGAAAGACCTCCGAGTTGCCCCAACGCCGCATACGCCGCATCAATGGCCGCGAGACATGCTGCAAGGAGAGGTCGAAGTAGGGCACGCCGGTGTTGCAAATCGTGTCAATCAACTCGTCGGTGAGATCAGAGGGGTAGAGGTAGAGCAACCGGACCCGCTCCACCCGCTTCGCGACCTCGTTGACCAGCGGCACGATCGAACGCTCCCCCACCCCCTGATCTCGCCCGTAGGCAGCGAGATCCTCGGCAACAAGCACGATCTCCTGAGCAGCGAGTTGGTCAACCTCAGCCAGGATCTGATCGAGTGAACGACTGCGCTGCGGTCCGCGAAACGACGGGATGGCGCAAAACCCGCAAGCCCGGTCACAACCCTCGGCAATTTTCACGTAAGCCCAGGGGCGTGCAGACGCCGGCCGTGGAAGGTTGAGCAGATCGAAGTCTGGGGCTCGGCGAGTGGGGCCCAGGCTCACCGACACCGCAGAAGATGGTGCGCCAACGGCGAGCGCTACGCCGAACGGCGCAATCTGATCGATCTCTGGGAGTTCAGCAGCAAGCTCAGCTCCGTGTCGTTCAGCCATGCAGCCGGTCACCACCAGCTTGGCGCCGTCACGGCGCTGCTCGGAGAGGGAAAGAATCGTTTCGATCGATTCCGTGCGCGCTTGCTCGATGAAGGCGCAGGTATTGACGACGACGACGTCGGCATCGTCGGCCGACTGTGCCGCCACCAGACCATCGGCGATGAGTGTGCCTTCGAGCTTGTCGGAGTCAACCTGGTTTTTCGGACACCCAAGGGTGACGATCGCATACGTCGAGGGAGCGTCCGGAGGCATCAATCCACTCTACGGTCACGGCGCGTCCAGCCGTGTTCTACGATGGTGAATGGCTCACGCTGACGGAGACCGCCAGCTCACCCGCTCGCTCGGGCTACGACACGTCTTTGTCCTGAGCACGGGAGCGATGCTCAGTTCCGGCTTCTTCCTTTTGCCAGGTCTTGCCGTCGCCGAGGCCGGTCCGAGCGCCATCGTCGCCTATCTGATTGCTGGAGCGCTCGCCATCCCGGCCATGCTCGCGGTCGCCGAACTGAGCACCGCCATGCCCCGAGCGGGAGGCGCATACTTTTTCCTCGAGCGAGCGTTGGGGCCAGCGGTAGGAACTGTCGCCGGTATGGCGACCTGGTTGTCGCTTGTGCTGAAGGACGCGTTTGCTCTCGTCGGCATGAGCGCCTATCTCAACATCGCGTTCGACATTCCGGCCAAGCCCCTGGCGCTCGCCCTCATCACAGTCTTCACCGTGATCAACATCCTTGGGTCAAAGGCCAGCGCCGCCCTGCAGATGTTTCTCGTGACATTCGTGCTCGTCATCTTGACCTGGTTCATCGGTGCCGGACTGCTCGAACTGGGCGACGGTGCCGGAGAGATGGATCCGTTCTTCACCGAAGGTACGAGCGGCCTGATCGCCGTTGTCGGCCTTGTCTTCGTGTCGTACGGAGGACTCACCAAGGTCGCATCTGCAGCGGAGGAAATCGAGGATCCGTCGCGCAATATCCCGCTTGGCATGTCCCTGTCGTTGCTGGTCAGCACGGCGATCTACACCCTTGGGGTATGGGTCGTCGTGGCCGTGGTGCCAGCCGGCCAACTTCACGATGACCTCGCCCCAATCCACACTGCAGCCGACGCAATCCTGCCACCGGCGGGCGCAGTGCTCGTGGCCGTCGCCGCCATCGCCGCGTTCTCGTCAGCGACCAATGCCGGCATTCTGGCCGCGGCACGGTATCCGCTCGCCATGAGCCGCGACGGCTTGCTGGCGAACCGCTTCCAGAACCTCACCCGCTTCAACACCCCGATCTGGGGAATTCTGCTCACCGGCGCTGGTATGGCGGTCGTGGTTGTGGCCTTCGATGTCTCAGTCATCGCCAAACTTGCCAGCGCCTTTGTGCTCCTCACGCTCGGGCTGGTCAATGCTGCAGTGATCGTCCTTCGAGCCGCACGCATCTCGTCGTATGCGCCAGGGTTTAAGGCGCCCTTCTTCCCGTACCTTCAGCTCTTCGCGATCGCCGTTGACGTCTTTCTGATCATCGAACTCGGCGCGCTGCCACTACTTCTCACCGGCGCATCAATTGCCATCGGCGTCACCTGGTACATCTTCTACGGCCGCAAGCGGGCGCAGCACAACGGAGCCATTTACCACGTGTTTGAGCGGTGGGGGAAGCTCGTCGATCGCGGCATCGACCGCGACCTCAGTCACGCCATGCAGAGCCACGGCCTCCGTGCTGACGACCAGTACCCCGGGTTGATTGCTCGGGCCACGGTGCTCAGCGTCCCTGCCGGCGAGGACATCCAAGAAGCGGCGCTTCGGGCATCGGAGATCCTGAGCCGCCGCATGGGCGTCGACGTTGAAACTGTCACCGCAAAGTTCCTCGAAACAGAATCGCTCTGGATCCAGCCATCCGAGGTGCACCCCACCGCAACCCCAATCGCGTTCTTCGATACGCCCGATGATCATCTGGTGATTGTGAGAGCCGAGACGCCCGTGCGGATTCCCCGAGCGTGGGGCGGCCGAGGCGAGCGAGTCAACGCGCTGTTCTTCCTCGCTGGTTGCGCCGAGCAGCCTGGCCGGTCGCTGCGACTCGCTGGCGAACTGGCAGCATTCCTTCACGGCAAGGAGAGTGCGGCGGCTGCC
>JAACCU010000107.1 GCA_009937405.1 Actinomycetota bacterium
AGCATCCGCCACAAACTCGACGCCTCCCGTGGCGCCAGCCTGAACATGTTTGACCCCAAACAGTTCACGACTGCGACCTACACGCGATTTCACCAACGCGGCGCTGCAGTGAAGGCGGTAGACAAATATCTCGCAATTTGGGTGGCCACGAAGCCAGCTGAATATGCCGCCCTGCGCAAGCTCGCATTGCAGATCCAGTACGCGTGTGAGCAATGGATCCTTGACCACTCGGCTCAGGACACCGCCGATGGCGTTCCGTTGAAGCGCGGCGAAGAGGCGTCGAATGATTGGCTGATCGATCCATCACGCAAGGGGCGCTTTGCCGGCATGGTTGCCATGCTTGAGGCAGCCAATAAGAAGATCACCTATCTCAACCGAATGCTCGACGAGGAGGGCGCCGATAGCGCCGAGTTACTTCAGGGCATGGAGAACGCTGGCGACATCAGCAAGGACCACCAGAAGCTGAAGGTCAAGTACGAAGGCGATCCGGCGTCCTCGCTGGCCAAGCTCGGGACGCTCGTAGATATGGCGGTGCCAAACGCAGGCGACTCCTCCGAAATTGAGATGGCGTTCAGGTGGCCGGTCGAACCTTCGGGAATCGCATTCGTCGGCGGCACTCTGCGCTTGAAGGCGCAGAACTCGTCGCCGCCCGGATCCACCACAGGTGCACAAGCGCACAAGAACATCCTCGCCCGCATGGAAGTCGTCTTCACCTTCGGTGCTCAGGGCATGAATATCGGCAAGATCCAGGCGGAGATCGGCGGCTACATCGAAGGCTCGGCCAAAACCGGTCGCGAGAGCATGATACTCGTGTCCTACGCGCTGTTCCGGAAGTTCCGCGAGAGCTATTGCATGCCTCGCAGCGCTACCAACTATCTCTGGGGCGGCGGCACCGGAAAGTTCGGCGCACTCAAGGCCGAAAGTTGGAGCAAGGAGGTCGAGTCCGAGGTCTTCGGCGAAAACACCGGTGCCTATGTGCAGACCGGCGTGCTCGGCGCAGTCAGCGGAGATTTCCAAGCCGGCAACGACACGATCGGTGGCGGCATGGCTGCCAAGGCTCGGGGTGGTTCAGGCACTCGCTATGACAAGGAGTCAATCGAATCTGTCAAGCAACTGGGTGCCCCCAACCAGAAGCGCAAAGCAAACAACCGCTCGTCGACGCAGAAACAGCTGGGTAAAGATGTTCGATTCCGCGAGTTCGAAATCGAAGGAAACATCGGACCGTTCAACGGGACATTCAGCATCAAACACCAGTGGCAGACGGCGAAGGCGGGGGGTGCCATTGACGGGCACGAGCGGGCGTTGGTCGCGGCCGAAATCGAGTTCAAGGCCGGGGCGAAGGTGCCCAACGTCGGCGGCGAAGAACTCGGTCAACAAATCGCCGGGTGGGCCACCGAAGGTGTCAGGACTCTCGTGTCGAAGGTGCGAGCGGTGGTCGAAGCCAAAAGCGACAAGAGAGCTACGCGCCCAGCGCTCACGCCGGCTGAGTTCGACGCGCTAACTGACGAAGCAAAACAGAAACACCTAGCGATGAAGACCGAACAGGAAGCGCTCGAGGCACGCGATGGCTCGCTGAAGGGTGAGGGTCTTGGCACCGTCCTGGACGGACTCGACCAGCTCCGCAACATCAAAGGCATCGAGTCACTCGCCAACCCGGGCGCCACCCCAACCACATGGCTGGATGGTGGCGCCGACAGCACGTTGAACAACAACGCCTCATTCGCCGAGGCCGCAGGCGAGCGAAGCCTCCAGTCAACGGTTGGACTTCAGATCGCCATCGGTGGCGACCTCCTGGGGAAGAAGTACATGTTGTCGATCAACTTCGAGAAGGCGCGGGAGTTCAAGATCCCGATGTTCCTCGACATCACGCAAAAGGCAACCAGTCGCCTTGTGGCGTTCACCAACGACACCGATGACGACAAGTGGCGTTTCACGTGAGCGAATCCATACGCTTCATGGGCGATTTCGACGCGGTCGAAACCACGGTTTCCGAACTCGGGCCAACCAACGATGTCGGCATTCGTGTATGTGTCGACCTCGCGGCCGAAGCGCTCCAGGCAGCCTACGACCTCGAGGCATTCGATCTTCCGGCCACGATTCCCGGCGGTGATGTACCTGGTGTCGATCCGTCGAAACCGATCACCGTTGAGCTTCGACTCCTTGATGAGTACGAAGTACTGTTGGCGGCGTCAAGCCGAGAACCTGGCGTGCTTGTCGGTGACATGGTCGGGCTCACCCAGGCCAAAGCCACACATGTATTGCTCGATCCGGGTTCATGGCAAGTGGCCACCGTGCGTCAACAAGGCAAGCGACGAAAGCCTGGGCTCTTTCTCACAACACTGCATGACAGTCGCCCGCCTACCTCGCTGGCCGAGACCAACGACGAAGGCGATCTAAATTCCGCCTTCGATCCTGTGACCCACGACTCGCTTGCTGGACTGATCGCAGCCTTCGTTTCTGAAGAAGCGGGAGTCGAGCACATGGGCGATGCCAACTGGCGGTTTCCATTCGTCAGCGAGCACGGCGAGTTCAGCGTCTTCGTCGCCGCCCAAGATCACGTTCTGATCTGCGCTGCCACCCGGATTGAGGCGGTACCCAAGCACCAAATCGCCCAAGTGCGCGAATTGGCCGCCGATCTGAATGGCGAGATTGTTACCGCATCGTTCGACTGCGATCGAATAGAGGGGATCGTTGGGGCGAAGGCTGCACTCGATACCGAAGATGTCTTCGTCGACGGTGTCCTCATCGGCAATGTCATCGGTGCCGCAGTCGCAGCAATGGCCCGGTTCCTGCCTGCTATTAACGCCATTGCCAGCGGTGAACTCAACATCGCCGATCTGCGCGACGCTCCGGACCCCAGCGACATCCCGGCGATCAATCTCGAGAACGCATCCCCCGAAGACGTCGAAGCATTCCTCGCTGACCAGTTCGACGAGTAAGTAATGCTGGGGTCTATCCCCCTTCGTTACTTCAGAGCGTCGAAAAGCATCTCGAAGAAATGATCGCTCGGATAGTGGGTGACGATGTCGACGTTGGGGGTGGCGCCGGTGGATCCGATCTTGTCGATCGACATCGCCCCACGCTGTAAGCCGTCACCGAACATGACCTCGACATGAAGGCGAGAGATCTCGGCCACCGACGGGTCAATGGCGTGCGCCATGGCGATCGGGTCGGGAAGGTCGTCGCCCTCGAGTCCTATCCCGATAGCGAAACGGCGCACAGCCTGGGCGACATCGCGAGAAAACACCGCCATCGGTGTGCCGAGTGCGTCGCGCTCGTGAAAGCGGTCTTGGGTGACCACGGCCGAGGTGATCGACACGTCCCAGCCCACGAACTCCAATGGCATGCCCGACCCAGTGACGATCGACGCGGCCTCGGCATCGGCCCAGAAGTTGAACTCCGCCATAGCGGTAACGTTGCCCGGCCCCTGCACGCCGGTGCCACCCATAACGACCACTCGGCCGACGGCGTTGGCGATTTCTGGTGCCCGCAACAAGGCGGCCGCAATATTGGTCAGCGGACCGAGACAGACGAGGGTGATCTCCCCAGGCGACCCCAGGATCGTGTCGACGATAACGTCGACGCCACGACCGTCGGCGGGCGTGCGGCCGTGCAGTGGCAGCCCGCAATCGCCCATCCCGTCCTCGCCATGCACCTCGGACGCGGTCTCGAGGGTGCGCATTATCGGTTTGGCCAGTCCTGCATGAACAGGAGTTTCCTCGCCGCACAACTCCACGACATAGAGCGCGTTCTGCACTGCCTGGACGAGACCGACATTGCCGGCGACCACCGTCAACGCCTCAACATGAACATCGGGTTGGCGTAAGGCCATGACGATAGCGACGGCGTCATCGCTCGCAGTATCGGTGTCGATCAGGAAACGGCGCATCCAACAGATCCTAATGGTTGACTCGCCGATGGCCTAGACATGACTAGCGAAGCCTGCATGCGACGATCAACGCTGGAAGTCGCGACCGCGTTGCGGGGCAGCGTTCGCGCGTAGAGGGGATCGGTTGATAATGACGAGCCTCGTTCGGCTCGCTTTGGAACGCCGCCGTTCGGTCCTCGTCGTGACTGCTCTCGCGTTCGTCGTCTCCATCACTCTCGGCGTAGGCGTCGCCGACCGTTTGGGCCAGGACGGATTCGACGATCCCGACAGCGACTCTGTCTACGCTCGCGCCGAACTCGACGGGCGATTCGACACCGGCGTCGCCGACCTAGTCGTGCTTGCCACCGTGCTACCCGCTGAGACCACCGTCGACAGTCCTGACGCTGTGATCAATGGCCTCGCACTAACCGACGAAATCGCCGCCATCACAGGGACCGACGACGTGTTCTCCTACTGGAACAGCGGTGACGGCTCGCTTCGCTCGATTGACGGCAACCGAGCCCTCATCCTTTTTCAACTCACGGGTGACGAAAACGACCTGACCCGCCAACAACTGGTCTCGGATCTCTCTACCACCTACTCGAGCACAGAACGGGGCACGCTCCTCGCGTAGATCGGGGGCCACTAGGCGGTCTTTGACCAGACAGGCACGGTGATCAAAGAAGATCTTGCCCTATCGAAAGCGATTGCCATTCCCTCAACATTCATCCTCCTCATCATTGTCTTCGGCACCATCGCCGCCGCACTGCTACCAATCAGGGTCGGTGTTGTGGCCGCCACGTATGTCCTCCTGTTTTTGATGTTCGGAAGCGTGCTCCTACCACTCAAAGCGATCATTTTGAACATACTGTCGCTCGGCCCCACGTTCGGAATGATGGTGTGGGTCTTCCAAAGTAGTCACGGCTCAGGATGGCTCGGCTTTACCGCAATGGGCACGACCGATACCACCACCCTGATCCTGATGTTTTGCATCGCCTTCGGGCTGAGCATGGACTATAAGGTCTTCCTTCTGGCCCGGATGAAAGAGGAGTACGACCGCACCGGCGACAACAAGCAAGCCAGCATGGTCGGTTTCACCGAAACCGGACGATTGGTTACGACTGCTTCACTTCTCCCCGCAGTCACATTCCTCGCCTTTACGACATCGAGCGTGTCCACAATCAAATTCTTCGGGATCGGCTTGGCCGTCGCCGTACTGGTCGATGCTTTCATCGTGTGGGTCGCGCTCGTTCCGGCTCTGATGACGGTGGCGGGCAAGCGGAACTGGTGGGCCCCCGAGTCGCTCCGTCGTTTCCATGCCCGATTCGGCCTATCAGAGCTGCCAGCCGAACCAGCGCCCACGAACACACCCTGCAGTAACCGCCTCCGCTGCAGGACCTGGTGAGAGCGGGCGAGTCGGCTACTTGCCGTTGGTCACCAGATAGCGGGCCGACTCGAGGACAGCTTCTTGCGGCGTGATGTAGGTAAACCCGAAGGTGGTCGGCGCCTTGGTGCCATCAATGGGATTGTGCATGCCCAGGTTTTGGACAACCGCTCGCAGCATGGGCACGAACGTGGCGATGCCGCGGATCAGAAAGTCGGGAGCCTTCCGAGTCGAGATCCTGCGGTCGGGATACTCCTCGGCGAGGAGTCGGGCGAGATCGACCATGCTGACATCACCGGCGGACGCGATGAAACGTTCACCACTGCTTTCATGCTGATCCATCGCGGCCACGTGCATGCGGGCGACATCGCGGACGTCGACAATACTGAACGTCAGGTTCGCCACCATGGGAACGCCGCCAGAGAGGAAGCGCTCGACGTATCCGAGCAAGGTCCCATAGTTCATGTCCATAGCGGGCCCGAACACGCCTCCGGGGTTGATAGTGGTGAGCTTCATCTCGCGACGCTCGGCCACGAACTCCCATGGCGTACGTTCAGCCAAGGTCTTTGATTTGTCATACGCCGTGGCACGGGGGCTGTTCGGATCGGTCCAGTCCGACTCGTTGAGCGTTGCGCCATTGGTCATGTTTTCGCCCTTGAAGACCGCGGCCACGCTGGACGTGAGGATCACCCGATGCACGCCCGCTCGGTGGGCCGCCCCCAAGGCCCGCTTTGTGCCGTCAACGGCCGGGCGGATCAGTTCCTGCGGATCCTTGGGTTGATCACTGGGTAACGGCGACGCGGTGTGCATGAGCACGTCCACGCCGTCAAGTGCCTCAGTCCATCCGTCGTCACTCGTTAAATTAAGGGAGACATGATCAATTTCGGCATCGGGAAACAGGGCATCAATCTCGGCTCGTCGCTTCTCGGATCGTGTGCTGGCACGGACCGCGTGACCTTGCTCGACGAGCTGACGAACAATGTGTTTCGCGATGTAGCCGGAGGCACCAGTAACCAGAACAGTGCTCATCTGAAGATCTTCTCTCGTGTCTTGCTTGGGGTGCGGTCAGTTGCGTCGTGGCTGACGCTGAACACGGCCCGATAGCTGGGGCATTCGACGGGGGGTGAGATGTGCGGTGTCGCTGGGCTATCACCGGGAGTGGCAGGAAACTCCGGTGCACGTGACGTGACGGATCGTTCGATTTCAAAGATATCGGCTACGCGGGCCATGACATGACAGTAGGCGATGGCCCGAATGCCCCCTGCAGGTTTGGCCACAAGAATGCGCCGACGCTGCCGGATCTTCACGAGGAGGGTGTCGTTGGTGGGGTTCAGCGGAGTTCGGCGGGGATGAGGACCGGGGCTTGGTCGCGCCAAGATTTGTTGTCGCTGGTCTTGCTTGACTGGTAGGCGTTGAGGAGCGTTTCGCCGGCAACGGTCTGCTCCCAAAACCAGGCTTTCAGCGCGTAGGCAGTCATGTTGCCGGGTTGAGCGGTGGCGGCTTCGGTCACCCACGCTTTGAGGTCTTCGCCGGCAAGGCGAAGCATGTCGCCCGTACTGAGTTGCTCGGTATTTGCCGCGACGACGCCTTCTGCTGCTGCGACCAGCGCGTCGGTGACCTCGCCGATCGTCATGGCGGCACTACCGAAAACTGTGCGCCCGGTTCGTTCGACGCTCAGCTCGTACCAGGTGGCGAGTGACACGATCTCGTCCGCGAGTCGGTTGGCAAGCGAACCGTCGTGCTTGATCGGCGCGTAGTTGACCGGGCAGGCGCGGCCATCGAGTTCGGTTGCCCCGTCGGCCTCCTCGGTGTGGTCGACGAGGATGGGGACGTCTCCCCGGGGACGTTCGAGGAGGTCGAGGGCGCCTCGAAGGACCCGGCGTTGGAACGCCGCGTCGTTGGGTTTGCCGAGCGGACGGCCGAGAATAAAGGGCACCCACAATGCCCTAGGTGGCTTCATCGCTTCGGAGTGTTCGCGCACAAGACTGATTTGGGTCGTCGCCAAACCATCGGTTTCGAGGAAGTGTGAAAGCCCGCCAACGGCGCGCGTGCAAGCTGGTCAAACGGGAACGAGCAGCACAGCGTCGACCTTGTCGGCGGTCAGGTGACGAGCGAGTTCGTGTGCCGTTGTCTCCATGTATTCGGGATCGGTGCCGCCCATGAACGAGTAGTGGAGGTCGGCCACGGATCCGATTTCTCCGTCGGCGGCCATTTCCCAAAGACGTTCGATGGGCAGGACAATGTTGACGTCGGCTTGGAAGCCGGTGCGGTCGAAGTTGGGTGATTCGTGCGACATCACGATGTCGCCGGCGGCGGTGTCACCGGGGATGACGCGATAGTCCCCTTCGCCGGGTCGGAACGGCCGATCGTTGCGTCGATGTAGCCCTGCGGTGGAGACCACGGCCACCCGACGTTGCTTCAACGGGGGGCCCACCACGGCAGGGTTCGTGTCGTAGGTCGGTAGGCCGAGACCGAGAATCACGTGGCGTTCGGCTTCTGGCACATCAGCAAGGCGAACCATTCACTCACCGTAGGTCAAATGCCGGCCACTATTCGAAGACGATTTCTGAGGCGGCTGGACCAGCAAGATCGGTGAGTTTTTTTGAGTTGCGGATGCTGACGCCGACAAGAGGTTTGTTGGCGATGCCCGCTATGTCCTTGACGGGTTCCTCAATGTGTTCGGGCATGAGGATGTCGGTTGCGCCGGCTGATACGAGCCCGGTGGCTTCGGCCGCCGCTTTCACTGTGGCGGCTGTGCGATGAGTGCCGGTGGCGGTGGCGGCGGTTCCCGCGCTGTGCACCATCGACGCGGAACTGACCCCGATGATGACGCCGGCGGTCACGCCACGGACAAGGCCATTGGTCAAGTCGTCGTCGGTCATGGCGTTGACAGCTAGCACTGTGGCGCCCGCGGCGGTTCCGCCGGCCACGCCGGCCATGACGAGCACGGGGGCACCGAGTCCGGCACTGAGGAAGACGACGGTGCCGCCGGCAACCATCGCCGCCGCGTAGGCAAGTTCTTCGCGGTGTTCTTGGAACCAGTTCTGGTCGAACCAGCCGTTTTCGAGGGCAGCGGTGAGGGCGGTGGTGACCGATTCGGGTGTGGGGTTAGCGGGCGCATCGGCAAGGAACGCTTCGAGGTCGCCGCGGGAATGGATGCCGTCGATGACGCCTGTCGGGTTGGAGGCGATGTCGATTTCGTCAATGAACGGGGAGAGGATATGGGTGAGCTGCGCCTTGTACATGAACGCTTCGAGGTCGTCGAGCGAGATGACGCCGTCGCCGGGTCGAGTGTCGCCGAATCGGTCGGGGCCGAGGATGTCGTTGTTGTCGCGAGCCGTGTCGAGGCGGCTGACGAGTTCGGGGTTGGCAAGAAGGGCCGTTGCGGCGAGAACTTGGCTGTCGGCGAAGCGGCATTCGTTGGCCACGATGTATTCAAGTTCGGCGATCGTGACCTTGTCGTTGGTGATGCCGCTGCCGGGGAGACGGTCGAGTTGGGCAAAGTGGTCGCTGAGCCCTGTGAGCGCATCAAACTCGGCGGCGGTGAGACCCAGTCCCGTGCCGGCGATCACCTTGCCCATGGATTCGATGAGGCTGGTGTTGGTGCGTTGGGCGTAGGCGATCGCCGTGTCGAGATCGGCGGAGTAGTGAACGGCGAGTGAGACGGTGGCTTCGGCCTCGGCGAGGCTGTAACCGAGAGCCTGAACGCGGAGAAGGTCGAGGTCGATCCGGATGACCCAGTTCTGGGCTTCGACCATGGTGATGCCGAACGCGTCGACGAGTCCGTCGGCGCGAGCGTTGATGACCATCTGGTGGTGAACAGCATCAAGCGCGTCGGGGTAGCTGAGTCCTCGGTCGAGGGCTCCGCTCACCAGACTTGCAGCGAGCATGTCACCGTCTAACAGTGAGAGCAGCAGGGTGTGACGTTGTGTCTGAGCATCAAGAATTAGCAGATCGCGGGGTGGGCCATCCCATCCAATGATGCGACCGCTCAATGACGCCAGTAGGGCGCGGTCGGCATGGTGCTGGCGGACACTGGCGCTTCGATGATGGAGATCGCGGGCCAGGTCCTCGACCTCTCTGGCGGCTCGCTGGAGTCGGAGATCTGGATCGCCGCGCCCGAACGCTCGGGCATCGGCTCGAAGCAAGATTGTGGCGTCGTCGAGGATCCGGCTGATGCTGAACGAGTCCATCAACAGTTGGTGGGAGGTTTGCGACATGAGCTGCGCAAGTTCATCAACCCGATCAACATCGAAGAGCAGCAGGTCCGATTCATGATTGAAAGGCATATCATGCTATTTCATGCAGTTTTTAGTTACTTCGTCAAGAGTGGGCGCTCAACAAGTTGACCCTTGGCCCGAGCGTGACTTTCGTGTAGTTTCAGCTACCACTATGAGGTGGCTGGCTGGCGGAGCGCTCTGTGTGCTCATTTTGACGACATCATGTGGCGGTTCAAACGAAGAGGCGACGCCTTCCTCGACAAGTTCGCCCACCACATCAACAACGGTGACCGAAGCCCCAACCACCACGTTGACGACCACAACGACGACCACAACGACGGAAGCACCGGCCACTACTACGGCACCCGACCCCAGCGACGAAGA
>JAACCU010000108.1 GCA_009937405.1 Actinomycetota bacterium
CAAATGGAAGCCAAGAATCTGGAGCTCGGTGGCCAAATCGACCACACGCAGCTCAACGTCGTCGGGGACGACCAGGACCGTCGGGACGAAACTCATGATCGACTTCACCCCCGCTTCGACGAGTGCGGCGGCAACTCCCTGCGCTGCACTCGCCGGCGTAGCGATAACACCGATGGCAATCTCGAACTCATTGACGACTTCGCTGAGGTCTACGGGCGCAAACACAGGTACACCATCGATGGTGCCGCCGACTTTATCGAGATCAATATCAACGGCTGCGACAACCGGGAAGCCGGCATCGGTGAACCCGGTGTGGTTGGCGAGAGCGCGGCCAAGGTTGCCGAGGCCGCACACCACGACCGGCCAGGTGTTGGCCAGACCAAGCGCACGGCTGATTTCAAACTTCAGATAGTCGACCCCATAGCCGACCCCGCGGGTGCCATAGGTACCGAGGAAGGAAAGGTCCTTGCGAACTTTGGCGGCGTTCACACCGGAAAGATCGGCCAGCTCTTCAGACGAAACGGTGCTCTGCGCAGATGACGCGATCTCGCCAAGCGCCCGCAGGTAGAGCGGGAGCCGAGCCACAGTTGCTTCGGGGATGTGTCCCGATCCGACCATATGACCAACGTACGAGCTTGTGCACAAATTCACAATCACAATCGCACAAGCGGCCCATCTCACTAGTCTCACACCTTCATGTCGAACCCTGCCGGCGAGCTCCTGAAAGATAAGAACTACCGGGGCTTCCTGCTCGCCCAGACCTTCGTCGCCGGCATCAACGGCACCTTGCGGTTCACCTTTGTGTGGCTCGTAGTCACGCTCACCGACTGGACAACCGCCGAAGGGCTCGTTGCCATCTGTCTTGGCCTTCCCTCAATGCTGCTGTCGCTCCCCGCTGGGGCCTACTCAGATCGCGTCGACCGCAAGCGGTTGTTCATCGTGTGGACAACGGCCCTCATCGTCGGCCTCGCCATCTTCACCGCGGTGATTGCCGCCGGGTGGGCAACCCCGTTCTGGACCGGCGTGGCCGCCATCTTCATCGGCACCATGATCACAGTGAACCCTCCAAATTTGAACGCGATGGTCTCGCTGCTCGTACCCGGCGACCGGCTAATGAACGCCGTGGCACTTCAAAACGGCGCCATGCATGCCGCCGGCTTCAGCGGCGTGATAATCGCCGGCGTAGCCATTCAGATCCTGGGCGACGCCGGCGGATTCGCGCTTCTCACCGTGTTCGCTCTGATCGCGCTGTTCAACATCCGCAAGGTTGTGATCCCACCCGACAAGATCACCGACGGGTCCAAACAGACAGCCTCAGAAAGCCTCGGAAAGTCGATCCGGAAGGGTTTCGCCTACGCGGCACAAACCGAGCCGATCCGCAGCCTTCTGCTGATCAGCTTGGTTCTTGGGAGTTCATTCGCAGTCATGCAGATCTCGATGCCTCGCGTGGTCGAAGACGTCTTCGAGCGCGAAGCCGCCAGCGCGGGCACGGTGCTCGGGGCGTTCGGCTTCGGCATGCTCATCAGCTCGGCATTCATGGCAAACCGGACCAACGTCCGCCATGGCAGAAACATGGCCATCTGCATAGGTGTCGGGCTTGGTGGCGGCCAGCTCTCGCTCAGCTTCGCGCCCGACGTTTTCATCGCAATTGCCGTGATGTTGGCCTGGGGGATGAACGCCGGCATCGCCATGACCAGCCATCGCACCGTCCTACAGCAAAACACTCCACCGGAGATGATGGGTCGCGTGATGGGGCTCATGATGATGGGGTTTATGGGCGGGCTTCCAATCGGCGCCGGCATCGCCGCCGCGCTGTCGAGAATCATGGGACCCATCGACACGATGCGCACCGTTGGCGCAGTCACCATCGTTGTTGCCACCAGCCTCACCTGGCGAAAGTCCATTCGCTCGGTTCTCTAGCGCTATCCGAACAACTCGGCGAGACCGATCCCAGACTCACCGCCGCTGGCGTAAAAGAGAAACGTGCGGCCGTCGTCTTCCAAAATGCAAGGATCGCGCAGCTGATTAACGAGCTCGTTGGCCGCACCGCGAAGCGACGGCGCCAAAGGTTCAGCGGCGCCCTCCCAGTCGCGTTCAGGCCGCAAGATCTCCGTCGGGTCGCTAACCGACCAGTCCATCCAGTCGGAACGAAGATCGATCATGGAGCGATAGATCCGCTCGGGGTTGTCGCCCACTCGCGTCCAGTAGACCTCGAGCCAATCGCCGACGACTCGGACCGCCGAGTGACGCATCGCAGGTTCGAACAACGTGGGACCCGTGATGAAGTCGGCAATGCCATCGACCGAGCGGTGGACGTTTCCCGGCATGACCAGCGCGTAGTGCCAGCCGGCGTACAAAAAGCCCCTGAAGTAGGAGGGGCCAAGGATGGACGGCGCCGCAACAAAATGGAGGCCGTCAGAGGACACTGCGCGACGTGAAGACTGGACCCCCAGCGACTCGAGGCCATGGAAGTACATGACGAATTCACGGCGGTCGTCATCGACGTGCACATCAGGTGAAGCAATGTGAACAGTGACCAGATCGGAGCGAAGGTCCATTGGCGACGCATCGCCGAGCGCCGCAGAGTACGTCGCCTCAATAGAGGCAAACGTGGCATCGTCGAGTTCGATCTCTTCGGTCAGAAAGTGCGAGTCGGCCAACTGGAGTGCGCCGGGTGAGTGAACGGTCCACGGCCCCTCAACTGCATCGGCGTGGGCCAGGCGAATGTGGCCGCCCTTGTGGTCGGCGAAATAGAGGTAGAAGCGGCCAAGTGGATCCGTCACCCAGCCCGGCACACCGATGACCGACGGTCCCTGAATGTTGCGTCCAATGCTCGGGTCCGAGTGGGCCGAGATGATCGGCCCCTCGCCGAGTCGCTTGGCTCGCACCAATCAGGTGCCGAGTTTGCGGCGGATGATCTTGCCGCCGAGGCCCCGAGGGATCTCGTCGACCACATCGATCTTGGTCGGGCACTTGTGGCGGACGAGTTCAGTGGCGCACCACTCGATCAGGTCGTCCTCTTCGATGACGCGCCCACGTTCGGCGACCACGAATGCCTTCACCGCTTCGCCGCTGTGAGGGTGAGCGACACCAATCACACCGGACTCCGCCACGGCGGGATGAGCGTTGAGGACCCGTTCGACTTCGGCGGGGTACACGTTGAAACCGGAGACAATGATGAGGTCTTTCAGTCGGTCGACGATGTAGAGGTAGCCGTCGTCATCCACCACGGCGACATCCCCGGTGTGGAGCCAACCCTCACCATCAAGCGCACGCAAGGTGGCGTAATCGTCGCCGAGATAACCGAGGAAGACATTGGGGCCACGGACGAGGATCTCACCGGCGTCACCGACGTAGACGTCGCCGCCATCAGTATCGACAACCCTCACCTCGAGGCCGGGGAGGGGACGGCCGATACTGCCGACCGGGGTCTCGTCTTCTGTTGACACCGTGACGCTCGGCGATGCTTCGGTCAGGCCGTAGCCCTCGAAGATCCGCACGCCGAAGCGACCCATGACATCTCCAACAATCCGGTCCGGCAGCGGTGCCGCACCCGAGACCGCTAGTCGAACCGTCGATAGTGCGTCGCCGGATACAAGCTCAACCTGGCTCATCGCAGCCCACATGGTTGGGGGACCGACCAAGATGCTCACCCGCTCCTCCGCCACAGTCTCAAACATGGAGACCGGATCGAAACGCTCGACCAGCACCAGAGTGGCCCCGATCCAGAGCGTGAGATTGAGAATGGAGTTGAGCCCGAGCACGTGGAAGAGCGGAACAACACAAAGGGCGACGTCATCGGGACGAGCGATCCGTCCGCCCGTTGACTGAACCTGGCGCAGGTTGGCGGCGAGGTTCCCGTGAGTGAGCATCGCAGCCTTGGGCTCACCGGCGGTTCCGCTGGTGAATAGCAGAGCAGCAAGGTCGTCATCGTCGCGGTCGATCTGCTCAGCGGGTTTGATGTCCTCTCGAAGCGTGTCGAGGTCAACGGCGCCATCAATCTCAACACCAGCCGGGACAAGGACATGCTCGAGCGCTGGGGGCTCCGCGCGGTCAAGATCGCGGAGGACAGAGACTCCGGCCGGGCCGGCGATGACTGCCCGCACGTTGGCCGCAGCAAACTCGCGCTCGACCTCACGGGCCGGGCTCTGCGGGTTGAGCGGCACTGCCACCATCCCGGCGCCAAGGATGCCGAACCATGCTCGCACGAACCGAAAGTTCGTCCCGCACAGGATCGCCACTCGATCCCCCGGCTTGAGTCCTAACGACTCGAGCACGCCTCGGGTCTTTGCAACCTCTTCGCGAAGACGGCCATAGGAGATGCGATCGCCGCTGGCAACGATCGCTGTGCGATCGGTTGGATGGTCATCAATGAGACTGGCGAGGTTCACGGGGTTCCCTTGGGAATGGACATCCCAATGATTGTGGCACGCCGAAGACATTCGGAACTACTGGGGGGATCTGCACTTCACCCTCAAGACCAGGGGCGCGCGAGCCGAAAGAGATACTCAGATGCAACGCTCAAGCAATTCTTCGTCAAAACCAGGGTTCTCGGTCCGTTTTGGGACTATTTGTGCTGTCTTACTCACGATGGTCGCCGCCCTCACCGCTGGAAGCGCCGATGAAGCGTCAGCCAGCGGCTCAGACGAGGCCGCCTTTGTCTCCGCTCTGAATCAGGTACGAGCCAGTGTTGGTCTTCCTGCACTCACGCTGAACTCCCAGCTCTCCAACCTTTCGCGCGGCCATGCCCAGGTGATGGCAGACGCCGGCAGCATCTTCCACGCCGACCCGATCAGCGCCGGCTACAACGGCCCGTGGTCAAAGATGGGTGAGAACGTCGGCATCGGCGGAGGCGTCCAAACCCTCGTCAACGCATTTGTCGCCAGTCCCGGCCACTACCGCAACATCATCGACCCAGACTTCACACAAATCGGCGTCGGCGTCGTCTGGCTCGAGAACGCGCTGTATACCACCCATCGATTCATCCAGGTGCCCGGCGAAACGGCGGCCACCACAACGACAGCGCCTCCAGCTACAACCGCGCCCCCAACGACTAGCCCCCCGACAGCCACAACCGCGCCCCCAACAGCTACAACCGCGCCCCCAACGACTAGCCCCCCGACAGCCACAACCGCGCCACCAACGACTAGCCCCCCGCCGAGCACCACGCTTCCTCCGCTTGCGCCACCGTCCATCGATGCTGCCCGAGTCGTGATCCTGGTCGGAATGGTGGA
The DNA here is from genome assembly GCA_009937405.1 of Actinomycetota bacterium. Classification (GTDB taxonomy): domain Bacteria; phylum Actinomycetota; class Acidimicrobiia; order Acidimicrobiales; family Aldehydirespiratoraceae; genus JAACCU01. Next base: position 5,235 of record JAACCU010000108.1, read on the forward strand.
GCTCGTCGGTACCTGAACTCGATGATGCCTGATCCCGTCATCACCGCGAACTCGCTCACACGCTCTTTTGACGGACAAGTCGCGCTCGACGGGCTCGACCTCGACGTTCACCGAGGCGAAGTGCTTGCCTTGCTGGGCCCAAACGGGGCAGGTAAGACCACCACGGTTCGGCTTCTCAACGGTGTTCTCGCTCCCGATTCTGGCCACGCCTCGGTGCTCGGACTCGACCCGGCGACCGACGGCGATGCCGTGCGCCGCCGGACTGGCGTGCTGACAGAGAATGCAGGGCTCGACGACCGTCTTACGGCCCGCGAAAACCTCGAATACACGGCGCGTATGCGCGGCTACTCCAAGTCCGAAGCCCGCGATCGCGTCCACGTCCAACTCGACCGGTTCGGGATGAACGATCAGGCCGACCAGCGCACGGTCGGGTTCTCAACCGGTCAGCGAAAGCGCATCGCTCTGGCCCGCGCCCTCCTGCACGATCCCGACATTCTCTTTCTTGACGAACCGACGTCAGGCCTCGATCCGAGCGCGACTCGTGACGTCACCGACCTCATAGGCTCTTTGGCGCGCGAGCAAGGTCGAACCGTTGTGCTTGCCACCCACTTCCTTGGCGAAGCAGGTCGCATCGCCGACCGCATGGCTGTGCTTGATCACGGTCGCCTTCGCGCCAGCGGCAGGCCAGACCAACTCGCCGCTGAGCTTTGGGACGGCATCCCCGCCGATATCGATCTCGGTCAGCCACCGACCACCGAGGTGGTCGCACTGGTCGAACGGCTCGACGGCGTTCTTCACGTTTCGGCTCGGGCCGCGGGCTTGACCGTCGGCGTTCGCGATCGCGTGGTTATGGCAACCGTGCTGCGAGAGCTGGCCGCCAACGAAATCGATGTGTTCGGGGCCAGCCTCCGGCAGGCGTCAATGGAGGACGTCTACTTTGCGCTCGAGGAATCCTTCACCACGAAATCGGTGTCGTGATCACGCCGTCTACCGCACCGCACGTAGTCCCCGCAGTTCGCCGCGGTCGCGACTGGCCCGTCATCTGGGCCATCGTCGACCGCGACCTGCGAGCCATTCGACGCAGCAAAGCTGTCGTGTTGCCAATGATGCTGGTGCCGACGCTTCTGATGGTCGTGTTGCCGCTGGTGATCGGTTTCGCTGCCGCCCGGGCGGGCAGTCAGAACAATGCCGCCCTCGGCTTTCTCAATGCCGTGCCCAACGTACTGGCGGCGGAGATCCTGGCTCACCCACCACAGGAGCAGCTGCTTCGCCTGGTCCTCGGCTACTTGCTGGCGCCACTGTTCATGATCGTGCCGTTGATGGTTTCGGCGGTCATTGCCGCTGATGCTTTCGCCGGCGAGAAGGAACGCCGCACCATGGAGATGCTGCTGCACCTCCCGATCACCGACCGCGATCTGTTTCTCGCCAAACTCCTCACCAGCTACATCCCAGCTCTTGGGGTCACCTGGGGGGGCTTTGCCGCCTTCACCGTCGTTGCCAACGCAGTTTCCTGGCAACACGTCGACGGCTTAATTGTCCCCAACCAGCTTTGGCTCGTCATGGTCTTGTGGGTCGCGCCTGCTGTTGCCATGGTTGGTCTCGGCGTGATGGTCCGCGTGTCAGCGCGGGCCCGAACAAGTCAAGAAGCAAACCAGCTCGGCGGAGCAGTGATTCTGCCGCTCATCTTCCTCGCTGTCGGCCAGTCAACGGGCCTGCTACTCGTCGACATCGAAGTCTCGATCGGCGTTGGTGGTCTGCTGTGGCTCATCGCACTCTTGCTCGTCTGGCGCGGCGCCTCGCGCTTCACCCGTGACCGAATCGCAGCCTCGACCTGATGAAGCACGCCTGGGGACAAAGCCCATGCGTGCTTTGGTAGAGCCCATGCGTGCTTTGCCGACAGGGCAGCCGGTTACTCAGCGGGCGAGTAGGACAAACTGAAGCGCTCCAGCGCCGAGGAGCATCAGCAGCAAAATAGCGATGGTGATGGTGGTGCCACTTCTCATGATTCTCCGGTTCGGCGGCCGAGTTGGACGTTCGTGACCGCTCCGCCCCGATCGCCTTCGTCGAGTGCCCGCAATTTCACCTCGATGGCTTCACCAAGACCCAACTCGGCGGCCGCTGAGCCGCGAGCAATGGATACCGAGACAAGTCCGCTCGAGTCGATGATGAGTCCAACGGTGCCGACCGGGATCTTCTCGTAGGCATCGACGCGCACGGCGAGTCGCGGCTCGCCGGCAACCTCAATCTCCATCTCGCGACCGAACCCATCGATCTCGTCGGGGGCCACGTTGAGCTGGCAGTTACCGTAGTGGTCGACCCAGAACACCTCGCAGGTGAGTGCACCATCGACGAAGTGCGAAAGCGGCATGACCCCCGGGACAAGAAGAGCCGGGTCGATCTCGGGACCAAGCGCCTCGATCGGCACCCCGTTGCAGAGATGCGCTGCCGCGGGAGCAAAGACATCGCGGCCGTCGAAGGTGGTGCCCCCACCAAGGGGAAGCGTGTAGTCAGGATTGCGGATCTCGAAGGCTCGGGTAGCGCCACCGACGAGGGCGACCGCTGGCCCCAGCAGCCCGTTGTCCGGTCCGACGAGAATCGACGCACCGTGACCAACCTCGACTGCCACCGGCCGGCGATTCGTGCCGACGCCAGGGTCGACGACAGCTACGACCACGCCAGGGTTCAGATAGTTGGCCGCACGAGCGAGAGCGAGCCCGCCACCGCGCACATCGTGCGGGTTGACGCCGTGGGTGATATCGACGACGCGCACATCAGGCGCGATCGAGTAGATGACCGAGTGCACTACGCCGACGAACTCGTCAGTGAGGCCGAAGTCAGAAATGAAGGAAACCGTGTTGAAGCGCAAGCTCACGAGATGACGCTATCCACCCAGCTCACGGGAACGATCGGCGGCCGCCTTGACAACCCGGGCGACCAAGCCCATGAAGTCAGCCTCGGCGAATACCTCGAGGCCAGCCTGGGTGGTGCCGTTCGGGGAGGTGACATTGATCCTCAGCTGGGCTGGGTTCTCGCCGCTTTC
>JAACCU010000109.1 GCA_009937405.1 Actinomycetota bacterium
ATCGATAATCCGTCGACCAGCGATACTGGCCATGAAGCGAGACTGACGGCGGCAGGAATCGCACTCCCCGCAGCCATGGCGCCCGCCGGGCTCTACGTTTCCGCAGTTCTCGTCGATGACATGCTTCACATCGGCGGACATGGTCCGATCTCTGACGCGGGGCTTGTCACGGGGAAAGTCGGTAGTGATCTTGATATCGATGAGGCCTTCACCGCCGCCCGCCTCACCGGTCTGCAACTGCTCGCTGCCGCACGAGACAGGCTGGGAACGCTCGATCGGGTCGTTCGCGTCGTGAAAATCTTCGGCATGGTCAACTGCGCTCCCGGGTTCAACCAGACGCCGGCGGTGATCAACGGCTGCAGCCAACTCATGCACGATGTCTTCGGTGACGCAGGTATCCATACCCGGTCCGCTGTGGGTATGGCCGAGTTGCCCTTCGACATCGCGGTCGAGATCGAGGGCATCTTCCAAGTCACACCCGACTAACGCATCGAGCGCAAACGCCCGGCCAATGACCGAAGCCGCCATGTGGTCCTTGTCTCTCCCCGTCCAACGAACTATCGGTCGGATTCCTGAACTCAAGCTTCAACCGCACCGAGCTGCTTGATACGACACCACCGCCTATGTGGCGCTAGACCGATCAGAGCGAAGAAGGAGCAAACCGTTGCAAGACCGCTATGGCCTCGAAGTCACCACCTCGTCGGAGGAGGCTCGCAACGCCTATGTCGAGGCCGTTGATCGAGTCCTTGCCGCGGATGGCCACGTCGAGAATATCCTCGCCATAGCCATCGAAGCGGATCCCAATTTTGCACTGGCCCATGCCGCCATTGGTCGCCAGCACCACCTGATGGGGCGAGGCAAGGATGCGCGAGTAGCACTCGAGACCGCCAGCCATCTCTCCGCGTCAGCAACTATTCGCGAACAACAACATGTCGAGATCCTCCGCAACATCGTGAACGGCCAGGTCCCTGAGTCCTTCGAACTGACCAAAGAACACCTGACCGACTATCCACGCGATGCCTTTGTGCTAGCTCCAGCATGTGGCGTATTCGGCACCATCGGCTTCAGTGGACGGATCGATCGCGAGGCCGAACAACTCGCGTTCCTGGAGCCGCTGGCAACGCACTATGGCGACGATTGGTGGTTTCAGACGGTGCACGCCTTCGCGCTGGTTGAAACCGGGGCATGGGAACGCGGACGAGATCTCGCTCAACGGTCGCTGGTGCAGCGACCATCCAACTCCCACGGGGCCCACACCCTCGCCCATGCGCTCTACGAAGAAGGCGCCGATGAGGAAGCGCTCGCCTTCATGTCAGATTGGATTCCAAGCGCCGATCGCCAAGGCCTGCTCCACTGCCATGTCTCGTGGCATTACGCGCTCTTGCTCCTGACCGATGGTCAGCACGATGCAGCCATCCAAACACTCGAGGACCACTGTTTCCCAGGTTCGACCCAGAGTCCGTCGATCAACGTATTCACAGATGCCTCCTCATTCCTGTGGCGCGCCGAGTTGGCCGGGGTCCCTCGTAACCGCGATCGCTGGGAGACAATCCGCGACTACTACGAGGAGAGCTTCCGTCGCCCCATCGTGTTTGTGGACGCTCACGCTGGCCTTGCCTATGCCGCGCTCGGAGAAGACGAGAAGCTGTCCTCGTGCATCGGCCAACTCCAAGAGCTCGGTGAGGCAGGCCGTCTCCCTGCCGAGACCACTGCCGCAACATTGACTCGGGGCTATGAGGCATACGCTGCGGGCCATTGGTCTACGGCTGTCGACATCTTCGAACCGGTGATGGATCAAGTCGTCCGCATCGGGGGAAGCCGCGCCCAGCGTGACCTGATCGCCAACACGTTGCTTGCCGCATACATCAATGATGGCCGTGCTGATGACGCCAAAGCATTCATCGATGCCCAGCATGACCGTCAACCGTCGCATCTCGTCGCTGGCTAGCTCAGACCAACGGGCCACGATCATCCCTTGCCAGAAATCAACCTCATCGCGCCGCAGAAGCCCATCGAATTGGTTCATCGTCGAGTGGGCCTGATCAAGCACCCAAGGCGCGTTAGCCACCGACTCTTCGGAGATGGCGATGATCGTGCCTCCCTACCGCCCACAGATGGTTTCCGGCGCCTAGCCAATGAGCAGTACGGTGCTCGGCTATGCGAGAGGCACCACAGATCAATCCGCTCAACATCGCTCCATATGCGGCTGACCCCTTGATTGGCGATGATTGCGCCAGCAGGCAGGCGGTAGAGCAGATGATCCATAATTACAGCTATGCCTGGGACAGTCGCGACGCACATGCCACCGCGTCGCTGTTCACCGAAGACGCAGAACTCACCTTCTTTGTGAACGGCACCAAGGAACCAACACAACAAACGGTCGGGCGCGAATCGATCCTCGAAGGGATGTCGGCACGGACGACGATGTTGAAGCGATGGCAGATCGAAACCCGGCACCTGATGCTCAACACCGTGTTCGGTCCCATCGAGAACGGAGCGATCCAGGCAATGACAACCGCCGTTATCTACTGGCAGCAGCTTCCCACTCACCCGCAGCCGGTCGCCGTCCAGACCGGGTACTACAAGAGTTTCTGTGTCGAAACCGCAGATGGCTGGCTGTTTCAACGCCGAGCCACCCACCTCTCAGGCATCTTTCACCCCCGAGAGCTCTACGACAAGCCTGCCCTGGAGGCACCCACATGAAGGTGACAGATGCAGTAATGGCGAGAAAGTCAGTCCGATCCTTTCTTCCCGACCCAATCAGTAACGACGTGATCCAGGAACTCTTGGAGAAAGCATCCCGTTCGCCATCCGGCGGCAACCTCCAACCTTGGAGGGTGTGGGTCATCAATGACGAATCGATGGCCTCATTCCTGCAACACCTGGCCAACTCACCGAGCTCAGAAGCACTCCAGTACCAGATCTATCCACCCAGGCTTTGGGAGCCGTACCGCACGTGCCGATATGAGGTCGGTGAAGAGATGTACGCCACGATTGGGGTCGGCCGCGATGATAAGCCGGGACGGCTGAAGCAATTTTCCCGAAACATGGAATTCTTCGGTGCGCCAGCAGCGATTTTCTGCTTCGTCGATCATCGAATGGGTCTGCCCCAATGGTCAGACCTCGGCATGTTCTTACAGACGTGCATGCTCCTCGCCGAAGAGGCCGGCTACCAGACGTGTGCTCAGGAAGCCTGGTCGACCGCTCACGAGCAGATTCAGAGTTTCACCGGTGCTCCCGACGACCTTATGCTTTTCTGTGGTGTTGCCATCGGCAAGTCCGACCGATCCCACCCGATCAACTCGCTGAGCACGAATCGACTACCCATCGAGGACTTCGCCACGTTCCTCTGATCCACCTCCAGGACTCAAGACTTCGAGCTGGTTCGTCACCGTGGAAAGGCCAAGGAACACAGCCAAGCTGCGCTGCTGGCGGGTGCGGTCACTGTCGCCGCGTTACTGCGCCCAGTGACAACTTGATGCCCTGATTCCCAACGCCCAACTATCGCGAAGGGGCAGCGCTCCGGCATGCTGTGCGATGTGACCAGCCCCGAACCTGTCCTGTCGATTCTCGATCTGGCCATAGTCAGCCAAGACGAAACCCCAGCCGACGCATTCGCGAACAGCGTCGCCGTGGCCCAGCGGGCCGAGGAGCGGGGCTACAACCGGATTTGGTACGCCGAGCACCACAACATGAGCTCAATCGCCTCGTCCGCGACCAGCGTCCTGATCGCTCACGTGGCGGCCAACACATCGACCATCCGTCTTGGTTCCGGTGGTGTAATGCTTCCCAACCACTCTCCGCTCGTGATCGCGGAGCAGTTTGGGACGCTCGAGACGCTGCACCCGGGCCGTATCGACCTCGGCTTGGGTCGCGCCCCCGGCACCGACCAGAACACGATGCACGCGATGCGGATGGACATGCGCGCATCAGACCGTTTTCCACAGGACGTGCTCGAACTCCAGGGTTACCTGCGCGGCGAGTCACTCATCCCCGGGGTTGAGGCTGTACCTGGGACGGGTACCAACGTGCCGCTGTACATCCTCGGATCATCGCTATTCGGGGCGCAACTCGCGGCGAAGCTCGGCCTCCCGTACGGGTTTGCCTCGCATTTCGCTCCGGGCCAACTGCTTGATGCTGTCGCCCTTTACCGACGAGACTTTGAACCTTCAGAGCAGCTCGCTGAGCCCTACGTCATCGCCGGGATCAATGTCATCGCGTCAGAATCCGATGAGGACGCTCAGCGTCAGTTCCTTGCGGTCAAACGGCGTCGGGTGGCCCGCTTCCTTCGTGCCCCGCGTGCGCTGACCGACGAGGAGGCCGATGACATCATCGCTTCACCCCAGGGCCACCAGATCGTGCAGATGGCTCACTACACCGCGGCCGGGACACAAGATCTCGTCAAGCGGTATCTCGACAACTTTGCCCAGGAGGCCGGTGTCGACGAACTGATCACCGTGCATGCGTCACTCACCATCGGTGAGCGCTTACGGTCGGTGGATCTGCTCGCCGATGCCTACGAGTCGGGCTAACGGCTAAGGGGTCTCTGGGTCCGACAAATAAGGCCTGCGCTTTTCGAGGAACGACTGCCGGGCCCCATCCGCGTCATCAAGATGGGGGTCAGTGGCCATGACTTCCTTGGCGGTGGAGTTGGCCCTCGGCGCGTTCGCCGCGGTCATCTCACCCAGTTCAAGCGCAGCGGTCAATAGTTCACTGTTGTCAACGACCCGGCTGACCAGACCAACCTGACATGCCTCGTCGGCATCCACCCGGCGGCCAGTCAACATCCAGTCGAAGGCAACTGAGGCACCGACCAACTTGGGCAGGAAGTACGACAGACCCATCTCGCAACCCGAGATTCCTTGGTTGACGAAGCCATCGGAGAACGTGGCGTTGCTTGTCGCTATTCTCAAATCAGCCGCCGCCGCCAAGGCGAAGCCGCCGCCGACTGCATCGCCGTTGACGGCAGCGATTACGGGTAGCGGGATCGAGTGGATGGTTCGCACCACATGACTCAAGCTCAGATGCAGGTGTTCGAATCCGGTGAGCGCATCGTCGACCGTGGTGCCATCCTCTGACGAGCCCGAAGAAGCATCGAGCGCCGCTGCCGCCTTGACGTCGACACCGGCACAAAACGCACGATCACCAGCACCAGTCACCACAATTGCTCGACAGCCGGGATCAGTGGCAGCGGAGCGAAGCGACCAGCTCAAGTGGTCGAGCATGTCAGAGGTGAAGGTGTTCAACGACTCTGGCCGGTTGAGAGTCAGAACCTCGGTTGGGCCATATCGCTGCGTCAGGATGTCAGTCGTTTGAGTCCCCACGCACCAAAGACTAGGCGATATCTGCCCATCCAGTTCTATTGTGTTGCCATGACGCCATCGATCTCTCTGCCGGCCGTGATCAAACCTCTCACCGGCGTACTCGGCGCCGAGATCAGCGGTGTTGAGCTCGCCCAAGACCTATCTGGCGAACTCTTCGACACCATCCACCAAGCATTACTCGATCATCACGTTCTCGTCTTCCGCAATCAGACGCTGACCCCTGAACAACAGATGCGATTCGGGCGCCGTTTCGGCGAACTGGATTTCCACCCATTTGTCGAAGGGAGCACAGAGTTTCCTGAGGTGCTCAACATTGTCACTGAACCCAACGACCAACTGAACTTCGGTGGAGGCTGGCACACCGACGTGACTTTTCTCGCCGAACCAGACCTTGGCTCCATCCTCTACGGCATCGAACTACCCGAATACGGCGGCGACACGCTTTTTTCCAGCCAGATCGCGGCATACAACGCTCTCAGCGACCCGATGAAGGGAATGCTTGGCGCGCTGACCGCCACCCACTCCGCAGCGAAGCAGTACCGGGAGGGCGGACCGTCCACCAAATCGAAAGCGATACGCATCAACGACACGGACCCGGCGGGGTTCACGGCCCGCCACCCCGTGGTCCGCACCCATCCCGAAACGGGACGCAAAGCGCTTTATGTCAATGGCGGGTTCACCACCCGCATCAACGGTGTGACCCGCGACGAGTCCAAGATGCTGCTGGAGTTCCTGCTCAATCATGCCGTGCAGGAACGCTTCACCTGCCGCGTTCGGTGGGAGCCAGGAACGCTCGTCATGTGGGACAACCGGAGTGTCCAACACCACGCTCTGCACGACTACGCCGGGCAACGTCGCCATGTTCGCCGCATCACCGTGAAGGGCGACCAGCCCCGGTGAACCTCGACGACGCCATCGCCGTTGCCCGCCACACGTATGCCGACAAACGCCCCAGGAGCCGGGACTGGCTTGACCGCGCTCGCACGGTGCAACCGGGGGGCAACACCCGGTCTGTCCTCGACTTCGCACCGTTCCCATTCCGAGTGGCCGATGCAAAGGGTCGGGAACTGCACGATGTTGATGGACATCGCTACATCGATCTACTCGGCAACTACACCGCGGGCCTCTTGGGCCATAGTCCCGGGCCTGTCGTTGATGCAGTGCGGGCGGCCTTGGACAACGGTTTGGCCCTCGGCTCTGTTCATGTCAACGAGGTTCGTTTCGCCGAGCTACTTGTTGAGCGATTCGAGGCGATGCAACAGGTCCGGTTCACGAACTCTGGCACCGAGGCCAATCTGCTGGCGTTGGCCGCCGCCACCCATCACACCGAGCGCAGCAAAATCGTCGTTTTTGTCAACGGCTACCACGGCGGTGTGCTGACCTTTGGTGGTGGCGACAACCCGGTCAACGTTCCCCATGACTGGGTGATTTGCCACTACAACGACCTTGCTGACGTGAGCTCAGCATTCGACGAGCACGGCGCCGACATCGCCGCGGTTCTCGTTGAGCCGATGCAGGGATCGGGTGGGTGCATCGCTGGCACTGTCCCATTCCTCAGTGGGCTGCGGGACCTCTGCGACACCCACGGGTCGCTGCTGATTTTTGACGAGGTCATGACCTCTCGCTTCTCTACGGGTGGAGCACAAGGCCTCCTCGGTATCCGGCCCGATCTCACCACTCTTGGCAAGTATCTCGCTGGGGGACTCACATTCGGGGCCTTCGGTGGACGCGCCGACGTGATGCGGCACTTCGATCCTGCGGCCGGTGGCTTACTCGGCCATGCCGGCACATTTAACAACAACGTTCTCTCGATGGCCGCCGGTGTGGCAACGCTCACCGAGGTTCTCACCGAAGACGTGCTGCGAGCAACCCATCAGCGAGGAGACCGGCTTCGGATGGCTATGAATCAGGCTTTCGAGGTCAACGGATTGGCGATGCACGTCAGCGGGGTTGGGTCGCTGATGACCGTGCACGGAACTGCCGGTCCCATCACCTCGGCGAGTGATCTCGTCACCTCTGACGACCGACTTAAAGAGCTTTTCTTTTTCCACTGCCTCGACGCAGGCTTCTATCTCGCTCGGAGAGGCTTCATCGCTCTGAGTATTGAGATCACCGACGGCGACATCGATGCGTTCCTCGACATAGTCGAACGATTCGACCCTCAGTCTTCGTAAACGGCAACCGTTTGAACGCTCGCCTCTCGAACCATAGGATCGCCGCTATGAGGACAGCATCGCTATGAGGACAGTCGTGAGAAATGGTGCGGTGCTCGACACAGCGACCATGTCATTCAACGATGACACCGTTGTGATCGAAGACGGACTGATCGTCGCCGTCGGAGACGAAGACACCGACTCAGCGGATATTTCGATCGATGCGGCGGGCGGCTACGTCCTTCCTGGGTTGATCGACGGTCATGCACACTTTCGTCTCGCCTCGTTCGACTTCCGCGCCCTCGTGCGATGGAGTGAGGTCGAATACGGCATTGTCATGGCCAGCCTCGCCCGTGCAACCGTAGAGCGAGGTTTCACCACCGTTCGCGATCTCGGCGGAGACGTAACCTGCCTGATGCGAGCTATTCGAAACGGCAACACGCTCGGGCCTCGGATCGGTCGAGCCGGACACATGCTCACCCAGACCGGTGGCCATGGCGACACCGATGGCGGAGCGCGGGCAGTTCCATCGTGCGCATGTTCGCTGCGCTCCGATCACTTCTCAATCATCGCCGATGGTGCCGACGCAGTGAGAAAAGCCGCCCGACACATTCTTCGTGACGGCAGCGACTTTCTGAAGATTCACGTCTCCGGGGGTGTCGCCTCGCCATCAGATCCGCTGGATTCAGTCCAGTACACGCCCGACGAAGTCGAGGCTGCGGTGACCGAGGCATCGCATCGCGGCACGTACGTGACCTGCCACGGCTACACGTCAGAGGCGATCCAAATGGCGATCAACGCTGGGGTGCAATGCGTCGAGCACGGAAACCTCATGGATCTCGCGACCGCTCAACTGATGGCCGACTCGGGCGCAACACTCGTCCCGACTCTGGTCACCTACAAAGCCATGAACGAGTTCGGCGCGGCCATGGGCTTACCTCAAGCCAATCTCGAGAAGAACGCCGTCATCTACGCGTCCGGCCTGTCGTCGCTCGAAACTGCCCGTTCCGCCGGTGTCGTCATGGGGTTCGGCACCGACCTCATCGGCGAAAGCCAGACCATGCAGAACCAGGAGTTCGCGATTCGAGCAGAGGTGCAGTCCGCCAAGGAGATTCTCCACTCGATGTGGACGGTCAATGCGCAACTCTGCCGAATGGAGGGACTCATCGGAGTGATCACCCCCGAGGCGCACGGTGACCTGGTGATTTCCACGATCAATCCACTCGATGACCTTCGTGCGTTTGCGGACCATGAACGCGCCCTGACCCACGTCATCCAAGCTGGATCCGTGATTGTCGATCGCACCTGATCTGCTCCCTCGATCCACTACGGTGCGGTCGTGACGCTCGCCGACCAGACACACGCCGACCTCAGATCTGAAGCCGAGACGATGGCTGGGGCCACGGAGATGCCGCGGCGCGACGACGGCGAACCCGTATTCGAAGAGCCGTGGCATGGGCGCGCCGTAGCCATGGCAATCGAGACGGTCGCCAATCTCGGGCTCGAATGGGACGACTTCCGAGATCAACTCATTGTTACTATCACCGACGATCAGCACCGGGACTACTACGAGTCCTGGTTGATTGCGCTCGAGGCGCTCGTCACCGCCCGGTCATTGGCATCTCGAGACCAGATTGACTCACAACGTCTTGCCGCGGCCTCCTACCGAACCACCGAACAGAACCATGATGACCTTGAGGTGTTCGCACTTCCCGCCAGCCCAGAGATGCTGCTCGAACTGCTGACCATGATCTTCGAGGATCACTGGCGACATGTCCGGTTTGGACCCCTCATCCAGGGCGCCGTCTACGAGTTGGCGGCTACTGCCCAACCGCAACTGAGCATGCTGGACGGCTATGTCACCATCGATCTCGGTGGGCCCCACGTTCATCTCTGCATCGGCCAACAAAAGGGGATGCCCGGCCACCCGGTCGAACCTGCCTTGGCGAAGCGCCGCCGGTGCGCTCAAGTCGAACTCCAACGGCAGTGGATCGCCGGAGCGCCAAGAACCTGGATGATGCGCATGTTCAACGGCGACGGTGACCAGATGCTCACGGTCCTGCTGCCGAACCCTTTCCTCAGCGACGACCAGCACGTCTTGGCCGAGCCCGACTGGTCACGGCTCTCTCTCTGGGACCAGATTCGCAGCCAGTACCTCGATCTCCCGGCTGATCCCAGCGACCGCTTGGGCGACAGCTTCGTTCACGCCTAGGCGGCGAGTCAGGCCGGAGCGGGTACGACCCCGGTGCCGATCATGGAGTTTCGGTCGACGAGTACGGCGAGCTCGTCCTCGCTCATGTGCTCGGTACCGGACGGACGCTGCGGCAGCACGAAGTAGCGGACCTCGGCGCTCGAATCCCATACGGCGATGCGCACATCCGGGTCGATCTCAACACCGAACTCCTTCAGCACGCTGCGAGGCTCCAACACTGCCCGTGAACGATAGGCGTAGTCCTTGTACCAGGTGGGAGGAAGCCCGAGGAGTGGCCATGGGTAACAGGAGCACAGGGTGCAGACGACCATATTGTGTATGTCATCAGTGTTTTCGACGACTCGGACGTTGCCCTCCGTGCCGCCGATTCCGAGGTCGGTCAAGGCCGCGTTCGCATCGGCGAGGAGGCGCTGCTTGAATCCGGGGTCAGACCATGCTTTGGCCACGGCTCGGGCACCGTGATGCGGGCCAAACCGATGCTCCATGATGTCCACGAACGCGTCGATGGCGTCGGTGGTGAGCACGCCATTCTCGACAAGGGCAGCCTCAAGCGCCATCGCCCGCACCTCGAACGAGGATCGAGCTCGCCGAGATGCCGGCGAGTCGTAGTGGCTATGTCCGTGGTCGCCGGAATCGTCGTGGTCATGGTCGTGGCTCATACCGGCTCCAGGTAACGCTCATACAAATCGATGAAGACGTCGTAGGCGGGTTCACCGTCGGACGTGCGTTCGCCCCACAGATCCACCGAGTCGAACCGGACAGTGAAGACGTCCTCACGTTCACTGTCTTGGGGTCTGCCCGGTAGCACGTCGGATCCGAGTTCGCGCTCGATCACCCCGACCACGCCCCGGATGTAGCGGGGGCAGCGATGATGTCCGATCGGCGCCATGCGGCGAACCCGCACGCGCTCGCCGGCAGAGAACGGGCCGCCTACCGAGTCATGCAGCAGCGGTGTAGTCGTGAGGTGAGCGATGAGTCCTTCGACTCCTTGCTCCGCGACCGTCTTGGGAGGCATTGCGGTTGCGTCGTGTTCGAAAATCTCGCGCCATCGCTCGAGTTGTTGGTCGGATACGGTACCCGTATCGACCAGCCGGTCTTCGGTGCAGGTGAGCCAGCGCTCGTGATAGTGCGACTGTAGATACGCGGCAGGGTCTTGCTCCTCGAGCACGGGGCGAACCCCGTCCAGCGAGAGCATGGCCATGACCTGGGCTCGAGTGCCCAACAGCGAGTGCGAGGACTCCACGGCATCGACGTTGACCGCGCCGAAGCCGTGCATCCCACCCATGTCATGAATTCCGTCCATGCCATCACTCTAGATTGCCGCAGACCCGCGTGTGGTCCGCTGGCTGTAGCGCGTCAAGTAGCTACAGAACGCTTCTACCAGGTGTAAGTCACGACCTCAGAGCATGCGGTAGTGCTGCCAACCTCGCAGATCTGCCAGCTCATCGATCCTCCACCCTTCACACGGGTGGCGTCGGTCTCGAAGCCGTCATTGTTGGTGGTGGCAACCACTACACCATCACGAACGATGTCAACCAGAGAACCAGATGCACCACTCCATGTAAGATCTGCGGTCTTCCTGCCCTTCAGCTTGTAGGCGTCGACAGTCAGAGAGATATTCGACGGCGCAATCGTCGTGGACGTCGTCGGCGGTGCGATCGTCGTCGTGG
>JAACCU010000110.1 GCA_009937405.1 Actinomycetota bacterium
CGATCGCTTGGAGGCCGCTGAGCGAACGAAGAAAACCTCGATTCGTTTCGCTGCGCCAGCGCACAAATCCGCTGCCCCTCCAACCGTTGGCTCGAAGGCGATCGAGACCGCGGTGGTAGCCGGTTCGGTAGGCGGCGTACCGTAGCGCTGGTACCTGAGCAACATCGCCGAGTGCCGCCCATGCTTCGATGCATCGGGGGTACTCGGTACAGACGGCGCCGATCGCCGCGATGGGTTCGGGACTGGCTTCAGCCCGGCGCAACGCATCGATTGCGGATGCCGGCTCAGGGTCGAGAATTGTTTCCGGGGGGCCGGACATGGACAGGTTTACCGGTCGGTCGGTCATCCTAGGAGCCTACTGATGGCGGTAGCCTCGCCGTGTGCTCCCTGACTGGTTGGATCCAGAGACCCTGCAGTGGTCTATTCTCGCGGCGATAGCGGTGGTGCTCTACCTCATGTACATCGTGGCGTCCACCGTTCGCCGTGCTCTAACTCGGTTCTTGTTGTTTGTCGTGCTTGCCGGCCTTGGACTTTCGCTCTGGGTTCAGAGGGATGATCTTCGGTATTGTGTCGACACGTGTGAGTGTTCGCTCTACGGCCAGGAGGTTGAGATACCCGGGGACCGGTGCGTGTCGTAAGCGAAGTTGGCCTAGGGCACCTGCTCGATTCGCAAGATGTTGGTTGAGCGCGAACGGCTATCGGAACCGGCCAACACGGCAACGCGGTCGCCCGACCCAACATGGCCGGCGTCGCGTGCGAGACGGATTGCCTCCACGACCATCTCTTCGTTGCTTCCGCCCTTTTCCATCAATACGGGTGTTGTTCCCCAGCTGAGTGTGAGTTGCTGAACGGTCGCTTCGTTGGTGGAGAAGCCAAGAATGGTGGCATTGGGACGAAACCGGGCCATCGATCGGACTGTGAAACCAGACCCCGAGATGCAGAGTATGTGGTCGATACCGAGCTCATTGGTTGCGCGCCACGTCGCCATGGTCATCGCATCGGTCACTGAGGCTGCATCGATCGTTTCATCAGTCATCCGAATCTCGGCCAGCTGGCGAGCCCATGCCTCGTAATCCATCTCTTCGTCGGCGCGGAGAGCGATTCGGCTCATTGTGCGCACGACATTGACCGGGTCGTCGCCGATGGCAGTTTCTCCCGAAAGCATCACGGCGGATGAACCATCGAAGACGGCGTTGGCGACGTCGGAGGCTTCCGCTCGTGTTGGTGCAGGAGCGGTGACCATGGACTCAAGCATTTGTGTCGCGGTGATCACCGGCCGGCCGCCGGCGATGCAGTCACGAATGATCTGCTTCTGTAGGTGAGGGAGATCTTCGAGACTGCATTCGTTTCCGAGGTCGCCGCGGGCGACCATGATTGCTCCGGCGGCCTCGATGATGCCGGGGAGATTGTCGACGGCGGCCCGGGTCTCGATCTTTGCGATGACGAGAGGCCCCCGAGGGTGGGGCTCGGTGCCAACTCGCCGGATGTCGTGGGCACTGCGGACAAACGAGACCGCGATCATGTCAACGCCTGCCTCAACGAAAGCGTCGATTGCCTCGAAGTCTTCGGGCGTCGGGGTGGAAATTGAGAGTCGGTCACTCGGCACGTGGACGCCTGGGCGCCCGCGAAGAAGGCTGCCATGGACAACCGTGGCAAGCATCTTGTCGTTGGACTTGTCGCTGACCTCGAGGATGGCACCACCATCGCCGATCGTGAGGCGATCGCCGACCTGAATATCGCGCATCAAGAATGCGTAGTCGACTTCGATTACCGAACCATCAGACTTGGTATCGCCGACTCGAAGCTCGACGGTCGTGCCGGTGGGTACCTCAACACCGGCCTCACCAAAGGACCCAGATCGCACCTTGGGCCCCGGGAGATCAACCAGCACTCCAACCCGCCGGCCCTCTTCAGCAGCGATTCGACGAATGCGGTGCAACCGCTCAAGTGCTTCTTCGATTGTGCCGTGTGCCAGACCAAGGCGAGCGACGTCCATGCCCGCCCGAATCAAGGCCCGCAGTGTCTCTTCGTCTTCGGAGGCAGGCCCGATGGTGGCGACAATTTTGGTGCGGCGATGCATACCCGTGAACGCTACCGGTCCCCCTCCCACTGGCCCCCAGAAGGGATGAATTCACGCCTAATTCAAGCGCGCTCGCAGCCTGTCGGCATGCTCGGCGGCGGCCTCGCTGCTTGTGGCCTCGGCGACTCGGTCGAGAAGCCGGGCAGCATCGTGAAAGCGGCCTCGTCCCTCGCATAGTCCGGCGAGCGCTCGAAGCTCGGGTGGAGCCATCGGAAGCTGCACGCGTAAGGCAAGGAGGCAGTCGAGTTTGCGGGGATCTCGTGCTCTCAGCGAGGCGGTGAGATTGTTGAGGACACGGGTCACGATGCTGCGTGGGATCACTGGATCGAGGAAGCGCTCGTCAAACGCGGCTCGGCCGCCGTGAATGGACTGGAATCGAGCGATGCAGGCGGAGCGGTCAAGGGCAACTCCGCCGTGAAACGGATCGAAAAAGCAGGTCGGATCTCTGCGGTCACGAATCAGGAAGTGACCCGGCATCCCGACCCCATCCAGCGGGATCCCCAGCCGCCGCCCGGCCTCGATGGCGATAGCGGGAAGGGTGATCGGCATGCCTCGTCGACGAGTCAGCACCACATCAAGCATTGAGTTCTTGGGGTCGTAGTAGTCGCCGGTGTCGCCGGCGAAACCCATCTCCTGGAACAAGTGTCGCACCAGGCCATCGCGTGATTGGTCAGGACACGACTCGGCCAGCCGGTCGAGATCTGACAAACCCGACTCCACGACTCCGGGGTCGCTACCGAGCGTGGCCGCCAGGAGAAGAAGGGCCCGATCAAGCGGCAGTGGTGCGTGGTTGTCGCACATTGAGGCGACAAACTCTACGGACGGGTCCATGGCGCCACCGTAGCGAGGTTCGATCCCGCATGTCGGTGAGCGCTCCGTCCGCGTGGGTATCAACGTCAATAGCTACGCTCCCACCGTGGCGCACCCGTACCTCACTGTCGCTCACCCGCTTGCGTTCGCTCATCGCGGGGGTGCCAGCGCTCATCCAGAAAATACTGCGCTCGCGTTCGAGTATGCAGTCAGTCTCGGCTACACCCATCTTGAGACCGATGTGCACGTCACCGCCGATGGCGTTGCCGTTGCCTTTCACGATCACTCACTCGACCGACTCACCGACAGAGTCGGCAAAATCAGTGAACTGAAGTGGGCGGAAGTGGGCCTGGCGCGAGTCGCTGGCAAACACCCGATATGTCGACTCGATGAGCTTCTGGCGTCATTTCCTGAAACATATTTTAACCTGGACCCGAAGCACGATGCGGCCATCGATCCCCTGGTTGACGTCCTGCAACGCTCCAGAGCGACGGAACGCGTCTGCGTGTGTAGCTTCAGCGGCCAGCGAACACGGCGAGTGAAACAAAAGATTGGCGACCTTCTCTGTACCGGCGCGGGCCCCGCTGAGGTTGTGGCAGCGCTGGCGCGAGGTTGGCGACTGCCGACTCTTGGGCGAGGAGCCGACGTCCTCCAGGTTCCTGCCGGGTACGGGAGGATCAAGGTGGTGACGAAGAGATTTATCGATGCTGCTCATCGCGTGGGTCAGCACGTGCACGTCTGGACCATCGACGTACCTGATGAGATGGAGCGACTGCTGGACCTCGGGGTTGACGGCATTATGACCGACGAGGTTGAGGTATTGCGCGACGTGTACCGCACTCGGGGGCACTGGCCCGACTGACACGACCGACACCCATGGAGCAGGCATCCACGCCCACCGTCACGGTCTCAGTACACTGTTTGCGGGTCGAAGCGGGACCCTCGGGCCCATGGCCCGTTGTTTGGCGTGCATCGCCTATCTACCATGACTCCCACTTCTCGCTCCCCCTCCCGAAATAACCTCGCTCCCAACGTGGCGTCGCGCCGGCATCGGCGGGTCGGAGTACTTGTGGTCGTCGTCGCTCCCCTGCTCGCCGGCATGTTTTTGTCATCTCATGGGGCGCTCGGTCGAGACGATGCGAGTGTGGAACCGATCGGGTCGCTGGTTCCTGATGAGTCCCTAGACCCTCGAATACTCTCCCTCGAACTTGACGGCACGAGGTGGCACTCGGCGGTGACTGAACTCGACGCTGCCTTGTTCGAAAATCGAGCACTCGAACGTGGGCTTGAGCGCGCTCATCTCGAACTGGCTGATGTTCGCTCAGACCTGAAGCTTGTCGTTGGGGATCATGGGGACGCGAAACTGGTGTCGCTTGACCTTGACGCCAATATCGCTGATGCCCACGCGGTGCTGGAGGCCAGTGCGGTCGCTCGGTTCGTGCGCACCGGCGAAACAGAGTCGGACATACTGGCGTCGGCCGACAATGCCACAGAGGGTTCTCGGCGCCTTCAGCTGTCGGCTGAGGCCCATGACGTTCAGATGAAACGCTGGCGAGACCTCATCGCCCGATCGGAGCAGATGAGCGGTGAGCTTTCAGAGCTCGGTGGCCGCAGGCTTGAGCTACGGGCCCGCGAACAAGCCCTCGTTGCTCACATCATCAGCACCAAGGCAACGCTTCCCCGATCTGAGGGCCGGATTGCCAACGCCATCGAGGCGGTGCGAGATGGTCGACGACAGGCCGCGATCCCGGACACGGATATCCCGGTTACGGCGCTCGATGCCTATCTGAACGCCGAGGTACTCCTTGGCGAAACCGAGCCCGAGTGCGGGATTGAATGGTGGATGATCGCCGGCATTGGTCGAATTGAGAGCCGACACGGACAGCTTGGAGGGAGGCGGCTGACTGCGAACGGTGAGACGTCTACCTACATCATCGGTATCGCGCTCGATGGTGGACCGAATGTGCGCGCAATCGTTGATACCGATGGTGGTGGGCTTGACGGTGACCCAGTGTGGGACCGAGCAGTAGGTCCAATGCAATTCATCCCTGAGACGTGGTCTATTCGTGGGCGTGACGGAAACAACGACGGTGTCGCTGATCCTCACAACATCTACGATGCCGCCTACACGACCGGCCGCTATCTCTGTCGTCTGAGCGGTGATCTAACCACGGCTGCTGGTCGCGAGCATGCGTACTTTGGTTACAACACGTCGGACGCCTATGTGGCAGACGTCAGCGGTCATGCTGATCGCTACCGTGAGGTGCTTGACATTCGCCTCCGTTAGCTACGTTTTTGCCTGAACTGTGGGTGAAGTTGTGGACAAGGTGTGTGAAATTGGCGACACGCGGTGGTTATCTGCCTCTGTCCTGGGGATTTCGCCGATCGACTTGACCCCTAGATCGGCGAGCAGCATCATGGCTCTTGTCGACACGGAGCGAAGGCACTGGGACGACGGAGCGGAGCAAACGGCGCAAGCCGGGAGTGAAGTTCCGAGCACCTCAGGGCCGGAGAACCGGGCCGACACGGCAAGATCAGGCCGGATCCCTCGGGAGACGGTGGATTAACCAGAGACATCGTCGAGGTGTCAAAGGACCAAACGGAGCATCCTGACGAGGGAGGCAATGGGAGGACCGGAGAGATCTCGCTCAGCGGAGAACCATCAGGTTGTCGGGCGCACACCGTCGGGTGTGAGGTCGGGCCGGGAGGTATTTGAAGCCGGGAGATGTCGGGTCGCATCACAACACAATGGTTCCGACGGGGATCGAGGTGGCGTGAAGCGGGCTAGATACCGCCGGGTATCGATGGTTGATTCAGTGCAACAATCGAGAGGGACGTCCTCACGAGAGTTGAGCAGGGCGGAATCCCACGTAAGGGAAACTGCTCCAGAAGGCGAAGCGGACCGTCGGGTTCGCCGAGCTGGGTGGTTGTGTCGATCTCGGAGTCCCGAGGAGTTGACTGGCGAAAGCCGGAAGGCTACTCGGGGCTTCGTCCTTTTTCTGGGCTGTCCTGGCACCCTTGAGCCTCTCAGTCGTCCTTGAGAGCGACCGCATTCGGCGTGACGTTCATTTTGGGCACGTACTCGACCGCCGCCACTGCCTGCTGGTCTCGGCCCTGGGATGCTCGCAATTCGCCACGGCAAGAAGTGCACGGCCCGTAGTAGTCCTCCTCAACCTCTGACTCACAACGTGGGCAAACAAACAAAGTCGACTCCATGGCTCGACCATAGCGCTGGGGTCGACACGACATTCACGCTGGCGGACCAATGCCGCCAACGAGTTGGGCTAATCAAGCTGCTCAGCTAACGGAATCGTCGCCACGCCGATGCGGGTTTACTTAACCCCGGCCCTTACGTGACGACGGCTTGATCCAGCCCTCGATGATGCCGGGTCAGTCGCCTCCGACGTCACGTGCCGGTGGTCCATAACGGCCGAGAATATAGTCTCGGATGCCTTTGAGACGTCCGGCCGGCGACCAGTTCAGACCGCGTGCTGGTGGATATACGGTGCCGATGGACAGCTGGATGAGTGCCATCCCGATTCGGAACCATGCATTCCAGCGTCCAAAGTGCTCTCTGAGCATCAGGAGGGTGTTGCGGTGCTGCAAGTACGCGATGCGCTCGACGCTGATGCTTATGGAAGGGTTGTGCACCATGGCGTGGCGAACGATCCCGGATTGCCATCCGGCGGCCGCTGCTCGCAGGGCGAGCTCTGCCTCTTCGCAATAGGCGAAGTAACGCTCGTCGAAAATCCCAACCTCTTCAATGCACCGTCGGCGCACGAGCATCAAAGTGCCGTGTGGATAGTCGGCGATCTCAAAGCCACCTGTGCCGGTGGCGGGCGCATCGATCGGACCGAGGAACGGTTCGATGATAGGGCGACCCGGCTCGCCGACGTCGGCGCTCACCAGGCCGACGAAGGGCCGGTCCTTAACCGCGTCGAGGATCTTCTCCAAAGTGTCGGGTTCTGGAATCGCGTCATGGGGAGCGATAGCGCACCACTCCCCCGCCGACTCGCGCAACCAGCGGCGCAGACCCACGTTTGCCCCGGGCCCAAAGCCAAGGTTACGTCCCATGGCGAGCAAAGTATCGGGCTCGACAAGTGATCGAAGGCTCGATTCGACGACGCCGTCGGAGCCATTGTCCACGATAAGCAGCTGCGTTGCCACGGTCTGGGCTCGGAAGGCATTCAGTGTCAAACTCAGTGATTCGACACTGTTGCGATGGACCAGCACCACGGTGATCGGAGCAAGGGCGGACACGTTGGGACGACTCCATGCGAGCGACGGTCGGGCTGAAGTCAACGATGCCATGGATCGCCCGACGCTCGGCGGATCATCGTGTACGCGGATGCTTCGGCTAGAGCAAGCCAAGTCAGGCAGATGCACCGGCATTTGTGAGTGCGTGCTGCACGAGTTGGAGCAGAGTGGCCTTGGTCGATGCTCGATCACGAGCGTCCGTCACCATCATCGGTACCTCAGCGGGAATTGCGAGAGCCTCGCGAACGTCTTTCATCGAGTAATGGATCTCTCCAAAGAAGGCGTTCACGGCCACCACGAAAGGAAGACCCGCCGACTCGAAGTAGTCGACCGCAGCGAAGCAGTCTTCGAGTCGAGACGTGTCGACCAAAACTACGGCGCCGATTGCGCCCCTCACGAGGTCATCCCACATGAAGTGGAACCGGTCCTGGCCTGGGGTGCCGAACAAGTACAGGATGAGATCGTCGCCAAGCCCGACGCGACCGAAGTCCATTGCGACGGTGGTCGTCTTCTTGGCTGCCTGGCCAGCAATGTCGACGCCGGCGCTATGAGACGTCAGCGCTGCCTCGGTGGTGAGGGGCTCAATCTCACTGATCGACCCAACGAAGGTTGTCTTGCCCACGGCGTAGCCACCGGCAACCACGATCTTGACGGGGATGGGAATCTTGCCGCCAGATTTTTGGGTTGGCTCAGAGCGCTTGAAGGCCATCGAGGACCCTTTCGAGGAGTCGGAGGTCAGGTCGGGGGTCTGCGTCGGGTGCCATGGCCGTGGCGTTGGTCTCCAAGAATCCCTCCGTGACCATGTCGCCCACGAGAACGCGGACAACACCGAGGGGCAACTTGAGATGTGCTGATACCTCAGCAATTGACGACGGGTCTACGCAGATTTTGCATATCCGCCGATGTTCTGACGCCAGGTCGGATGTACTGGTTTCGGCTCGCGGGGTCACGCGAACGATCGTCTCGAGCGGGAGCTCGATCGAGGATCGGACTCGACCGCCGGTCAGCGCATAGGGGCGCACACGGAGCCGGGATTCGCGGGGCACGTCTGTCATCGGGGCAGCGAGCTTTGCAGTTCGGCGCGAAGCTCGGGGGTGAGGAATGGACCGGTCTTCTCGACAAGAACTGCCATCTCGTAACCGACCAGACCGACATCACAGTCGGCGTCGGCAACGATCGCGAGACATGAGCCATCGCTCACGCCCGTCACGAAGAGGAACGCGTTCTCCATCTCGATGATGATCTCATTGACTCGGCCACCACCGAAGCGTCCGGCGGCGCCGTATGCCAGGCCGATCAGGCCGGAGGCAACAGCAGCAAAACGGTCAGCGGCATCGCGATCAAGGCCGCCGGATAATGCCATTGGCAGGCCGTCCGACGAGACGACGACCGCCTCGCTGACGCCGGGCACTCGCTCGACGAAGTTTGTCACCAGCCAGTTGACATTGACGGCTGCGGTACTCATGTTGCTCATCTGATTCCTCAGCTATGCCGGTCGGAGTTGGCGTCGCCCGGTTCGGGCGCACGGCCCTTGCGGAGACCGGCGCGATATCGCGTGAGCATCTGCCGGACCTCCTCAGGGGATCGGGTCACCGGCGAGGGAGCCTGAGCCCTTGTCCCGGACCCGGTGGAGTATCTGGAGGTTCCTGATACATCGATCTGCTTGGGGGTGCGTCGAGTGAGACCGGCCCCGGTGATTTGTTGACCAGCGGCCCCTACCCCGGTGACACACCGCAGTTCGTCAGGAGCTACCGGAATGGCAGCATTGAGCGTCGCGAAGAGATCTGCGTCGGGTTTGGCCGGTGGTGCAACCGGCGGGGCGGGCGGCGCTGTGGTTGCAGCCTGAGGCCGAGGTTTACGCATCGGCAATGCTGCAACCACCCCGGAACTGCTTGGGGTGCGTGCAGGTGGGGCCAACGGGGAAAATGCGGGCAGCATGTCGAAGGCCGCAACGGCTTCAGCCGGCGTTGGGGAATTGGCGACAGTAGCCGGAGTGCGTGCAGGCTCGGCCTCGCTTGAGTTCCCTACGATCTCAGCAGGAACGATTACGACTGCGGTCACGCCGCCGTTAGCAGCGCTGGTAAGGCGAACGCCAACACCTCGACGGTCAGCGAGGCGCGAGACCACGGTGAATCCGAGCGAGCGGCTGAGGTCGAGGCCAATAATTGGTGGTTCCTCGAGCGTCTTGTTGGCGTTGAGCAACTGCTCGACGCTCATGCCGATACCACGGTCGGTAAGCGTTATCTGGTAGGTGCCATCAGAGCTACGGTGGCCAACCACTTCGACCCTGGTGTCGGGCGGCGAGAAGTGAGTCGCATTCTCCATCAGCTCCGACATGAGGTGAGCGAGATCCACAGCGACGGAAGCAGCGACAGTTGCCGGGTCGATCGAAACGAGCTGGATTCGCCCGAAGTCTTCGATCTCACCCATTGCCACACGAACGATGTCGGACAGCTCTACAGGCTCACCGCGGCGCCGCGCCGGTTCCGTTCCTGCCAACACGAGCAAGGACTCAGCATTGCGGCACATCCGAGTAGCAAGGTGATCCAAGCGGAAGAGATTTTCGAGGGCATCCGGGTTTTCTTCCCGTGATTCAAGCTGGTCGATGAAGTCGATCTGGCGGTCGAGAAGGCTCTGGTTGCGGCGGGCCAGGTTCACGAAGATATCGGAGATGCCGCGGCGCAGAAGCTGGCCCTGCTCCTCGGCGACCTTCGCCGTGACCGTCTGAATCTCAGAGAAGGCTCGCGACAGGGACGCAATCTCGTCTCGACCCTTTGCCGTGATCGGCGTGATCGTCGGAGACTGGTTTCGGCTGGCGGTGCGGAGCGACTCGACCATTGCCGGGAGTTCTTCAGCGGACAACTGCTCGGCGCTCTTGGTCAGTTGGGTGAGCGGACGGGACACGGAGCGGCCCACCATGAGCACCATGAGAAGAGCGAAGACAACGACCGAACCGGTAAGAATGAGGAAGGACCGCGCTTCGTCTGTGGCGACGGCCGATGCGATGGTTGCCGCCGAGCTGGCATCGCCGAGCACGGCACTGGAAAGCGAAGAGACAGCAAGAAAACGTTCTTCGGTGTCGCTCACCCAGTTGATGGCTCCGACACCGGCGCCGCTGTTGACGGCGGCCAGAAGTGTATCTGCGGGAACCCATGGGCCAGACCGGACCACGGCACCGCCACCGTACGACGGAAGCGAGCCGGCATCTTGGAGCTGGTTGAGAATGGCGACGTACTGCGGGTCGGCAGTATCACGAATGCCGCGGATCCGGTTGCCTATAGACGAGGTTGCGGAGGCAATAACGCCGGCCCCGCTCTCAGTGAGCTCTCCTTCGAAAATCGCGTCTGAGCCGATCAAGGCGATTTCGGCCAGGGATTCCTGGATGCCACCAACCTCAGCGTTGAGGTCCAGAGCACGGAAGAGTTGAAGATCTCCGGCCTCAGAGACCAGCTTCAAGTGTAGGGTCAGCAACGCGGCTGAGATGTTGTCCAGCTCGGTAGCGAGATCAACAGGGTGATATCGATCGGTGCGGTCGCCGGTGATCAAAACCGTGACCCCGGCTCGGATTGCGATGATTTGATCGGCTAGCTCGGCGGACCCGATACTGCCCAGCGATTGATCGACAGCGGCCAACCATTCGGTGGTTTGCTCATTGGTTGCGGTCTGGTCGGGTCGCAACTCGGCGCGGGGGAGGGCCAATCGGTGGGAGAGCAGCGTTCGGAAGCGCTCGATCTGGAACGTGACCGATAGATCGGCATTGGCCTGGGCGAACTCGGCCAGCTGAGCATTCTCTGCGCGAGCATCGACGATGTCGGTCCGGTCCATGACCCCAGACCAGGCAAAGAACAGGACGGCCAGCAAGGGTGCCGCAAGCAACAAGAGCAGCTTGCCGCGAATCTTGATCCTGTTGAGCATTGAACGGCTGCCTCTGACGAGTCACTGAACACCCGGACGGGTCTTCACAAATCTCGTCGGACAGTTTCGCGGTGAATTGAGGGCTCGTGGAAAATGACCGATGCCTCGGCCCCCTGGACCCGTCGACTCAACGTTGTGGTGCAGTGGTGGGCAGAATGGGCGCCGGGAGCTGTGTGGAGGTCATCAACCACTCATCGACCGCCGCGGCTGCAGAACGGCCCTCGGCGATTGCCCACACTATGAGACTCTGTCCCCGGCCCATGTCGCCAGCCACGAATACGCCAGCAACATTGGTCTGCCACTGATCGTTACGTTCGACGTTGCCGCGAGCGGTGAGGACGACCCCGAACTGCTCGAGCAACGGACCCTGCTCGCGCCCGGTGAAGCCCATCGCCAGGAATACGCGCTGGGCGGGGAAGATCTGCTCGCTTCCGTGAACCGGCTCGAAGCTCATCTGACCATCTCTGAACGTCTGCTCGACGCGCATGGTCTCGAGGCTGGCGACGTTACCGTCCTCGTCGCCCACGAATTGCACCGTGTTGATGGCATATTCGCGGGCGCCGCCCTCCTCGTGCGCCGACGTGACTCGGTAAATCATCGGCCAGGTGGGCCAGGGGTTGGCGTCGGGACGGGTACCGGAGGGTTGGGGCATGATCTCGAACTGATGGACCGATCGCGCCCCGTGCCGATGCGCGGTTCCCAGGCAATCTGCGCCGGTGTCGCCGCCACCAATAATGATGACGTCCTTACCCGCAGCACTGACCGGGGCGTCATCGATGTCGCCTTCCTGGACTTTGTTAGCCCCGGGCAGGAACTCCATTGCCTGGTGGATACCGCCCAACTCGCGGCCGGGTATGGGCAGGTCACGGGCCTGGGTTGCGCCGCAGGCCAGAACAATTGCGTCGAAGTCGACCTGCATTTGCTCCGCGGTGATATCGACCCCGATGTCAACATTGACGCGGAATTCGGTCCCTTCCGCCTTCATCTGCTCCAAGCGGCGGTCGAGGTGGCGCTTCTCCATCTTGAACTCAGGGATGCCGTAACGCATCAGACCACCAATGCGATCGGCCCGTTCGTAGACGACAACGGTGTGGCCGGCCCGGGTGAGCTGCTGCGCTGCGGCGAGCCCGGCAGGCCCGGACCCGACGACGGCGATCCGTTTCCCGGTGTTTTCCGCCGCGATCTCGGGAACGATCCAGCCTTCGTCCCAGGCTCGATCCACGATTTCAACCTCGATGCGCTTGATCGTGACCGGCGGTTCGTGGATGCCGAGCACACACGCTGCCTCACAGGGAGCCGGGCACAGTCGGCCGGTGAACTCGGGAAAGTTGTTGGTGCTGTGGAGCCGATCAATGGCTTCGCGCCACTGGCCCTGATAGGTCAGATCATTCCAGTCTGGGATGAGGGTGCCCAGTGGGCACCCGTTGTTGCAAAACGGAATCCCGCAGTCCATGCAGCGACTTGCCTGAGCGCGAAGTTTGTCTTCGGGGAAGTCTTCGTAGACCTCTTTCCAGTCCCTGAGTCGGACCGGAACCGGGCGGTGAGACGGGAGTTCCCGTCCGTGTTTCATGAAACCTCGTGGATCAGCCACGGTGCGCTCCTTACGCTCGCGCCGCGGCCATAATGGCCTCGGTCTCGTCTTGGCCTGTTTCTCGGGCTTCTGCTTGGGCTTCGAGCACTCTGCGATAGTCGACGGGCATCACCTTTACGAACTGAGTGATCGATGTCTCCCAGTTGCCAAGAAGACGATCAGCGACACCGCTGCCGGTCTCATAGCGGTGCTTCTCCACCCGGTCGCGGAGCCACTCGCGATCATCGTCGGTCAGGGTCTCCATCGCCACCATTTCTGTATTTAGACGTCGGTCGAAGATGTCTTCGGGGTCGTAGACAAATGCCACACCTCCGCTCATTCCGGCGGCAAAGTTGCGACCGGTTGGGCCCAGGATCACCGCTCGCCCGCCCGTCATGTATTCGCAGGCATGGTCACCCACGCCCTCAACTACAGCCACGGCGCCAGAGTTGCGGACGCAGAAGCGTTCGCCGACTTTCCCGCGAAGGAAAACCTCGCCGGCGGTGGCTCCGTACAAGATCACGTTGCCGGCGATGACGTTGTCCTCGGCGATGAACGGTGCCACCGCCGGAGGACGAACCACGATACGTCCCCCCGAAAGTCCCTTGCCGACGTAGTCGTTGGCGTCGCCCTCGAGGCGCAACGAAATCCCCTTTGGCACGAAGGCCCCCATGCTGTTACCCGCAGAGCCCGTGAGGTTGACGACAATGGTGTCGTCGGGCAATCCGGCGCCGCCATACCTACTCGTGACCTCGTAGCCCAGCAGCGTGCCTACTGTGCGGTTGACGTTGCGGACCGGAATATCGATAGTGACCGGGCGACCATCCTGAAGGGCCCCGTCGGCGAGCTGAATCAGGGTCTGGGCGGGTGCCAGTTCGAGGCCATGGTCCTGTTCTTTCCACTGGTGTCGGCGCGACTCGCGGGCGATCTCGGGGAGGTGGAGAATGGGTGAAAGATCGAGGCCCTCGGCTTTCCAGTGCTCGACTGCATCGGAGGTGTCGAGCAGCTCGAGCTGGCCGATTGCCTCGTCGAGGGTGCGAAACCCAAGGTCAGCCATGAGTTCGCGGACCTCCTCAGCGATGTACTCGAAGAAGTTGATAACAAACTCCGGTTCGCCGCTGAAATTGGCTCGCAACTCGGGATTCTGAGTTGCCACGCCGACAGGACATGTATCGAGATGACAGACGCGCATCATCACACAGCCCATGACAACGAGGGGGGCCGTGGCGAAACCGAACTCCTCGGCACCGAGCAGAGCGGCGATCATGACGTCTCGGCCGGTCTTGAGCTGGCCGTCGGTCTGCACGACGATCCGATCTCGTAGGTCGTTGAGGAGCAGGGTTTGCTGGGTTTCGGCTAGGCCGAGTTCCCATGGTGCACCTGCATGTTTGATGGAGGTTTGGGGCGAGGCGCCGGTGCCTCCGTCGTGTCCTGAAATAAGGACGACATCTGCATGGGCCTTTGAGACGCCGGCCGCCACGGTGCCGACACCAACTTCGGCCACCAGCTTCACATGGATGCGTGCGTTCGGGTTGGCATTTTTGAGATCGTGGATTAGCTGCGCCAAATCCTCTATCGAGTAGATGTCATGGTGCGGGGGAGGCGAGATCAGACCGACGCCGGGAGTGGAATGTCGAGTCTTGGCGATCCACGGGTACACCTTGTGACCAGGAAGCTGACCGCCCTCACCGGGTTTCGCTCCCTGCGCCATCTTGATCTGGATGTCATCGGCGCTGACCAGATACTCAGATGTCACGCCGAACCGGCCCGAAGCGACCTGCTTGATCGCGCTTCGCCGGAGATCACCGTTCTCATCCATCGTGAAGCGGTCAACGTCTTCCCCGCCCTCACCGGTGTTGGATTTGGCGCCAATGCGGTTCATGGCGATTGCCAGTGTCTCGTGCGCTTCCGATGAGATTGAGCCGTAGCTCATCGCTCCAGTTGAGAAGCGCTTGATGATCGACTCAGTCGACTCGACCTTGTCGATGGGGATCGAGGGACGTTGATCGTCGCGGAAGCGGAAAAGTCCGCGCAGAGTGCCAAGCCTCGTCGACTGGTCGTCGACGGCGGCCGTGTATTCCTTGAAGATGTCGTAGCGACCGTCCCGGGTGGCGTGCTGCAGCTTGAAGACGGTGTCCGGGTTGAACAGGTGATATTCACCCTCGCGCCGCCACTGGTACTCTCCACCGACCTCGAGTGGGCGGTGGGCGCGTTCGGAAGGGTTGGCGGGGTAGGCCAGGGCATGCCGAGCCGCGACCTCATCAGCGATCACATCGAGTCCGATGCCGCTGAGACGGCTGACAGTGCCAGTGAAATACTCGTCGACAACATCGGTGGCCAAGCCGATCGCCTCGAAGATCTGGGCACCCGTGTACGACGCCACAGTGCTGATGCCCATCTTGGACATCACCTTGAGGATGCCTGTACCCGCCGCCGCGATGTAGTGGTCATGTGCGTCGGTTGGATCCAGGGATGGGTCGAGGCCGTGGGCGCCGTTTTGGATCATGTCGGTGAGCGTGGCGAAGGCGAGATACGGGTTGATGGCGTTGGCCCCGTAGCCCAGCAACAAACAGATGTGATGAATCTCACGGATGTCGCCGGCGTGGACCACGAGTCCGGCACGGGTTCGGGTCTGATTTCGCACCAGGTGGTGATGTACTGCGCTCGTGGCAAGCAGAGATGGCACCGAAGCCGTCGTCTGGTCGCCACCGCGATCAGACAAGATGAGCACGGTGGCCCCGTCAGCGATTGCTGCGTCCGCCTCCATACGAATGCGAAGGAGCGCGGCGGCCATCGCCTCTCCCCCGCCTGCGCCGAGATAGCGCGTTGACAACTCTGCCGCAATAAAGCCGACGGGCCCCTCAGTGCCGTTCAACGCGGCGATTTGAGCAAATTCGCCGTCTGTGATGATGGGGCTGTCGAGATGGATCGTCCTGCATGCTTCCGGCGTCGGATCAAAGAGGTTGGCCTCGGGGCCAACGCGGGCGAAAAGCGATGTGACCAGCCGCTCTCGGATGGCGTCCAGCGGTGGATTGGTGACCTGGGCAAAGAGTTGCTGGAAGTAGTCGCTCAGTTGCCGAGGCCGGGCTGACAACACCGCTATCGGTGTATCGGTACCCATGGACCCGGTCGCCTCCTTGGCATCTCGGGCCATCGGCGTGAGCAGAAGCTTTATTTCTTCGATGGTGTAGCCGCATTCGGCCTGACGTTGAACGAGTGTGCCCTCGTCAGTCGATATGGCCTCCGCGTCTGCAAGGTCGCTCAACGTGACCAGGTTTTGATCGATCCATTCGCCGTAGGGTCGAGCCCCCGAGATTCGAGCTTTCAGCTCGTCATCGCGAATGATCCGGCCCTGCTCAGTGTCGATCAGGAACATTCGACCTGGCTGGAGACGACCCTTCTCGACGATGGTCTCCTGGGGTAGATCGACAACGCCTACCTCGCTGGCCATTACCACGATGTCGTCGGCGGTGACCCAGTAGCGAGAGGGACGTAGACCGTTGCGGTC
>JAACCU010000011.1 GCA_009937405.1 Actinomycetota bacterium
AACTCATCCCCAACGCTCGTTTCGATATTCAGGGCATCGAAAACATCCCGGCGAACGGCTCCGCCATAGTGGTGTTCAACCATCGCAGCTACTTTGACTCGGCTGCAGTTGGCATGTTGATGGCCCAGGCCGAACGCTCTGTTCGCTTCCTTGGGAAAAAGGAAGTATTCGATCTACAGCTCGTCGGCAAGCTCGGTGCCATGCTTGGCGGCATCCGTGTCGACCGCGGTGCCGGCTCAGACGAGCCACTCAAGAAGGCAATCGACGCGCTGAAAGGCGGAGAACTCGTCGCCATGGCACCCGAGGGCACGATCCCTCGTGGTCCCGCGTTCTTTGATCCCGAGCTGAAAGGTCGATGGGGGGCCGCCCGCCTCGCTCACGCCACGCACGCACCAGTGATCCCCGTCGGACTCTGGGGCACCGAAAAGGTCTGGCCCCGGAGCAGTCGCTTGCCCAACTTCGATCTCGCCGATCCGCCTCTCGTCACCATCCGTATCGGTCAGCCCGTGGAGCTGAAGCACAAAAGCCTCGACAAGGACACGCAGCGCATCATGACGGCGATCATCGGCCAGCTCCCGAGCGAGGCACGTGAGCACCGCGAACCCACGCCGGAAGAACTCATCCCCACGTATCCCCCCGGGTACGGGGGTGACCCCGATGCCGAAACCAAGCGACGGCCAGGAAGCAATACATGAGCACCACCACCGGCACTCGTGAGCTCCGCTTCGAGCAGAAAATGTCTGATGCTGAAGCGCTAATGTGGAATATCGAGAAGGACCCGTGGCTCAATCCGAGCGGCGCAATGATCAGCACCCTTGATCGGCCCCTCGATGTCAAACAATTTAAAGCACGCATCCGCAGCGCAGTAGCCGAGATTCCTCGGTTGCGAGAGCGGGTTGTACCCGGGTTCGGTCGCCTCTCTCCTCCCACATGGGCGACCGACCCGGAGTTCGACTTCGCCTACCACGTGCGCCACATCGCCCTCCCAGCGCCAGGTACCGAACGCCAACTCCTCGATCTGGCGACTCGTCTCTATGAAGACCCATTCGACCGCACCCGCCCGCTGTGGATGTTTGTATGTATCGATGGTCTTGTCGGTGGCCGTGGTGCCGTGTTCTCGAAAATGCACCACACCGTCACCGATGGCGTCGGTGCCATTCGGCTGTCCGAGCGATACATCGAAGCCGAGCGCGAAGCGCCGGTGCCCGAGTTTGTCGACCTCGACCAAGTAATTGCTGATGCGGTAGCAGTAGAAAACGCCGACGATGAGAATGTCTGTGGGGTTTCGTCGGTCGACAGCCTTCGCCGCAGTCTCAGTCACGTCACTCATCGCCAGGCGGGGTTCGCTCGCCGCGCGGTGGGGGAGGTGGCCGCATGGAGCGGGGCTCCTGTTCTGGCCCGCGAATTCGTCGAAGAGATGATCAGCACCACCAAGTCCACGGTCGATCAGCTTGGCTCGTCTGACTCGCAAGCCCCGTCGGGTTCGGAACTGTGGTCGTGCCGTTCTCGTCGTCGCCGCCTTGAGACCGTGTCGTTGCCCCTCGACGCGGTGAAGACCGCTGGCAAGGCACTCGGTGGTTCGATCAACGACGTGTTCGTTGCTGGCGCCACGATGGGAGCGATCGACTACCACAAGACGCGTGGCGTAAAGCCCGAGGGCCTCAACGCCAGCTTCGTCGTGAGCACGCGAAAAGACAGCGCCATCGGCGGCAACTCCTTCACCCCCGCCAAGCTCTCGGTCCCGGGTTCATACAGGTCGCCCAAGAAGTTCTTTACCGAGATTCGTGATCGCATGACGGCGCGCCGTGAGGCGGTGTTGGACGACGGTGCCATGATCGCCTTGGTGGGGGTGGCCAATCTGCTGCCGACCTCAATTGTCGCCAAGATGGCGCGGGCACAGGCTGCCCACATCGACTTCGCCACGTCCAACCTTCGAGGCGCAGGATTCCCCACGTACATGTCCGGCGCTGCGGTTGAGCGAAATATCGTCATGGGCCCCGTAGCCGGTACAGCGATGAATATCACGACCATGTCGCACAACGGTCAGCTCGACATCGGCTTCTTCATGGACCCAGCGGCGATCGATGATCCTGACGATCTACGAATGTGCATGCTCGCCGCTTACACGCGGTTGCTGACTGCCGGAGGGGTTGAGCTCGACGGTTGATTCTGGCTCGTCATGTCGACCCCAGGCTTCCCCAGCACGTTGATGGTGACCGGTCCCACAATGCGGCACCGTTCTGCAACATTCTGATCTGGATCGAGCCGACAACCCCGGTCTCGCCAAAGATGAGTTCCAGCCACGGTGGGTCGTCTACGGCGGGAGTCTCCCGAACTATCATTAATGCTGTGATCACGTCGCCGCTGCCAGCTATGCGGGGTTCAAGCGAAGGAAGATGAGTGCCCGGGACTGGACTGTCACTCGACTCGCACCGACCCTCGGCGCGCGGGTAGAAGGCCTCGATCTTGAGAAAGCGACCGCGTTCGACCTTGATGCCTTGGCCGACTTGCTCTATGAGTACCTCG
>JAACCU010000111.1 GCA_009937405.1 Actinomycetota bacterium
CTCCGGCTCCGAGTCACGCCACACATCAACGTCTGGGTCGGATCTTCACCCAGACCACCGTGCAGAGCAGGGCTACCTCCGTCACGCCCGAGCGACGCTCGATGCGATGATTGAACGGACGCAACGAGTGCTCGAATTCAGCGAGCAACGCGTCCGAGACGAGGATTCCGCCGACGCTAAAATCGCACGGCTGAAGATGGTCGAGCGGCGCCAGGCCGTCGATGTTGGCGACGTTGCCCTGTGCTTCGGTCGTATCGACGAGGACCCGATCCTCACCGATGGCGACCAGTGGTATGTGGGCCGCCGCCATATCGAAAGTGCCGAGGGCACACCGGTTGTCGTCGACTGGCGGGCTCCGGTGGCGATTCCCTTCTATCGAGCGACCGCCGCTGATGCGTTCGGACTTTCGCGACGCCGACGCTTCTCGACCGAAGTCGACGAACTCGTAGCCATCTTTGATGAGCACCTCGACGACCCTGACTCCATTAGCGCGGCAGGAATCCCCGATCCGGTGCTCGCTGAGATCGAACGAGGGCGTAGCGGCGAGATGGCGGACATCGTGGCCACCATCGCCGCGGAGCAGGACGAGATCATCCGCGGCTCACTCGACGAATGCCTCCTGGTGCAGGGTGGTCCCGGCACCGGCAAGACGGCGGTCGGCCTCCACCGGGCAGCATTCCTCCTCTTTGAACACCGGGCGGCTCTGGCACAGAGCCACGTTCTTGTGATCGGACCCAACCGGGTCTTCCTTCGCTACGTGTCCAACGTGCTCCCTTCGCTCGGCGAGACAGCGGTGACCCAGTCAACGATCACGTCGCTTCTCAGTTCCCGGGTGCGCGTCCGCGGTGAAGATTCGACCACGGTTGCCGAGCTCAAGGGCCGAGCGGTCATGGCCCAGGTCCTGAGACGCCTAGCGGACGCCCGCATCAAGGTGCCCACCGAGGAGCAAGCGGTGCCGAGCGGCCTTCGATCTGTGCGGTTCAGCCCGGCCGCACTCAACGCGGCGGTGAAGGCTGCCCGCGACAACAATCTCCCCCTCAACGACGCAAAAGGAGTTTTCGCTCAGGTCCTACTGCGAAAGGCACGGCAGCAACTGATCGACCGAGGCGTGGTCGAAGAGGACCTCGCCCGCATACTTCCCGATCTGGGCAAGAGTGACGGTTTCAAAAAAATGGTCGACAAAATCTGGCCCAACCTCTCCGGTGCCCAGCTTGTTCGGTTTCTTCTCGGAAGCCCGACCAACCGCAACAAGGCCACCGACGGACTTCTCTCGCCCGAAGACAGCAGCCTCCTGCAGCGGTCTTCGGCCAAGAAGATCGCTGAGGAGCCGTGGACGGCCGCCGACCTGCCACTGCTCGATGAGGCCAACGCGCTCACCTCTGGTGGCGGTCGCCGCTATGGCCATGTGGTGGTCGATGAGGCCCAGGATTTGTCTGCGATGGCCCTGCGCGCCGCTGGGCGTCGGGCCACGGATGGCTCGATGACAATCCTTGGTGACATCGCCCAGTCCACGGGCGTTGGGGCTCAGGAATCGTGGGCCGCGGTCACCTCTGGCCTTGGACTTAATGCCTCGCTGGTGCGACGACGCGAACTTACGGTCGGCTATCGAGTGCCCGGCCCGATCCTTGAGTACGCCAACCGTCTGCTGCCAATCACAGCACCTGACATCACTCCTTCGACATCGATTCGTAGCCGTGGTGTCGGCGCCGAGCATCATCATGTCGACGCAGCAGCGATCGGTTCGACTGTGGCCGAGTTGGCGGCCGGCCTCAGCAGTGAGTGGTCAACCATCGGCGTGATCGCGCCCAAAGGCCATATGGACGGAGTGCTCCAGGCGCTTGGCGAGGCCGGTCTCGAAGCGGGAGACACTCGCAAGGCGATGGAGCTCGACAAACCGATCTCAGTCGTCGACCCGCCCACGGCGAAGGGCCTGGAATTCGACGTAACAATCGTGGTTGAGCCCGCCGACTTCGTCGACCTCCCTAACGGACTGCGTCTGCTCTACGTGGCACTCACTCGATCGGTGCAACGTTTACTCATCGTGCGAGCCGGCGAGATGCCGTCCCCTCTCTGATCCGAGAGCGGCAACATTAATGTTGGAACGCAGCATCATTCGCGGCATTCCGAGGAGGCCAAGCCAGACCGGCGGCTAATAGTGGGGCTCGCACTACGACTCGATTGTCATCTCACATTTGGGCGACCGCAGCACGGCTCAACTATCGGTTGCGAGCATGTGGTCGAGGCCCGGTTGGTGCGGATTAGGCGGCCCAGGCTTGTTTGGCGGGCCCGGCCCGGGGTCTCAGCTCGCTGACTCCGGCAGTGACGACCAACTCAAGGTCGTGATCGTGGAGCATGTGGTGGTGCTCGGTGCAAAGAAGTGCGAGGTTGGTGATGTCGGTGTTGCCGCCGTGACGCCAAAACACGATGTGGTGCGCCTCGCAACGGGACGGATCAGATCCGCAAACAACACAACCCTGATCTCGGGTGATGAGGGCTCGCCATTGGGCGGGCGTGGCGGTTCGGGTTTCTTGTCCCATCCACAACGGCTGACCGTCGCGGTTCACAATCATCGGCGCTATTGCGGCGTCACACATGACCCGATCCAACACTGTCTGCGGAAGTGGACCGGTGCCGATCATCTCGGCGCGAGCGCCAGCGGCCGGACCGTCGAGATAGCGCTCCAACGAAATCAGGACCACACCCTGATATTTCGGATGGGGTGCAGGCTTTCCTGCGGTGCCCGGCATCCGGCCCGCACCACGCGAGACAAGACTGACAAGCGCATCCAACAACCGTTGCCCACATGTTCGTGTGTCGGCAGTCCGAGCGTCGCGGCCGCCGTCACCGCGCCACAATCGATCGGCTTCTTCCTCAATCATCGACCACAACTGACGGCCCGATTCGACATCAGTCGTGCCCGTCAATCCAAATGAGCCGTCATCTATCGATGTGAACTTTCGCAAATGACGGGCCCGACGCTGCCGCATCTGAGCGCACTCACCATCGCCCTCAGGCCGGTTCTTCTCTGCCCATTGGCGTGCCTTCTTGGAGAACATGTCTACCGGAAGACGATCCGCATCGCCCGACAACGCATCGTCAGCTTTCGCGGCGTCCTCCACCTTTTCCGCCGCGTCGGCGGCGGCGTCGGCGTGTTCTTCAGAAATTTCACCGTCGGCGAGCTTCTTACGCGTCTTGGGCATCGACACCAGCTTTTTGGCGGTCTTGGCCGACTGCTTTGCCTTCCGAGCCGATGCTTTTGCTTTCGTCCTGGCCACGCCAGACGAATCTAATCCGCCATCATTCAACCCATCGATCGCTGCCATCGCATCCAGGCGGCGAGCCGCGAATGCCGACTCCAACGATGAACACTCCTTCACCAAAAACTCGAGCCCCGAACGCGACAACCCATCGACAACTACATGCTTTAGGTCCTCCCTCGTGCTCTCGAACATAAAGCACATCATACACGAACATATGTTCGTTCTCAAGAAGAAACTAGGATTCCTTCATGCCTGAAACTCCATGGACTGGTGACATCGTCAGTCTCGTCGACGCTTTCCGTTCCGGCGAGCGCCATCCCACCGAAGAACTCGCCGCCACCTTCGCAGCCGTTGATGCCAGCGACCTCAATGCCGTCTGCCATATCGACGCCGATGCCGCGTACGAAACCGCAGCCAAAGCCGACATCAGCCTCCCGTTTGGCGGCGTTCCCCTCGCCGTCAAAGAGCTGCTTGCCGTCGCCGGATGGCCCGCAGCGGAAGGATCGCTTCCCCTCGCTGACCGGACGTTTGCTGAAGACTCCATCTCCGTTCGCCGCCTCAAGGGTGCCGGAGCCGTGGCCGCGGTCCAGACCACGTGAAGCGAGTTCGGCGGCACCAACCAGACGACCACCAAAATCCACGGCGCTACCCGCAACCCATGGAACCCCGACCGAACACCTGGCGGAAGTAGCGGCGGATCGGCAGCGGGAGTCGCTGGTGGAATCTTTACCCTCGCCACCGCCAGCGATGGTGGCGGATCGATTCGCATCCCCGCTGGCTTCTGTGGCCTCTTCGGCCTGAAGTCCACCTTTGGCCGAATCCCCCGAGGTCCAGGCATCATCCTGGGCAACGCCACATCGGTGGAAGGGTCGGTCAGTCGCAGTGTCCGAGACTCGGCCCGATTCCTCGATGTCACCAACGGCTTCGACCTCGACGATCCCAAGTCACTCCCCCGCGTCGAAGGCTTCGAGGAAAAGCTCGGGACACACACCGAAGAGATCCGGACCTTGCGAGTAGCAGTCGTCCCCGGACTCGGCTGTGCAACCGTTGGCCCCGAATCAGAGGAGTTGATCCGAGCAGCCGCCGAAGAACTCATCGCCGTCACCGGCATGCAGCGCATCGACATCGACCTGCGACTCCCCAACATCATGGGAGCCTGGGGCCTCACCGGCGCCGTCGGCACCCGCAAGAGTCTCGGCGATCTCTGGCCCGATTGTGGTGCGGACATCACCGGTGCCATGCGCGTCGGCATCGAGCGAGCCGAAGTAAGTTTTAACCTCAGCGCCATGGTGAAGGCCGAAACCCGACGGGTCGAACTCAACACGGCGATGGCAGCCATGTTCGCCAATACCGACATCGTTCTCGCCGCCACCAACCCGGCCACTGCATTCAACGCCGAGGGCCATCTCCCAAGCACGTTCGAGGGGGTCGAGGCTCGCTCAAGCAACAATGGTGCCCTCACCGCACCGTCCAACATCTTCGGCAATCCCGCCGCGGCTCTACCGGTGGGATTGGCGAGCGACGGCCTCCCCGTGAGTCTCCAGGTTCTGGCCCCGCACTATCGAGAAGACCTGCTCCTCGACCTCGGCCGGGCCTGGGAACGTCATCGTCCTTGGCCGTTGCTCGCACACCTGACGAACTAGACAAGTTCTCCGACAAGGCGAGCCATCGAATTCGATAACCTGCCCCATGCAAGCCTTTGCAGCTGACGATCCCGAACGCTTTGCAAAGCGCTACAGCCTCACGGGGACGACCGCGGAAATGGCAACCGAGTTCGAGACGCTCGGGAGCGACTACCAGGCCAACGGCTACACGACCATGGAGCAGGCCAACCAGCTCCGCGACGTGCTCGAACTGCAACCGGGCCAGGTGTTGGTGGACCTGGGCTCAGGTTGCGGCTGGCCCGGCTTGTACCTGGCCCGAAGCACGGGATGCGCAGTGATCAGCATCGACCCGGTGGCAGAGGGCTGTGCCACGGCAAATCGACGATTGATCAGCGATGGCCTTGTTGCACCCTCAGTTGCGATCCGCGGCGATGCAGAATCGATTCCCATCCGCCCCACTTCGGTCGATGCGGTCGTCCATGGCGACCTCTTGTGTTGAATTCGCCGTAAGCACTCCGTGTTGAGTGCGTGCCGAAGGATCCTCAAGCCAGGTGGACGGCTGGCGTTCTTCACCATCCAGCCCACCCCTGGTCTCACCGGCCGCGACCGGCGACGCGCCAACGCTGCCGGACCCGGCAGCGGGGCGGTACGGACGAGCTATCAAAGTTTGCTGCGAACGGCAGGGTTCGAGAAGATCACCGCCATCGACTCGACCGCCGACTACCGGGCCACCCAGCAGCGCTGGATCGACGCCGGGGCACGCCACGAAGAGTCGTTGCGAGCATCCATGGGTGACGAGATGTACAGCGATCGGCTCAATAGCCGGGAGCGAACACTCGCCGGCGTCGATGAGGGCCTTCTGGCACGCTTCTTCTACACCGCACAGCGACCTGTGGTGCCGTCCAAGATGACGGCCACGAATTAGCACTACGGCGGTAGGACAAACCCGGCCAGGTGCATAGACTTTCAGCTATGTCCGAGGCTCCCCTGTTCGAAATCAAGGGTCTGTACGCCAGCACGGTTGAAGGTGGCGTCGAGATCCTGAAAGGTGTAGATCTCACGGTCGGCATCGGCGAAGTCCACGCCCTCATGGGCCCCAACGGCAGCGGCAAATCCACGCTCGCCAGTGTCCTGCTCGGAAGCCCCGAATACGAGGTCACCGCTGGATCAATCCACTTCCGTGGTGAAGACGTCACCGAATGGCCCGCCGATGTGCGCGGCAAGGCAGGCATATTCCTGGCGTTCCAGTACCCCCAGGAAATTCCGGGTGTCTCAGTCCTCAACTTCCTTCGCCAGTCGCTCTCGGCGCGCAAAGGCATCGACTTGTCGGTCCTTGAGTTGCGTCTTGCCATCATGGAGTGGATGGAACGTCTAGAAATGGACGCATCATTCGCTGATCGCTACCTAAACGAGGGTTTCTCAGGCGGCGAGAAGAAGCGCAACGAGATCCTCCAGATGGCCATTCTCGAGCCCGAGATGGCAATCCTCGATGAGACCGATTCCGGGCTCGACATCGACGCACTTCGAGTCGTCAGCCGCGGCGTGCAAGAAGTCCGTCGTGACCGTCCTGAGCTCGGTGTCCTCGCCATCACCCACTACCAGCGCCTCCTCGATGAGCTGAAGCCCGACCAGGTCCACGTCATCATGGATGGCCGTATCGTTGAGTCTGGCGACGCCGAACTGGCGAAGCAGCTGGAGCGGGAAGGCTACGAACGCTTTGGAGTCTCGGCATGACCGACTGGGCCGCCATCAAGGCCGATTTCCCGGTGCTACGCCAGCAAGTACACGGCGTACCCCTTGTCTATCTCGACTCGGGCAACACGTCGCAGAAGCCGCAGCAGGTCATCGACGCCATATCGAACTACTACGAAACCATCAACGCCAACGTGCACCGTGGTTCCTACGACATCGCAGTCAAAGCAACGGATGCGCTCGAAAATGCCCGCAAGCAGGTCGCCGCGTTCATCAACGCCCCGTCCGCCAAAGAGATCGTCTTCACCAAAAACGCCACCGAGGCAATGAACCTGCTGGCTCGTTCTTGGGGTGGCGCAAACCTCGGCGAAGGCGACGTGGTCGTCATCTCCGAAATGGAGCACCACGCCAACATTGTGCCGTGGCACATGCTCGCTGCTGAAAAGGGGATTGAGCTCCGCTGGATCTCGGTCACAGACGACGGCCCCCTCGATCTCAGCAACCTCGACGAGCTACTCGACGGCGCCAAACTCCTCTCCATCACGGCCATGAGCAATGTGCTCGGCACGCTCAATCCGATCGATCGCCTGGCTGAAGCCGCTCATGCCCACGGCGCGTTGATCGCCGTGGACGGCAGCCAATCCGTGCCCCATATCGCAACCGACGTGCAGGCCATGGGCGCCGACTTCCTGATCTTCACCGGTCACAAGATGCTCGGCCCAATGGGTATCGGTGTGCTGTGGGCTCGTGAAGAAATCCTCGAAGCCATGCCCCCGTTCCTCGGTGGCGGCGAGATGATCCTTCACGTCACCAAGGAAGGCTTCACTACCAACGAAATCCCCTGGAAGTTCGAAGCCGGAACCCCGATGGTCGCCGAGGCCGTGGGCCTTGCTGCGGCGATCGACTACCTCAACGACATCGGCATGGAC
This sequence comes from Actinomycetota bacterium, assembly GCA_009937405.1. Lineage (GTDB taxonomy): Bacteria > Actinomycetota > Acidimicrobiia > Acidimicrobiales > Aldehydirespiratoraceae > JAACCU01. The sequence continues at coordinate 7,486 of JAACCU010000111.1, forward strand.
GAAGTGCGAAAGCACGAAGTCGAGCTCACCGCCTACGCCATGCGAACACTCAAAGAACGCCACGGCGACAAGATCACCATTCACGGCCCATCTGAGCCGGCCGAGCGAGGCGGCGTGCTGTCGTTCGTCTACGACCAGGTCCACCCCCACGATGTGGCGCAGGTCCTCGATCAAAAGGGGATCTGTGTGCGGGCCGGCCACCACTGCGCCAAGCCATTGCTACAGACTCTGGGTGTGCCCGCCACAAGCCGAGTCTCGCTCTACATCTACAACGACGAATCCGACATCGACCTGCTCGCCGAGACGCTCACTGAGGCGTCCGACATCTTCTCGTTCTAAGGACCAGCAACCCGCATGCCCGGCCTCGAAGACCTCTACCGAGAGATCATCCTCGATCACTACCGTTCGCCTCGGAACCGTGGTGAACTCGAGACGCCGCCCGCGGTGAAGAGCGAGGGGTTCAACCCGCTCTGTGGCGACGAGATCCTCGTCTATATCGATGTGGATGACGATGGCCTCATCACCGACATCGCAATCGGCGGTCAGGGTTGCTCCATCAGCCAGTCGTCGGCCTCAATGATGTCGGCCGCGGTGAAGGGCGAGACCGTCACCTATGCTCGCCGGTTGATTGGCGCCTTCAAGGGCCTGATGTCGATCCACGAAGGTGAGATCGGTGGTGACGGCACCGAAGCCGACATGGGCATTGAGCTCAGTATCGACTCTGGCGACGCGAAACTGGGCGACCTTGAGGCGCTCAAAGGCGTCGTGAAATTCCCCGTACGTATCAAATGCGCCACGCTCAGCTGGAACACTCTGGCCGAAGCCCTCGACGAGGCCTCCCCCATCACCTGATGCCGTTCGTTGTCGGTCTACGGATCGCCAAACTCGTCGGGCTGTAGGGTCACCGAGCAATGGATCGCTTCAATCTCGGCACTCACACGAGAACCATCTCGACCACATCTCCAGAGGCGCAGCGCTGGTTCAATCTCGGCCTGAATTGGGTCTACGGGTTCAACCACGAGGAAGGGGTGACGTGCTTCGAGCGAGCGCTCGACCATGACCCTGACTGCGTCATGGCCCACTGGGGAGCAGCACTGGGGGCGGGCCCGTTCTACAACTATGGGTGGCGCAAATTCAGCACCGAAGAAGCCGATGAAGCCACCGCGTTCTGTCACGGCCACATCCAGAAAGCCCATGTGCTTGCACACCGCGCCACCACCGTGGAAAACGCTCTGGTCGAGGCTTTGGCGATGCGGTTCCAGCATCCACACAGCGTCTCAGGCCGCGAATTCGACCAGTGCGACGACGACTACGCCAATGCCATGCGGGGCGTCTACCAGCGGTTCCCCAACGACCATGATGTGATGGCGCTGTTCGTTGAGGCAGCGATAACCCGAACGCCGTGGCAACTCTGGGACGTGAAACGAGGCGTCCCCGCCGACGGTGCCGACACGCTGGAGGCACTCCACGTGCTTGAGCGATCGATGGACCTGAAGGACAAAGCCAACGAACCCCAGCACCCGGCCATCCTGCACCTCCACATCCACACAACCGAGATGTCGACCGAACCCGAACGCTCGATGCGCCCCGCCGACCTCCTCTCTACCATGTGCCCTGATGCCGGGCACCTGAACCATATGCCGGGCCACACCTACGTACTCTGCGGCGATTACGAGAAGGCAAAGGTCGCCAGCGAGAAAGCGATTGAGGCCGACGACATGTACGTCGACTATGCAGGTCCGTTCAACTTTTACACCTCTGCGCGCTGCCACAACCTTCATCTCATGATGTACACCTGCATGCTGCTCGGTCAGTTCAAGCCGGCAATGGCAGCCGCCGAGAAGATGTGCGCCACTCTCACAGAGGACGTACTGAGCGTGGCAGGAAAGCCTCAGCTCGCCATGACCATGGAAGGTTATTACTCCATGAAGATGCACGTGCTGGTGCGGTTCGGCCGATGGCACGAGATCATCGATGAACCGATGCCCGACAACCCCGATCTCTATTGCGTGTCAACCGCCATGCACCACTACGCCAAAGGAATCGCCCACGCCACCTTGAAGGACTTCACCGCTGCGGAACGTGAGCGCGCCGCGTTCGGCGTTGCGCTCGCCCGAATTCCCGAGGAGCGCCTGTTCTTCAACA
>JAACCU010000112.1 GCA_009937405.1 Actinomycetota bacterium
CACCCCGAGCTTCACCGTTCCAGCACCCATGGCATCGTCGACTATTCCGAAGATGTCGGGTCCAAGGACCTGTTCGGTGCTGCCGCCGAAGGCTTCGACTCGGTCGAACTCCTCAAGCGCTTCACCACAGCAACCATGGGTCCGTCACAAGGCAAGCTCGAAACGGTCAACACCGTTGCGGTACTCGCCGAAGCACGAGTCGAGACCATCGCTGAGGTCGGCACCACCGTGTGGCGCCCGCCCTACGCACCGGTCACGCTTGGCGCGCTCGGAGGCCGAATCTTCGAACCCGTTCGAGTTTCGTCGATTCAGCCCTGGCACGAAGCCAACAACTCCACCCCGATCCTTGCGGGTCAGTGGGTCCGTCCGGAGCACTATGGAGATCCCCAGGGTGAGGTTCGCAACACGCGCACCAACGTGGGCATCACCGATGTGACCCCGCTCGGCAAGCTCGACCTTCAGGGTCCTGACGTGCCCAAGCTGCTCAGCCAGCTCTACACCAACAAGTGGATGAAACTGCCGATCGGCAGCGTTCGCTACGGCATCATGTGTGCCGAAGACGGTGTGGTGCTCGACGATGGTGTGACCGCCCGCTTGGGCGAAGAGCACTATCTGATGACCACTACATCATCAGGCGCCGGCACCATTTGGAACTGGGTCGAAAACTGGCTCCAGACCGAGCACCCCGACTGGCAGGTGCACTGCACCCCCGTCACCACGGGCCTGACGTCGATCAATATTGCGGGTCCTAACTCGCGTGAGTTGCTCGGCCGCTTGGTTGATGACATCGATCTTGACCCTGAGGGCTTCAAGTACATGCAGGTTCGCACCGGCGCCATTGCGGGCGTTGAAAACTGCATTGTTTGGCGGATTGGTTTCACCGGTGAATTGTCCTACGAAATTCATGTGCCGTCGGCCTACGGACTGCACGTCTGGAACACTCTCCTCGAGAAGGGTAAGGACCTCGGCGTTGCGCCGTTCGGTCTCGAAGCCCAGCGTGTCATGCGTCTCGAAAAGGGCCACTTCATTGTGGGCCAGGACACCGATGGCCTGAGCAAGGTCCCCACGACCGGCATGATCTCCTTGTTGAAGCTCGATAAGGACGACTGGGCTGGCATGACAGAGACGGCATGGGCTCTCGACGCGCCGTATCCTGTCATCGTCGCCGTCCAGCCGACCGATCCGAACGTCGTGCCGGAAGAGGCGTGTCAGATCCTGCGTGAAGGTACCAAGGAGATCGTGGGGCGCATCACGTCGTCTCGCTACTCCCCAACCCTCGAGCGTTCGATCTGCCTCGCTCAAGTATCACAAGAGTTCGCATCGCCCGGCACCACGCTCACCGTGTTGCTCGTCAATGGCGAACGCATCACCGCCAAGGTGATGGAACATCACGCCCACTTCGATCCCGAGGGAGAACGGCTCCGTGGCTAATACCTTTGAAAGTTCCGTCGTCACCATCGACTCGGCCGCCGCATCTGCAGCGGTAGCAGTCACTGACGAGTCGGATGTGACCAAAGCCAGCGTCCGCGCGGCCGACGGCACCGTCGCCGCGGCAGCCCTTGGCCTCACCTTTGGCTCGAGCGAACACCGAGGCGATACTTTTGTTGCCCGCGTTCGACCCGACGAGTGGTTCGTGATGGGCTCGGCTTCCGCAGTTGGCGATGCCATCGGCGGGCTCGACCTGTCCGGCTACGCCAGCACCGTCGACGTCACCTACAGCCGCATGATGCTCAGAGTCACCGGTGCCGATGCGGCCAAGACGATGGAGAAGGTCTGCAACCTCGACTTCAGCGACCCCATGACCCCCAACGGCGGATGCGCCGGGGCATCGGTCGCCAAGGTTGGCTGCGACGTGATCCGTGACGATGTCGAGGGTGTGCGGTCATACCGCATCCTCTGCGACCGCTCGTTCGGTCAGTACCTCTATGACGCTCTCGTCGACTCTGCAGCCGAGTTCAACGGCTAGATGAACGAGCAGTTCGCCCTCGACGGCTTTGTCGTCGAGCCACAACTGCTTGATCTACACCTTCTCGGCTCCCTCCACGACGCATTCGACGACCTGTTCGCTGGCCACTTCGGCACCGGCATCGAGCCTGACGAGGTCAACTGGCAAACCACCACCGGCGACCCCCGTCGTGCCCGCCAAATCTGCAACGGTTGGAAGGCCGACGACCGCATCGCGGCAGTCGTCCTCGACCCTGGCTCCGCCGCACGGGTAGCCGACCTCATGGGTTGGCGTGGGGCACGACTCATCCAAGACAACATTTTGTGGAAACCCCCGGGTGCCACCCAACTCGGCTTTCACCGCGACAACGACTATTCCCACTGGTTCAGCCCAGCGGAAATGGCGACCTGCTGGATCGCCCTGGACTCCACGACCGAAGCAAGCGGCACGCTCGAGTTCGCGCGTGGCTCACATTTGTGGCCGGCCCCCGCCTCGCTCGATACGCCGTTCCACGCACCCGATGACTACACCGGCGATGTCAAGCGTTCATGTCCCGCCAACACTGAGGTCGACATCGTTTCCGTTGTTGTTCCCGCCGGCGGCGGATCCTTCCATCACGGCGACACCTGGCATGGCTCAGCCGCGAACTGCACCATCGTTCAGCGCCGAGCACTAGCCATCCACTACGCCCGAGCAGACGCCAAATTTGATCTCGATCGGCTGGAGCACGGGATGGGCAAGGTCTACGGCCGCTACTGCGGTGGCAATGCCGCCATGCCCGATGCCCACTTCCCGACCCTACATGGGCGCGTCTCCTAGACTTGACTGATGAAGATCGTCATCGCCACCGACGGCCATCTCGATCCTGAGGCAACCTCCGATCTCGTCGGCCGCATCCACGCTGATTCGCCAGGCCTTGATCCCTCTCGTGCTCGTTCGCAGCTAGGGCACACCTAGTCGAGTCCGAGTTGGGCCTTGCGATCCGCTGACCAAACGGTGATGAGGCGGTCTGATGTCAGCCCCAGGAGGGCAACGCACAGGCCAAGAATCGAGCCGGCGCCGATATCGGAGTTGGTGAGAGACAATAGCAGCGGTGTGCCGAGCCCATCGATACCGCCGATCAATGCCGCAATCATCGCCATGAACAGCGTGTACAGGATTGTCTGGTTGAGCCCAAGCAAGATTTCTGGCATGGCCAACGGCAGCTTCACCTTCCGCAAAACCTGGCCGGGCGTGCAGCCCGACGTCAATGCTGCTTCGATCTTGTCGGTAGGAACACCACGAAGCCCGAGCATCGTGTATCGGGTCGCCGGCACCGTCGGATAGATGATCATCGCGGTGAGAGCGGCCGCAGGACCGACTCGGAACAACATGATCACCGGCAGCAGATAGATGAACGATGGCATCGTCTGGAACGTGTCAAGACCAACCTGGATGAATGCCACCCGTCGATCTGACTGGTGCGCCCAGATACCAAGACTGACACCCATCACCATGCAGAGAAACACCGCAGTAAGCACAAGGTAAGTGGTCTGCATCGCTTCGAACCAAAACCCGGACAGCGCGATGGCGAGGGCGAGCGAACCAGCGGATGCCGCCAGTCGCGGGCCCTTCAGCGCCCATCCAATACCAATAATGAGCGCAACCCCAACAATCCACGGGGTCACTTCGAACGCGTCTCGTAGCGGCAGCAAAAGGTTCACCAACAGCCAGTCTTTGACACCCTGTACCGGCAGGTCCTTTTGAGCCCAGTCCATGACCGCGTCAGTGGTGCCGGAAAAGCTGACCGAGTTGTCCGTGGGAAACACATTGAACACGTTGGACACCTTGCTGAGGACATAGGTCGCGACCGTGAGCCCGATCGCCAGGTAGCCGAAACGGAATCGCTCAAGATGAGGCACCTCATCACGATGTTCCGGTTCACGCGCAGCCCACGCCTGACTCAGGCGATCAAGAATCACCGCCATGAGAACGACAGCGATGCCGATCTCGAGGCCTTCGCCGATCCTCAAGCTCCCGAGGCGACCCTTCAATTCGAGTCCAAGGCCATTGGTGCCAATGAACGAGGCCACCACAACCATTCCCAAGCACCCCATCACGACCTGGTTGACGCCGACCATCAACGCTCGACGAGCCGCAGGAAGCTCAACCTTCCAGAGCATCTGCCACGGGGTTGCACCCGACATCTCTCCGGCCTCAATGATTTCTGGTGAGATCCCGCGTAGACCGAGCAATGTCAGGCGCGCCATCGGCGGGAACGCAAACACGATGGTGGCAATTACACCCGCCTTATTGCTGAGCCCTACGAAGACAACTACCGGCAAGAGATACGAGAAGTGGGGAAACGCCTGCAACACATTGAGAAACGGCAGGAGGATGCGCTCAAACCATCGACGTTTGGCCGCAAGAAGCCCAAGAGAAAATCCCAACAAACCAGCTACGGGCACGCTCACCGCCACTACGGCGAGCGTTTTCATCGAGTCTTCCCAGAGTCCGAACAAGGCGAAGTAGAAGATCGATAGACCGGTCAACAGCGAAAGCCGCCAACCTTTGAGGTACCAGCCGAGAACTGCACCGAGCGCCACCAGCATCGGCCATGGCATCGGACCGATGCCCAACGAGTCCTCACCAGTGAGGAGTAGCCCAGCCGAGAAATCAAGCGGGTAGTCGATCAAGCTCGCCACCGACCGGGTGAATTCACGGAAGTTGAACAGTCCGAGGAATTGCTCGTCCTTCAGATAGTCGGTGAAGCGGTTGATGTGCTTCGGGAGATCAGGGATCGCCCAGCTCGGCATTGTTCGGGTCCACTCAGGAAGTGAATCTCCGAAGATCCGGCGAATAATCTGAATGACAACGAACGGACCGAACGCTACTGCCAGCCGTCCGCGCGTGGTCTGTAGAAACGGTTGACGGCCAGATACCGCAGCGGCCGTTGGGGCCGTAGCCGTCACGTCTGCTCTCCATAGAGCGCGGAGATGAGGTCAGCCCGATCGACGACGCCGACAATTGAACCAGAGTCGTCGTGCACATGGTGATCGCCGTCGATCCCAAGCACCTGGGGAGCCACATCACCCAACTTGGCTCCGGCCAGGACGGAACCTGATCCCGTGATACCGGCAACCGCGGGCCGCATCACGGAGCCAACGCTGAGCAACTTCTCCCTCGACACGTCGCTCGTGAACTTGCGGACATAATCAGTTGCCGGACTTGTGATGATCTCCTCGGGCGTACCGATTTGATCAATGCGGCCCTCGTACATGATGGCGACACGGTCGGCAAGACGGATTGCCTCGTCGAAATCGTGGGTAATGAACACGATCGTTTTGTGGAGCTGGTCCTGGAGTCGCAGGAATTCGTCCTGCATCTCCTTGCGGATGAGAGGATCAAGCGCCGAGAAGGGCTCGTCGAGGAACCAGACATCGGGCTCCACTGCAAGCGAGCGGCCGATCCCGACACGCTGCTGCTGGCCACCCGAGAGTTCACGCGGGTAATAGTTGTCGCGCCCTGCGAGACCGACGAGCTCGAGAATTTCGCGACCCTTGGCCCGCCGTTCTTCGCGTTCCACACCTTGGATTTCGAGCGGGAAGGCGACGTTGTCGAGAACTGTGCGATGAGGGAACAGGGCAAAGTGCTGGAACACCATGCCCATCTTGTGGCGCCGGATCTCAATCATTTCTTTGTCGGTCGCCGCCAACAGATCGCTGCCGTCAAAGAGCATTTCGCCCGCAGTCGGCTCAATGAGCCGGGACAGGCAACGCACGAGTGTGGACTTGCCCGAGCCGCTAAGTCCCATGAGAACAAGAATCTCGCCCTCATAGACCTCCAGGCTGGCATCGTATACGGCGGAGATATAGCCCGCCTTCTTCACCTGCTCCGGCGATGGATGGCCGCTGTGGCTACGCAGAAACCCTCGCGGGTCCGGCCCGAAGAGTTTCCAGACATTGCGACAGCTGAGCTTTGATTCCGACACGTTCCCCCTGGGACCGACAGCGAAGATGCG
>JAACCU010000113.1 GCA_009937405.1 Actinomycetota bacterium
AGCGACGACAGCGAAGACAGCGAAGACAGCACTGAGAGTGATGAGCCGCTGACGGCATCGGCTCGTGGTGTCACCGAGACTGAGATCCACATCGGCATTTCGATGCTCGACTTCGACGCGCTGAAGGATTTGAGTCTGGTTCAGGAGGGATGGGGAGACCAGATCGCCGTCTATGACGCACTGATCGGTGAGATCAACGCCCGCGGTGGCGTTCACGGCCGGATGATCGTGCCCCACTACGAGCACTACAGCCCACTCGGGTCGACCTTCGCAGAAGCGGCCTGCACTGCTCTCACCAAGGACGTTGAAACCTTTGTGGTGCTCGGTGGGTTCCAGGGCCCCGCAGAGACGGTGAACACGTGCATCGTGGACATCAACGCCACGATTCTCGTCGGCGGTGTTCAGACCGCCGAGCGCCTGGCAGTCGCTCAGGCTCCGTGGGTTGTCGTCGGCGCCAGCGCAGGCCGTGTTCTACAATCGATGATGTCCGTGCTCGACCAGGACGGTCGCGTCGCTGGTCGTCAGGTGGCCATAGTCGGTGCAGTGGACCGCGAAGAGGTGTTTGATTCCGCGGCGGAAATCCTGGGCCAGTTCGGACTTTCGCCCGTGATTGAGGTCTTCAACGACGCTCCTGCCGGTGACGTTCCCGCAACCGATGCCCGCTGGGAGGTCATCGCCGAAAACATTCGAGCGTCGGGGGCCGACACGGTGCTTCTTATCGGAAGCACCCAAGGCGGCTTGCGGGGGATCAAGGCCGCCGGACTTGACGTCGAAGTCTGGGCTGCTGATTCCACTGGTCTGGAGAACCTGGGCCGAGAGACGACGGCCGACGATGCCGACGGCGCGCTGACCGTGGTTTCGCTCACCGACAATCAGCAGTGGAACCACGAGACCATGGCGCCCTGTCGAGCGATCGTGGCTGCGGGGGTGCCAGAGTTGCCGTCCAAGGATCCGAACGATCATGTTGATGGTGAGGAGCGTTGGTACAAAAGCGTGCACACTTACTGTCGCTTGGTGGGAGCCTTGGAGGCCTTGTTGATCGGGGCCGGTCGAAACCCGACCCAGGACAGCATGTACGCGGCAATTGACAACTACGGCCAGGGTTCACTCCCAGGAATGCCCTATGTCTCGCTCGGCCCGGGGAAGTCCGACCTCAACGACACCTTCCAGCTTGCCCAATACGACGCCAACGAAGGTGAGGCGGGCGGCCTGGTGTCGATCTCTGACCCGATAGACGTCACACCGTGATCGACGATTGAAAAAAGAAGTTGCGAGAGGTCTCCGGGTCATGACATGCGCGTCGCGGCCCGGAGGCTCCGCACTGTTTGCACTGGTGGAGGAGTACTTCGCTCTGGGGCATCATCGCACCGGTTCGGCCCCGGGCAGCGAAACGGTGGCGTGGATGGTTCAGCACCTCTGCGACCGCGGTCTTAAGGTCGAGACGAGGGCGGTGCCGTACATGGCATGGCATGGCTCCAGCGAGCTCCGCATCGACGGCCACGAGGTCGAACATCTGGCAGTCCCGTACGAATGGGAGGGTGAAATCGACTCGATGACACCGACAGTTGGGTCCTTTCATCCAGGACACGGCGGGTCCTCGAGTTTGCTTGACGATGCGATCGAGGAGCATCGTCGGGGCACCACCCCACTTGTGCTGGCCACCGCTCATCCCGCCGGTGAACTTGTCGGCGTCAATCGCCACTCGCTTGGCTTCGCCTCCCGGGTCCCGACGATTCTGTGCGCAGGCCGTGAAGCGGAGCGGTTGACTTCGGGCGACGTTCGCGTGACCTTGTCGGCTGACCGTCGTGCCGGAGAGGTCTTCAACATCGTGGCTCGCAATGATGTTCCTGGAGTGCCTCTGCTGATGACCACGCCACTCAATGGGTGGTTTGGTTGCGCCGGAGAACGAGGCACGGGAATCGCGGTGCTGTTGGAGCTCATCGAGCGATTCCACGATCACCCGTTACTCGTCGTCGTCACCGCCGGGCACGAACTCGGGTGGTTCGGTGCCGCTGAGTTCGTGGCTACCAACGACACGCCTGTTGCCGCTGTCGTTCACCTGGGGGCGTCGGTGGCAGTAGAGGAAGACTCACCGCACGGTCGAGTTCTCGCATCCACTCGGCTTGCGGCCACATCGGTCGGCGGTGGTGTGTTCGAGTCCATGGCGGCTGCGCTCACCCCTGCGAACCTGGGTCTTGGTGGTGAGGGGTCGACGTGGCTTGGGGAAGCGTCGGCCTTTGCCAACCTCGACGTGCCCATGCTCTCGGTGACCGGGGCGGGAGCCGACTTTCATACACCAATGGACAACCCCGAACGCTCGACCTCGCCCGCTGCACTCGCCATTAGCGCGGTCGCCATCGGTGGTGCCGTGCAGCACCTGCTGACGAGCGTGTCGCACGCCGCCGACTGAACTCAATGCCTTTCGAAGGAACGCTCATGTCAACAACAACCACCGATCGCATCTCGATCCACCCGTTCGATGGGCCTTTGGGCGCCGAAGTTCGGGGTTCGATGTCGAGCAACCTGTCCGGGGTCGATACGTTCACCATCGTCGAGGCCCTGCGCCTGCACCAGGTGCTCGTCATCAAAGAGCAGCCGATGAGCGACGAGACACTGCTCGAGATTGCATCATGGTTCGGTCCGCAATTCGTTGCCCCGGACGGGATCCCCGTGCTGGGTACCGACGAACAGGGCGCGGTCACGGTTTTGTCCAATCGTGATGAGAAGGGGGTGGGCAGTCGGATCGCTCTGCCATTCCACACCGACTTCCAATTCATGCCCCATCCGCTGAAAGGCGCCGTGTTGCACGCAGTGGACGTGCCGCCTCAATCCGCCGGTGGAGACACGCTCTGGTCCAACATGTACCAGGCGCTCGAAGAGCTACCCGCCGATCTTCGTGCCGCCATCGAGGGTCGACGCGGGACCGGCATCAATCCGTACGCCGGTGGTCTGCAGGGTGCGGGATTTACCGGTGAGACCCAGAAGTACATCGACGATGTGATCCCCGACTTTTGGCACCCCCTCGTGCGGACACATCCAGAAACAGGGCGCCAATCGCTTTACTTCAGCATGTTTATTCATCACATCGAGGGCTACGAAGACCGCCCCGACGAGGAGCTCGAACTGCTCCAGGCACTGAGGGCTCACGTCGACCAGGACCATCTCTACTACCGGCACAAGTGGAGCGCCGCCGACACCATCATCTGGGACAATATGTGCACCAACCACAAGCGCGACGACTTCGATCAAGCATTTGATCGGGAAGTCCATCGGGTGCAGATTGCCGGGACCAAACCCTTCTGATCAGGGGGCGGGCTTCGCCGGCTGAACGTAAGACAAAACGGGAGAACCCCGGGCCCTTGGACCCGGGGTTCTCTACGTTGTGATGTGTTGTTCGTCTGTGCGCTTAGGCCGTGACGAGCGATGAACGACGCGACAGCACCAGAGCGGCACCACCGAGTGCAAACATGGTGAACCCGATCAGAATGATCGTGGATGTCGATGAGGGACCGGTCAATGCAAGCGCATTGGGATCTACGACCACTGTCTTAAATGAGATGTTCGCTGGATCCTGGTCCGCTGATCCGGCAAGGATCGTGATGCCTTCAGCCGGGACGTCAGTGTTCACGGTGGCAGAAGCGTTACCGTCACCATCTGTGGTGACCGGGGTCCGGTTAACCATGTCGCAGGTCCCGGCCAGATCTGCCACGTCCGTGCAAAACAGAATAAAGAGTCCTAAGTCGGCTGGGTAGCCGCTGACACTGACAGCGAAGTCGGCGGGGCCTGCTTCGGCAACAGCTCCCGGGCTCACCGTCATGGATGGGCCATCCTGAGCGGTAGCGATACCGATCAACGAGACCAGCATCATGAGAACCGCTAGAACACCTGTGAATAGTTTACGCATTTGTTGTCCCCTCGCCTTTCGGCAAATCTGAATGTTCGTCAGATAAATCTGAATGAACGTCAGATTAGAGTCTGTTGCACTACGAATACAAGAGCAACGGCTCGGTTCTTTAAAAAGCCGACGATGGAAAGGATCGACCATGGGAATGCCGGTGATCATCGAAGCAGGGAGAACCGCCTTGCAACGGCGAAATGGAGGGTTCATGGACACCCATGCGGCCACCTTGCTGGGGGCCGCGCAACGGGGGGTCCTGGTGCGAGCGGGTGTCGATGCGTCGAGCGTTGGGCAACTCGTGGGTGGTTGTGTGACCCAGGCCGGCGAGCAGGCGAGCAATGTCACGCGCACCGCGTGGTTGGGCGAGAAATTCCCCTACGAGGTGGCGGCCACCACGATCGACTGCCAGTGCGGGTCATCACAGCAGGCGAATCATATGGTGGCAAACCTGATCTTGGCCGGCGCGATCGATGTCGGTATGGCGACTGGGGTCGAGCACATGAGCAAGGTGTGGCTCGGTGCAAACGTTCCCCGGGTCGAGGATCAATTCATCAACGGGCGATCGAAGCCGGACAATTTCCCGTGGGACATGCCTGATCAATTCGTAGGTGCTGAACGGATCGCCGCTGAGCATGGCATTACTCGTGAGCGGGTCGACTGGCTGGGGATGATCTCACAACACAAAGCAGCCACAGCGGTTGCCGAGGGGCGCTTCGAGCGAGAGATCATTCCCGTCGAGGTGGCTGGGAGTGATGGTGAGGCAGTCATCGTCGACACCGATGGTGGTTTGCGCGAAACCACGATGGAGTCGTTGTCCACACTGAAGACCGTTCTCCCCGACGGGATTCATCACGCCGGCAATAGTTCCCAGATCACCGACGGCGCCGCGGCCGTCTTATGGATGGACGAGGACAAAGCACGCAGCGAGGGACACCGTCCACGGGCGCGGATCGTCGCCCAAACGCTTGTCGGATCAGACCCCTATTTCCATCTGGACGGTCCCATCCCGGCGACCAAAAAGGTGCTCGACATGGCTCAAATGTCTCTGGACGATATGGATGTGGTGGAGATCAACGAGGCCTTTGCCAGCGTGGTCATGAGTTGGGCGAAGGTCTACGGCATCAGCGACGACGACCTGGTCGACAAGGTCAACCCCAACGGCGGGGCCATCGCCCTGGGCCATCCGGTCGGTGCGACTGGCGCGAGATTGATCACGACCGCGTTGCACGAACTCGAGCGGCGCGACGCCGAGTTCGCACTCATCACCATGTGCTGTGGGGGAGCGGTCGCAACCGGCACCGTGCTTCAGCGCTTGTAGCTCAGCGGCTGCGCTTCAGACCGAGGCCGGCGGTGGCCACCAGATCACGTTGGATCTCATTGACGCCGCCACCGAACGTGTTGATCTGCGCGGCCCGATTGGCCCGCTCGAGCTCGCCATGGAGGAAGGCGCCGGGCGAGTCGCTTCGCAGGTGGGCGATCGGGCCGAGGATGCCTTGCAGCGTGCGATAGACCTCGACCACCTGCTCCGTGCTGAATACCTTCACGCTCGACGCTTCGGCGGGGCCAAGTGAATTATCGGCCACGGCATTCACGAGCCGCCAGGTCATCAAACGCACTGCTTTGCATGTGGCGGTACACCTGGCCAGATCGGTCTGGACCCAGGCCACGTCGATCATGGCACCGCCATCGGGGAGCCCAGAAGAAGTCTCGCGGCACCAGTCGACGACATCATCGAGCAAACGTTCGGTGAGACCCGAGAGTGCGGCTAGACCCACGCGTTCGTGGTTCAGCTGCAAGGTGATCAGTCGCCAGCCGGCGTTCAACTCGCCGACGATGTTGGTGATGGGCACTCGGACATCTGAGTAGTACGTGCTGGTGGTCATGTGGTCGCCGACGGTCACGAGCGGGGTCCACTCATAGCCGGGTGTATCCGTCGGCACGATCACAATGCTGATGCCCTTGTGCTTCGGGACATCTGGGTCGGTTCGACACGCAAGCCAGATGAAGTCGGCCTGGTTGGCCCCGGAGGTGTAGACCTTCGAGCCGTTGACGACAAACTCATCGCCATCAACAACTGCCGATGTGCGCAAGCTGGCAAGGTCGGTACCCGCTTCTGGCTCGGTGTAGCCGACGGCGAAGTTGAGCTCGCCTGTGAGGATGCCCGGCAGGTATCGCGTCTTCTGTTCATCGGTGCCGTGGGCCATGATGGCGGGGCCGACCGTGTTGACCGTGACAAACGGAAAGGGCGCGTGGGCCCGCTGGATCTCGTCGAACATGATGAACTGGTCGACGGCGCTTCGACCTTGACCGCCGTATTCGGTCGGCCATGCCAGCCCCAGCCAGCCATCTGAGCCGATCTGGCGGATGATGCGACGAAACTCTGATGCGTTCTCGCCGGGTGAGCCGATCGCGGCGCGGGCCTCATCGGTGAGAAGATTGGCAAAGTACTCGCGAAGTTCGACCCGGAGTGCGTGCTGCTCGGGCGTCTCTGCCAAATGCATACGTCGACAGTACAGTTTCTGACGGAACGTCAGAAACCAAACGGTGAGAAAAGAGCAACGAGTGGGATATCTCGAAGACAAGGTCATCGCAGTTACCGGAGCAGGACGCGGGATCGGACGGTCGATCGCGCTGGATGCGGCCAAGGCCGGCGCCAAAATTGTGGTCGCCGATTATGGCGTCACCATGGATGGCTCGGAGCCCTCATCTGCAGTGGCAGACGAGGTTGTTGCCGAAATCAAGGCACTGGGCGGCGACGCGGTTGCTGCCGCCAGTGACGTCGGCACGATGACGGGCGGCGGCGCCGTGGTGGAGGCGGCCATGGATACCTTCGGGCGGATCGACGGCGCGGTGTGCGTCGCCGGGATTCTGCGCGAGCGGATGCTGTTCAACATGAGCGAGGAAGAGTTCGACTCGGTAGTAAATGTGCATCTGAAGGGCACGTTCACCATCTACAAGAGCGCCGCCGCAATCATGCGAAAGCAAGAGGGTGGGGGTTCCCTGATTGGTTTCACGTCCGGAGTTTGGGCGCTCGGCTCGGTGGCCCAGGCCAACTACGCCGCCGCGAAAGGCGGCATCGTGAGCCTTACCTATTCGGCCGCGGTCGGGCTTGAGCGCTATGGAGTTCGGGCGAATGCCATTGCTCCTGTCGCACGGACTCGGATGAGCGAAAACGTCCCGATGGAGCTTGCCGAGAATGGCGACCCGGAAGACATTTCCCCGATGGCCGTCTATCTGTTGTCGGACAATGCAGCCCACATCACTGGTCAGGTGTATTCCGTTGTCGGGCGGAAGATCGCCGTGTGGAGTCAGCCCAAGGAGATTCGGGCGATGTACAACGACGAGCGGTGGACCCCGGAGACCATTGACGAGAAGTTGATGGCCACCGTAAAATTCGAACGGCTGCCCTTCCTCGACATGGTCGACGAAATGAAGCGGGCCGCGGCAGCCAAGGAGTCGCCGAACGCGTGAGCGACCCGGCCGTCTCTGATGCGGACTTTCGCACCGAGGTTCGCGACTGGCTGAGTGCCAATGTCGTCGGCGACTTCGCTGCGCTTCGCGGTCGAGGCGGCCCCGGCGACGAAGAGGTCGGTTTCGAGACTCGCGTTGCCTGGGAGCAGGTTCTGGGCAAGGCCGGATGGATCGGTCTCGGCTGGCCGGTGAGCCACGGGGGCCGGGGCGCCTCGCTGAGTCAGCAGATTATCTGGGCGGAGGAATACGCTCGAGCCGACGCACCGGCTCGGGCAAACCATATGGGCGAGAACCTTCTTGCCCCCACCCTGATCGAGTACGCAACGCCAGCACTCTGCGATCGTTTTCTGCCGGGCATCCAAAACGGGACCGAACGGTGGTGCCAGGGCTACAGCGAACCCGATGCCGGCAGCGATCTTGCCAACGTCAAGACGAAAGCCGAGATCGACGGTGATCAGTGGGTGATCAACGGCCAGAAGGTCTGGACCTCGCTGGCCCATGTCAGCGACTGGGCATTTGTTGTTGTTCGAACCGAGCCGGGGTCTGTCCGCCACGCCGGCCTGACCTTCCTGCTGGTGCCCATGGATCAGGAAGGGGTGGAGGTCCGTCCGATCATCCAACCGACCGGTGGCGGCGAGTTCAACGAAACGTTCTTTACCGATGCCCGCACCGAGGCCGATCTTGTGGTGGGCGAGATCGGCGACGGCTGGCGGATCGCCATGGGTCTTCTCGGGTTTGAGCGCGGCATATCGACATTGGCGCAGCAAGTGGGGTTTGAGCGAGAACTTGATGCCACGATCGAACTCGCTCGTCGGCATCACCGGATCGGTGACCCGGTGACGCGTCAGCGTCTCGTGCGAATGTGGACGGGTCTGCGACTGATGAAACTGAACGCCATGCGATCGATGTCGTCAGACGGTGTACCTGGCCCCGAGGCCAGCATCTCCAAGTTGTTCTGGGGAACCTGGCACCGCGACCTTGGCGAGCTCATGATTGACCTTCAGGGCGTGCATGGCCTGATCGCTGAGCCTGATGGCGAGTTCATCGACGATGATGCGTATCCACTTACCCTTGAGCAGAAACTGTTTCTTTTCACCCGGTCTGACACGATCTATGGCGGATCAAACGAGATTCAACGCAACGTGCTTGGTGAGCGCGTGCTCGGACTACCACGGGAGCCACGATGATTCCGGACTACGAACCCGGCCATGAGCTACTTGCAGGAAAGCGGGTGCTTATAACCGCGGCCGCGGGAAGCGGCATCGGATCGGCAACGGCCAAGCGATGCGTGGAAGAGGGCGCGATCGTGATGGTTTCGGATCGTCACGGCCCGCGCCTCGAAGAAACTGCAGCCGAGCTCGG
The DNA here is from genome assembly GCA_009937405.1 of Actinomycetota bacterium. Classification (GTDB taxonomy): domain Bacteria; phylum Actinomycetota; class Acidimicrobiia; order Acidimicrobiales; family Aldehydirespiratoraceae; genus JAACCU01. Next base: position 8,732 of record JAACCU010000113.1, read on the forward strand.
AGCGGCATCGGTGCTGTGTGATGTGACCGATGAGGAGAGCGTGCAAGCCATGTTTGCCGCGGCTATTCAGGAAATGGGCGCGGTCGACATCCTGATCAATAACGCCGGTTTGGGCGGCACCGCAGAGGTGCACGAGATGACCGACGCACAATGGTCGAAAGTTCTCGACGTCACCTTGACGGGCACGTTCCGGGTGACCCGGGCCGCCCTCACTCACATGTATGAGACTGGGGCCGGTGTGATCGTGAACAACGCTTCGGTGCTTGGCTGGCGAGCTCAGACCGGTCAGGCGCACTATGCCGCGGCGAAGGCTGGGGTCATGGCGCTGACTCGTTGCTCTGCGATCGAGGCGGCTCCTCGGGGTGTGCGCATCAACGCAGTCGCTCCAAGCATCGCCATGCACGCCAATTTGGCGAAGGTCACCTCCGACGAGTTGCTTGAGGAACTCACCAGTCGAGAGGCGTTTGGCCGAGCCGCCGAGCCATGGGAAATCGCCAACGTGATCGTCTTCTTGGCCAGCGGCTACAGCAGCTACATGACAGGTGAGACCGTGAGCGTCTCGAACCAGCGGGCTTGAGCGGTCAGTCGTCTCGGTTGCGCAGGAACGCAGGAGTGTCGCCGCCGCCATCGACAACGATGTTTGCCCCGGTGAGATAGCCGGCCGATGAACTGGCCAGGAACATGCACATACTTGCGATGTCGGACGGCCTGGCCATCCGTTGCATTGGGATCGCCGACTCGATCAGCGCCATCGTCTCGGCGCCCCCGTAGTGCAGTTCGCTTTGCTCGGTTCGGATCAGCCCGGCTGTCACCGAGTTGACTCGAACCTTTGGCGCCCATTCCTGGCCCGCAGTTTGGGTGTAGTTGAGGAGGCCGGCTGTGGCGGCCCCATAGGCGGCGGTCGTGGGGGCTGGCCGTAATGCGGTGACGCTGCTGATGTTGACGATCGAGCCGCCTTCACCAATTTGCATGTAATGGTTGGCGCGTTGTGAGACGTGCATGGCTGACAGCAGGTTCAGTTCGATGATGCGCTGACTGAATCGGGGGGACACGGTGGCAGTGTCGGCGGGCGGCGAACCTCCAGCATTATTGATCACCCAATCGATTCGCCCGGCCTGTTCGATGACGAGGTCGACCATGCCAGCCGCAGCGTCCCCGTCGCGGAGATCGGCACCGGCAAACACCCATTCAGGTGGAAGGTCATCGACGTTGGAACGCGCGGCAACAGCGATCGTTGCCCCGGCCGCAGCGAATGCGTTGGCGATGCCGCGGCCCAGGCCCTTTGTCCCACCCGTCACCAAGACGACATGGTCGGAGAAGTCAAAGGTTGCCACTGCCATTGTGGCCACCGTAGCCCGTCACGCAATCTGACACGACGTCAGATTTCGCAGCTACAGTCGAGGCGTGCCAATCACATCCACCTCATCTGACGAAGAGATCATCGAGATCGTCGTCGATTGCCCTCCGGTGAATGCCCTCACAGTGGCTGAGTGGTTTGAGCTCGCTGACCAGATCACGGCGGCTGGGGCCGAGGCCTCGACCCGCGTTGTTGTCTTGCGGGCCGAAGGCAAAGGCTTCAACGCGGGCGTCGACATCAAGGAAATGCAGAACACCTCGGGGTTCGATGCCCTCATCGGCGCCAACAAGGCCTGCTTTGCGGCCTTCGCCGCCGTCTACGACTGCGCGGTACCCGTGATTACCGCCGTTAACGGATTCTGCGTGGGCGGGGGAATTGGTCTTGCCGGTAACAGCGATGTGATCGTGGCGAGCGACGACGCATACTTCGGTCTGCCAGAGGTCGATCGCGGCGCTCTCGGCGCGGCAACGCACCTCGCCCGCATGGTTCCGCAGCACAAGATGCGGCAGATGGTCTACACCTCGGCCACCGCATCGGCCCACGAACTCCACCAGTGGGGGAGCGTTCTCTCGGTCGTTCCCCGTGACGAACTGCGAGCAACGGCACTCGAGGTTGCCTCCTTGATTGCAGCGAAGTCTCCGGTGGTGATTCGGGCCGCAAAAGAGAGCCTGAATGGAATCGACCTCTGGGATGTGAAGCGCAGCTACCGGTTCGAACAGGGCTTTACCTATGAGCTGAATTTGTCGGGCGTGAGCGACGAGTTACGCGACAACTTCGCCGGCACTGACAAGGCGTCTTCGGGCGACGAGGATCCGTCATGACAAAGCTGATGACTGAAGACGAGGCGGTTGCCACGCTCGAATCGGGGATGACCCTTGGCATCGGTGGATGGGGAAGTCGGCGCAAACCGATGAGTCTCGTCAGAGCCCTGCTGCGAAGCGATATCACTGATCTGACGGTGGTGACCTATGGCGGACCAGATGTTGGCCTCCTCGCCGCCGCAGGGAAGATCCGCAAGCTGGTATACGGCTTCGTCACGCTCGACTCGATTGCGCTCGAACCGCACTTCCGAGCAGCGCGTCAGCAAGGCACGATCCCTGAGTTAGTTGAGTACGACGAAGGAATGTTGCAATGGGGGCTCTACGCCGGATCCCTGCGATTGCCGTTCCTTCCGACGCGCGCCGGCCTCGGCAGCGGTGTCATGGACGTGAATCCAAACCTTCGCACGGTGGCGTCTCCCTACGCCGACGGGGAAGAGTTGCTTGCCGTTCCCGCCGTCCGCCTCGACGCGGCATTCGTGCACATGAACCGTGCTGATGCTCGTGGCAACGCCCAGTTCCTTGGACCTGACATCTATTTCGACGACCTCTACCTGGGGGCGTGCGAGACCGGCCGGCGTTTCGTGTCGTGTGAACGGGTGGTGCCGACCGCAAACCTGCTCGACGAAGGCACGTTCCACACCTTGCGGATCAACCGGTCGATGGTCGACGGCGTCATCGAGTCGCCCAACGGTGCCCATTTCACCTCGTGTGAACCCGACTACGACCGCGACGAAGGGTTCCAGACCGAGTACGCCACTGCGGCGCGTGACCCAGAAATCTGGGAGTCGTTCGTTGAAAAGTATCTGTCGGGTTCAGAAGCCGACTACCAGGAGGCCGTCAATGCCCGCTGACACCGATGGCCTGGCAAACGCCGAACGCCTGGCGAACACTGTCGCTGTTGCCTGTGCTGAGGCCTTCAGGGATGACGGTGAGATCTTCGGGTCCGGCATGGGCACGCTCCCGATGCTCGGTGCCCGCCTTGCCCGAGCCACGTTCGAGCCCGACCTGATGGTTAGCGACGGTGTGGCATTTTATGTCGACGGCGATCTGCCGATCGGTGGAACAGACAAGGTCGTCGAAGGGTGGATTCCCTTTCGCTCAGTGTTCGACACCGTGTGGGGTGGACGCCGTCACGTGATGATGGGCGCCAGCCAAATCGATCGATACGGCAACACGAACATCTCCAACATCGGTGAGTGGAAGAAGCCCAAGGCGCAGCTTCTCGGAGTGCGCGGAGGGCCGGGCAACACCATCAATCATGCGGTGAGTTTCTTCATCCCCCGTCACACGAGTCGAGTGTTCGTCGAGGGCGTCGATATGGCTAGCGGCATCGGCTATGACCGCGCTGCCCAGCTGAGCGATTGGGTGCAGGAGAATCATTGCATTCCCCGGGTCATCACCAATCTTGCCGTGCTCGACTTTGACACGGCGGACAATCGGATGCGCCTCCAGTCGGTGCACCCCGGTGTCAGCATTGATGAGGTCGCGGATAACACCGGCTTTGGGCTCGTCGTGCCCGACGATGTCCCGACATCGCGGGTCGCCACCCACGAGGAGCTTGCAATGCTCGATCATCTGGATCCGCAGGGTCAGCGGTATCGGGAAGTTCCCGACGCGTGAATCCGCGCCTGCACACATCGTTTTGCGAGCTGGTCGGCGTCGAGATGCCGATCGTGCAGACGGGTATGGGATGGGTGGCCGGGCCGTCGTTGGTTTCTGCTTCGGCGAACGCTGGTGCTCTGGGAATTCTGGCCAGCGCAACGATGGATTTCGCGCAGCTCCGCGAGTCGGTCGCTGAGGTCAAGGCCAGCACCGACCGGCCGTTCGGTGTCAACCTTCGAGCCGATTCGGCGGACGTAGCCGACCGGGTCATGTTGCTCATCGACGAAGACGTCCGAGTCGCAAGCTTCGCTCAGGCTCCCAAACAAAATCTCATCGACCAATTGCGCGAGGCCGGGGTGCTTGTCATTCCTTCGATTGGCGCCAAGCGTCATGCCGAGAAGGTTCTCGACTGGGGGGTTGATGCTGTGCTCGTGCAGGGCGGTGAGGGAGGCGGGCACACCGGCTCCGTGCCGACATCGATTCTGCTCCCGCAGGTCGTCGACGCCGTTGGGGGCAAGGTTCCCGTGATCGCCGCCGGCGGTTTTTATGACGGTCGCGGCTTGGTTGCTGCGCTGGCCTACGGGGCGGACGCCATTGCCATGGGCACACGATTCTTGCTCACCTCAGACTCATCGGTACCTGATGAGGTCAAGCAGCTCTATCTCGGACGTGGGGTCACCGATACTGTCGTGACGACTCGGGTCGATGGTGTCCCGCACCGTGTCCTTCGCACCGAGCTTGTCGAGCAGCTTGAGTCTGCGAGCAACAGGTTGATCTCGCTGCCCAAGGCGCTGGTGAATGCCCAGCGATTCAAGGCCATGACCGGGGTCCGCTATCGAGACATGTGGCGCGAAGGAAATGCCATGCGGCGAGCGATGGATTTGTCGTGGACCCAAATGATCATGGCCGCGAATACGCCGATGCTTCTCAAAGCTGGGTTGGTTGACGGCAACACCGAATCAGGTGTTTTGGCCAGCGGTCAGGTTGTGGGCGTGCTCGATGATCTCCCCAGCTGTGACGAACTCGTCGCTCGGATCATGGGTGAGGCCGAGGCAACGCTTGCGAGGCTGACGTGACCACGATTCTCGACGGGGCTGCCGCCGTATATGGCGCTGAGGGGGCACATCTTGGCTACAGCGAATGGCTTGCCCTTGACCAGGCCCGGATAGATCTCTTCGCCGAGGCGACCGGAGACGATCAATGGATCCACGTCGACCCCGAACGGGCAGCCGCTGGCCCCTTTGGTGCAACGATCGCGCATGGATATCTCACGCTCTCTCTGTCCAACTACTTTCTGCCCCAGATTGTTGATGTGCAAGGCTTTGACATGGGCATCAACTACGGGCTCGACAAGGTGCGCTTCCCTTCCCCTGTCCCGGTGGGTTCGCTGGTGCGGGCGGGAGCCCGGCTCCTGACTGTCTCTGAGATTCCTGGCGGTGTGCAGACGGTCATGGAAGTCACAATGGAGATCAAGGGCGGCTCAAAGCCCGCCTGCGTCATCCACGCCATCTCTCGGTTTCTCAACGACTGACCATCGTGTTGGTTGATTGTGCCGGTCTGAGGTGGGGGGTTAGTTGATTGTGCCGGCCTGGCGCAGGGCGTCGATCTGGTCAGCGGGTAGCCCAAGTTCGGCGGCAAGGACCTCGTCGGTGTGCTCGCCGTGCCAGGGCATCCGGGTATCTGGACCGTCGGCCATACCGCTGATTTTTACCGGATTGCCGGGTACGAGCACGGGGTCACCGGCCCCGTCGGTGCGGGGGATCTCAACCAGCATGTTTCGGGCGGCCACGTGTGGATCGTTGATCACCTGAGGAGCGTTGAGCGCAGGGCCAGCGGCGATGCCGGCGGCGGCGAGCGCGTGACATGCCTCGATGTTGGTCATCGAGCCAGCCCAGCCATTGACGGCCAAACGAATCGTTTCGATGTGTGTACGCCAACCGGCTCGAGTGCTGAACCGCTCATCGGTCGTCCATTCCCGTTTACCCAGTAGTTCGGCGAGGCGAGCGAATTCGTGTTCGCGGCCACATTGCACAATGAACCAGCCGTCGCTCGCTTCGAAGCCGTCGAGAATCATCGGCAAACCTGTGCCGGGTTCGGGCCGTACATCCATCGACCAAAAGTTCGTTACCACATCGGCGAACGACACCATCGAGTCGAACATGGCGATATCGACGTATTGGGCTTCGCCGGTTGCATCGCGCTGGCGAAGCGCGGCGAGCACGCCGACGACGCCGAACAGGGCCGTGCCGATATCGCCGAGGGCGCCCACCGGTGACACCATCGGCGGCTGATCGGCTTGGCGTTTCCAGTCGTACAGGCCGCTCATGGCTTCGGCCACCGCCGCATAGGCCGGCCAACTGTCGTAGGGCGACTCGATGGTGTTTCCGAAACCACTGATGGAGAGATAGACGACGTTGGGGTGCGCGGTCCGTACATCTTCGTATCCGAGCCCCATCCGGGCCAGTGAGCCCGCCTTGAAGTTTTCGGCCACGATGTCGAATTTGGGGGCCAGGTCGAGGACGAGTCGTCGACCCGCATCGGCCTTCACGTCGATGCCGATCGACCGCTTGTTGAGGTTGTTGCGAAGGAACGTGGCGCCCACCGGGCGCCCGTCGGGGTCGCTTATTGCGGGCTGAGAACCTCGGCCAAGGTCGCCGAATTTTGGGTGCTCGATCTTGACTACCTCGGCCCCGAGTCGTGCGAGCAACTGGGTGGCGAACGGCAGGGCCTGCATTTGCTCGAGAGCAAGCACCCGGATGCCGTCCAGCGGCTTGCCGACCCCGGCTGCTTGTTCGTTGGCGGTGTCGCCGAGCCTCACTCGATCTCCTCTGATCTAGCTGCAACCGTAACCGACGAGCCTGCCACTATCTGACGCTGCGTCAGATTCTGTAGGCTTGCCATAATGCGAGGAATAACGGCGTGGGCCACATATCTCCCCTTTCGTCGTCTCGACCGCGGCGATATTGCCGCCGTCGCGGGCTAAGGTGGTGGTCGCGGCACTCGCACGGTCGCCAGCTTTGATGAAGACCCCACCACGATGGCCGTTGAGGCCGGTCGGCGGGCGACGCGGTCGCTCGGTATTCACCCCGATCTCTTGCTGTTCGGTTCGGTGAATCCGGCCTACGCGGACAAGACGAACGCGACGGCAATTCACGCCGCGCTCCGGCTCGACGAGAGTTGTGGTGCATTCGATCTCGGGTTGTCACCGCGATCTGCGCTGGCCGGGGTGCTGCTGGCGGCACAAGGTGCCGGCTCCGCGCTCATCGTATCTGGCGACATACGCACCGGTCTTGCCGGATCTGTCGCCGAATCGGCAGGCGGTGACGCCGGTGCTGCGATCGTGATCGGTGACGATTCACCCGAGGCCCCAGTCCTCGCTGAGATCATTGGAACATCGAGCCGTACCGCCGAGTTCGTTGACCGTTGGCGAACCCCAGGCGAACCTCACTCCAAGGTGTGGGACGAAGCGTTTGCCCAGACCAGGTACATGCCTCTTGGGTCAGAGGCGTTCCACGCGGCGCTCGTTGATGCTGGGGTCGAGGCCGACCAGGTTGCGGCCGTCGCCATCAGCGCTCCAACGCCGCGGATCTCCGCCGCAGTGGCAAAAAATATCGGTCTCTCAAATGTTGTCGACGACTTCTCACAAACAGTTGGTCAGTGTGGGGCCGCCCAGCCGGGTCTGATGCTCGCGCACCTGCTCGAATCGGCGTCGCCGCGCGACATTGTGGTGCTGGTGTCGTTGAGCGACGGTGCCGATGTGATCGTGATGCGAACGACCGAGGCAATCGCCGCTGACCGACACGCCCCAACCGTGACCGACCAAGCCGCCGGTGGCGCACCGGTGAGCTACGGCAAGTTTTTGTCATGGCGAGGCACGCTCCAAGTCGACCCGCCCCGCCGCCCTGAGCCCCAGCGAGTGTCGGCCACTGCCGTCGCCCGCAGCACCGACTGGAAGTTCGGGTTCGTTGCCAGCGTGGACCCCGAAACCGGGAGCGTTCATCTGCCCCCACTGCGCGTGTCCGCCGATGGTGAACGAACCGATGCCATGGGGCAACGGCCGATGGCCGATGTGTCTGCCACGATCGCCACGTTCACGATTGACCGAGTGGCGTTCTCGCCGAGTCCGCCGATTGTGTTTGCGGTGGTGGACTTCGATGGGGGTGGGCGTCTACCGCTTGAAGTGTGTGACTGTGACGAGAGCGAGGTCGAGATCGGTCAACGGGTCGAAATGACCTTCCGTCTGCTCCACACGGTCGACGGCATTCCCAACTACTTCTGGAAGGCACGGTTGCAGCGTGGGTAGTCACGGCATCAAGGATCAGATCGCCATCATTGGCATGGGGTGCACTCGGTTTGTCGAGCAGTGGGACAAGGGACTCGATGACCTCATCATCAGCGCCGCCGACGCCGCCTACGCCTCGGCCGGGATCGACAAAGCCGATGTCGACGCGTATTGGTTTGGTACAGCACAGGGAGGCATGAGCGGCATCACCATGGCACGTCCGTTGCAGCTCCAAAACAAGCCTGTGACACGGGTCGAGAACTATTGCGCCACCGGATCCGAAGCCCTGCGTCAGGCGGCCTACGCCGTGGCCAGCGGCGCCTACGACATTGCTATGGCGCTCGGTGCAGAGAAGACGAAGGATTCGGGATTCCAGGGCCTGAACGCAACCCCACCGCCCAACGACGGCACCGGTCGCACACTCACCGCCGCCGCCATGTTTTCGATGGTCTCGCCGGCCTACGGCCAAAAGTACGACGTGAGCAGTGATGAGATGCGTCAGGCAACGGCGCATGTCGCGCAGAAGAACCACGCCAACGGCGCTCGTAATCCGTTGGCCCAGTTTCAACGTGAGGTCACACTCGACACGATCTGTGGCTCGCCCCCGATCGCCGGTGATCTGGGCGTCTTTGATTGTGCCGGCGTCGCCGACGGTGCCGCGGCAGTGATCATCTGTCGGGCCGAAGATGCCCACAAGTACTGCGACGACCCCCTCTACATCAAGGCGTTGTCGTTCGTAGCGGGAAACGGCTCTGGCCTCACCGATCCCGACTATGACTACACGACCTTCCCGGAGATCGCGGCGTGTGCGATCGATGCCTACGATCAAGCCAAAATTACCAACCCAAGCGCGGAGATCGCCATGGCTGAAGTGCACGATTGCTTCACCATCACCGAGATCGTCCTGATGGAAGATCTGCAGTTCTCCGAACGCGGTCATGCGTGGCGAGAGATGCTTGACGGGCGGTTCGATCGGCAGGGGGACATGCCCGTGAATGTCGATGGCGGGCTGAAGTCGTTTGGCCATCCGGTCGGGGCTTCTGGTTTACGGATGCTCTATGAGGCTTGGCTACAGCTGCGCGGCAAAGCAGGTGACGAGCGACAAATCGAGACGGTAAATTCTGAACGAAACCTGGCCCTCACGCACAACTTGGGTGGCTACCCGGGCGAGATGGTCAGCTTCATCGCCATCGTTGGCACCGAACTGGACTAGATCCGGTTCGCTCGACCTCAGAGGTATTCGGCGAACCCATCGAGGAGTGCCAGTACCTCATCGCGGGGCCGTGAATCGACGTTGAGCACAACCTCGGTGCAGCCAAGTTCGGCGTATTGATCGAGCATCTCGCGGTTTGGAATCGTGCCGAAGGGGACGACATCGGGGGAACCGTCGCGGCCAGCGGCCGCCCACGCTTCCTGCAAGAGCGGGAGTGATCTGCGCACCCCGCCACCACCGATGGGCAGCCAGCCGTCAGCAAACTCGGCGACATGGGCGAAGAGCCTTGGACCAGCCCCACCCCCCACATAGGTGGGAATGCGTGGTTGCTGCACGGGCTTTGGCCAACTGAAGCTGGACTCAAAACTCACGAACTCTCCGTGGAAGGAAGCCTCTTCCTTTGCCCACAATGCTTGCATGGCGAGGACGTGTTCGCGGGCCTGGGCCCGGCGGGTGGCGTACTCAACGCCGTGACTGTTCATCTCCTCGACGTTCCACCCATAGCCGACCCCGAACTTGGTGCGCCCGCCGCTCAGTTGATCGAGCGAGGCCCACACCTTGGCGAAGCTGATGGGATCGTGTTGGGCGGCGAGAGAAATGCCCGAGGCGAGCACGAGGGTGTTGGTTGCCGCGGCGCAGGCGGCGAGCACGGTTGGTGGGTCCATGGCGCGGTAGTACTGCTCGGGAAGGTCGATGCCGCCAGGGAATGGAGTGACCCGACTGGTAGGGATATGGGTGTGCTCGGGCAGCCAGAGCGATGAAAATCCTCGCGCCTCGGCTTCCACCGCCAACTCCACAGGGTTGATCGCCTTGTCGGTGGCGAACATTGTCAGGCCAAGTTTCATGGGGTCCTACCAGAGGTCGTCGATGTAGCGGTCGGTGCCAGGAACGGTTGGAATGTAGGGGGCCGTCCACACGTGGGCGGCGAGGCCGGTCGCTTCCAGATCGTCGCCCCATTTGCCGTACCCGTCGGCCCAGCGCTCAGAGGGATCGTGGTCGAGGAAGTGGAGTTGGATGAAGCGCCGGTCGTCGGGTTCATTGGCGGGCACGTCGGGGGCATCGTCGGGCAGCGGGAGCATGGTCGATGTGCCAATGACCGATGGTCCCCACGGTTGGCTGAAGGCATGACTGCTCCATGCCCCAGTCCATGCCTCAACGTCGTTGTGTGATGCATCCTCGTGCAACCGACCCGCAGTTATCACGAGTCCGTCGAAGGCCCGGTCGAGGGCAAGCTCAATCGGGGTGTCGCGTTGGTGGGCGGTTCGGTGTTCGTACATTGCCGTGTGGGTGTGATCGCGATGCGAAAACATGCGTCCGGTGGCGTGCAGGTCCATCACGGTGTCGAGCGCCCACGCGGACCACTCATCGTGAAAGCCTTTCTGAATCCAGTAGATGGCGAGGAGACTTCCGCCCAGCGGATCGGCGCACATCGGCGACGTGGCGGGAGAGCGCAGATCCTTCAGTCGCTTTGGCGCCACGAACCGGCCACCGGCAAAGCAATGGGGGCCGGCCAGGCACCCGGCATAGAAGTGATCGGTCTCGTACCAGCGGTTGTAGTCGAACTCGTGGCCGCGGTGAGGCTCCACGGCGGTGAACAGGAGTGTTCCAAGGTCGACGGGTGCAGCCACGCTTCGACGATATCGCATGAATCTGACACGGCTTCAGATTCAGGGGCTGACTAAGGTCGAGGGATGCGACGTGTTTCGTTGGAGACCACAGCCGTTGTCACGATGGAATTGCAGCGAGGCATCTGTGGCGATCTGGCCTCCATCCACACTCTGGGTGACGCCATGCTCGAACGCGGCATTGCTCAGCGTGCGGGTCGGTTGGTCGTTGGCGCTCGACAGGCGGGACTCACGATCGTGCATTGCACCTTCAGCCTGCGACCCGACCGCCTCGGCACCGACATGTCACTGCCGTTGTTACGGGCGGCCCAGTCCGACCCAGGCTATCTCCTCGATGGCACGGCCTCGACAGAGTTGCTCCCCGAGATCGTGCCTGACACGAGTGACATCATCTGCAACCGCCACCACGGGGTGAGCCCCTTCGCAGGCACCGACCTCGACGCCATATTGGGGCGCCACGGCATCGATACATTGGTTGTGGCCGGTGTCTCGCTCAACGTCGGGATCACGGGGCTGGCAATCGAGGCGGTCAACTACGGCTACAGAGTGCTTGTCGCCCGCGATGCGGTGATTGGCGTGCCGGTCGCCTACGGCGATGAAGTACTTCGAAACTCGCTTGCCCCGATCGCCACCCTCACTGAGGTCGACGATCTCATTGCAGCCTTAGCGCAGTAGCGGCAATAGTTCGGCTCCGGCCCAGCTGAGTTGATTGCAGTACTCGTCGAGGCTGTTGGCCATAACACGGACCTGGATCTGGTTCACATCGGTCGGCATTGATGACAAGAGTTGGTCTGCGACCCCCGAGGGGCTCCCGGTGATGGTGTATTTCCCTACGTCGGAACCCGGAGTACCAAGATGGATCGGCGGGGCGATGTGGCCGATGGCGAAGCCATCGACGGGTCGTTGGGCGCGTTCAAGGCGGTCTTTCACCGACTTGACGAGGCGGGGGGTTGCCGGGCCCTGAGGGAGCCAGCCATCACCGACCTCAACGGCGCGTCGGATGGCGGGGGCCGAAGACCCGGCGACCCAGATTGGGGGTCGCGGGTGCTGAGTCGGACGAGGTGATGCCCCGAATCCTGCGACGAACTCATTTTCGAGCGCGAGGATCAGTTGCGGTAGACGTTCGTCCATGACTCGCCCGCGGCTACTGAAGTCGAGATTGAGCAGGGCGAATTCCTCGGCCAGATGGCCTGCCCCGATGCCAGCGACCAGTCGACCCTCAGACAGATGATCGACTGCAGAAAGTTGCTTGGCTGCCACCCGTGCATGGCGATACGGCAGCACATAGACATGAGTGAGCAGGTGTATTCGTTTTGTCTTTGCCGCCAACCAGGAGAGTGTGGCGATGGGATCCATCCAGTGGGTTCCCATTGATGAGGCGGCGCGTTCGGGGATGGCAATGTGGTCGCATACGCCGACATAGTCGAACCCTGCGACCTCGCATGTCTGGGCCACCTGGGCGAGATCCTCGGGGCTAGCGGAACGTTCCCACTCGGCGACGAACAGCGAACTCTGAGCCTGGATGGGGAGTTGGGTGCCCACCCATCGATGCCCGGGGTCGATGCAAAGCACGGTCGTGTCAGTTACGACTGATCTTTGTGCCGGCGAAATCCCCGGCATTGCGCCACTGGACGAGATACTCCGAGTAGTCGAGCAGGCTTCCCGCATACACGAGGTTTCGGGCAGCTTTCGCCGTGCGTTGACCTTCGCTGTTGTAATACCCGGGTGTGCATGTCTGGCTGTAGCGGGCAATGCCGCCCACAACGGTATAAAGCACGCCGAGCCACTCTTCCTCGGCTTCGGGAGTGGCTTCGATCTCGCTGATGCCCTGCTCCATGCATTCGTTGATGAGCCAGGCCACATGGTGAGCTGACTGGGCGAGGAAGTGCAGGAAGTTCGTGCCGAAGCCCGCCTGCACGAGGCTGATCATCATCATGTTCGGGAATTCCCCGGAGAGCACGCCGTGCAGGCTGTGGGCGCCGTCGCTCCAGCGTTCGCTCAACGAGATGCCGCCGCGCCCCTTTGGGTCGAAGCCGAGGCGCTGGTCAAGATCGGTGGTGACCTCAAACCCGGAGGCAAAGATCAACAGGTCGAGCGGGTATTCCTCGCCATCGACGACGACCCCTGATTCGGTGATTTGCTCGACGCCTCGTCCGTTTGTATCGACCAGGTGGACGTTGGGCTGATTGAACGCCGGGAGGTATTCGTCGTGGAAGCAGATCCGTTTGCAGTGTTTGCCATACCAGGGCTTCAGGCGCTCTGCGGTCTCTGGGTCGTCGACGATCTCATCGATGCGATCGCGTAGTCCTTGCATCATCTCGAAGTCTTCGCGCTCGAGATCCTCGATCTTCTCAGGGTCTTCAGTCGGTTCCTGGGCGTTGACCCACATCACCTTGGTCCAGCCGTCTGACACCAGATCCTTCTCGGGTTGGATGCCGGTGACGGCGTGGGTGAAGTTTCGGACGCGTTCCTCATGCCATCCCGGATCGAGGGTGTCGAACCAGGCCGGATCAACTGGCCCGTTATCGCGGACGCCGATTGCCGAAGGGGTGCGTTGGAACACGTAGAGATCTTTAGCTGTCTCAGCGAGTCGGGGTACCGCCTGCACGGCGGTCGCACCGGTGCCGATGATGCCAACACGCATGTTGCGGAGCTCTTCCATCGGCTCGCGTGGGCCGCCACCGGTGAAGCTGTAGTCCCACCGGCTTGTGTGGAAGGCGCGTCCCTGGAAGTCGTTGATTCCGGGGATACCGGGAAGCTTTGCCTTGTGCAGGATTCCGCCGGCCGTGACGAAGAAACGTGTGGTGATTTCGTCGCCGCGAGTCGTGGTGATCGTCCATCGCTTCGCATCATTGTCCCACACCGGTTCGTCAATCTCGGTTTGGAACAGGGCATGGGGATAGAGATCAAAATGTCGGCCCAGAAGTTGGCAGTAACCGAAGATTTCCGGCGCGCTGGCATAGCGCTCGGTTGGCCGGTAACCGGTCTCTTCGAGCAACGGCAGGTAGGTCATTGACTCGACATCGCACATGCAACCCGGGTAACGGTTCCAATACCAGGTTCCGCCGAAATCGCCGGCTTTCTCGATTATCCGGAAGTTGCGGATGCCGGCGCGGGTGAGATCAATCGCGGTGAGCATTCCGGCGAAGCCTCCGCCCACGATCACCACATCGGTGTCTTCGTTGAGTGGCTCTCGGGTGAAACCCGGTTCGACGTACGGATCGCGGTCGAAGTCAGCGAACTCGCCTTTGAGTTCGCTGTATTGGGCGAGGCCGTCGACGCGTAGACGCTTCTCGCGCTCCAGGCGGTACCGGTCCTTGGCAGAATCGAGGGCAGCCTGGATGGTGTCGTCGTCCGCGGTCACACGGTCCAAGGTAGTCGTTTTTCAATGTTTCTGACACATCGTCAGATTTGGTATGAGTGGGCTATTGTCGCATTTGTGGACACCACGCAAAACAAGACCGAGTTCGTTGAGCAGCTCCGAACCCATGTTGGAGCCTCCGGTACACCGCGTGTGGCTCGGGACCCGGTCAACGAGCCGACCATTCGCAACTGGTGTGATGCAATGAGTGAGGCCAATCCGTACTTCACCGCCCCCGCGGCCGCAGCTGAAGGTCCTCATGGTGGCGTGGTAGCCCCCGCCGCCATGCTCAACGTGTGGACGATGGCGGGTCTTCACCTTGGCGGACCTCCTCCTCGCGATCCAAACGAACCACGAGTCGGCGTCTATCAACGGCTCGATGCGGCAGGTTTTTCTTCGGTGGTTGCCACCAATTCAGACCTGTACTTTGACCGGTGTCTCCGGCCCGGCGATCTTCTGACCGACACAACGCGGCTGCTCGACGTTTCCGAGGAGAAGACAACGCGTCTCGGGACCGGACACTTTGTCACCACCGAGGCCTCCTACATCGATCAGCTTGGTCGGCCTGTCGGCTCGATGCGATTTCGGATTCTCAAGTACACCAAGCCGGCTCCCGCTGAGGGGAGCGATGCGGCCGATGAGAGCTCAGCGGACGAGCGAAAGCCTCGGCCTCGGCCGCGGTTCAATCAGGATCAGGCGTGGTTCTGGGAGGGGCTGCAAGCTCGCGAGCTCAGAATCCAACGGTTCACCGATGACGGATCGCTCGTTCATCCCCCGGCCAACGCCAACCCCAAAACTCAACACCTGGAGTACGACTGGGTTGTGGCCAGCGGCAAGGCCACGCTCTACAGCTTCACGGTCGCCCACTATCCGCAGGTGCCGTCCTTCGACTATCCCCACGTGGTTGGCCTGGTCGAACTTGAAGAGGGCGTCCGCATCGTGTCGCCCATCGTTGGCTGCATGCCTGATCAGCTTGAGATTGGTATGCCCCTTGAGCTCAGCTTCGTCGACACCCACGAGGACGTCACGCTCCACCAGTTCCACCCGGCGGCTCCGCCCCGGTGCGAAAAGAGCCTCTCTGCGGCCGACGTTTCGACCGGTGACCGGCTGCCTCTGTGCGCCATCTCGCTGACCCCGTCACTCATCGTCTCGACGGCGATTGCTACTCGCGACTTCCAGGAAGTGCACCACGACAAGGCGGAGGCCCAACGTCGAGGTTCACCCGACATCTTCATGAACATCTTGACCACGAACGGCGTTGTGGCGCGCTGGATTGGGGACTGGGCCGGAGATGATGTTGTCTTTCGCAACATCAAGATCAGTCTTGGTGCCCCCAACTACCCAGGCGACATCATGACAATGTCGGGAGCCGTCTCCGAGATTGCTGACGATGGCACCCTCACGGTCGGTTTCGTCGGCCGTAACTCGGTCGGTGCCCATGTCACTGGCACCGCAGACATTGCGCTGCCCGGCTCGCGGGCCCACGCAGACATGCTCGCAGCAGGGGAGCGAGCCTGATGTTGAAGTACGCGAACGAGACGGCGATCGTCGGCATCGGTGCCACTGAGTTCTCAAAGAATTCGGGACGAACGCCGATGCAGTTGGCCACCGAAGCCTGTATTGCAGCATGTGCAGATGCCGGGCTCGCCCCGAGCGCCGTTGACGGCATGGTCGTCTACTCCGCAGAGAAAAACACCGAAATCGAGGTCGCCCGAAACCTCGGAGTAGAGCAGTTGACACACTTTTCGATGATCAACCACGGAGGCGGCGCCGCCTGCGGGGTGGTTGCCCAGGCAGCGACGGCCCTTTACTCCGGAGCGGCCACGTACGTGCTGGTCTACCGGGCATTCAATGAGCGGTCGTGGCATCGATTCGGTCAGGGGGTGCAGGACGTGCACCAGAGCCCCGAAGCGTTCGACGTGAGCTTCAGTTGGACATCTCCGTTCGGGTTGCTCACGCCGGCGCAGTGGATCGCCATGTTCGCCCGCCGCTACATGCACGAATACGGCGCCACCACCGAGGATTTCGGTCGCGTTGCGGTGGCGGATCGCAAACATGCCGCCAACAACCCGGCCGCGTTCTTCTACGAAAAGCCGATCACGCTGCAAGATCACCAAGACAGTCGGTGGATCGCCGAACCTCTACGGCTGCTCGACTGTTGCCAGGAGAGTGACGGTGGCCAGGCGCTTTTGCTGACCACGGTGGACCGGGCCGCCGACCTGGCCCAGCGGCCGGCCATTGTTTCGTCCGCGGCACAAGGCGTCGCCCCCGATCAGCACATGATGCGCAGCTACTACCGCGAAAGCATCACGGGCCTGCCCGAGATGGGTGTCGTCGCGAAGCAGCTATGGGAGTCGACGGGCTTGACCCCAACTGACATCCAAACGGCGATCATCTACGACCACTTCACACCGATGGTTCTTCCCCAACTCGAGGAGTTCGGCTTCTGCGGCCGAGGCGAAGCCAAGGACTTCATCGCTGATGGCAACATCGAACTCGGTGGCGGGCTGCCGATCAATACCAACGGTGGCCAGCTTGGCGAGGCCTACATCCACGGCTTGAACGGGATCGCCGAGGCGGTCCGTCAGATCCGCGGCACGTCGGTCAACCAGGTCGACGATGTCGAGCACGTGTTGGTCACTGCCGGAACCGGCGTGCCGACGAGCGGTCTGATTCTGGGGCAGCCCTGATCACGCCCAGTGGGGGTCAGAGGCGTTCGATGATGGTGACGTTGGCGACTCCGCCGCCCTCGCACATGGTCTGAAGGCCATAACGGCCGCCGGTGCGCTCGAGTTCGTGCAACATCGTGGTCATGAGCCGCGCGCCGGTTGCGCCGAGCGGGTGGCCAAGGGCGATGGCCCCACCGTTGACGTTCACCTTTGCCGGGTCGAAGTCGGTTTCTCGCAGCCATGCGAGCGGCACAACCGCGAACGCTTCGTTGATCTCGACAAGGTCGATGTCGCCGGCCGTGAGCCCAGTCCGCTCTAGCGCACGTTGGGTTGCAGGGATCGGAGCGGAGAGCATCATGATCGGATCGTCGGCCATGACCGAGATGTGGTGAATGCGAGCCTTTGGGGTGAGGCCATGTCGCTTCAGGGCGACCTCGTTGGCGACGAGGATGGCGGCGGATCCATCCGAGATCTGTGACGCGCACGCCGCAGTGAGGTTGCCATCGGGTACGAGCGTCGGCAGAGACTGAATCTTGTCGATGTTGGGCTCACGTGGCCCCTCATCGTGTTCTATTCCGGCCAGCGGGGCGATCTCCGGTTCGAATCGACCTTCGGCGCGGGCTCGGATTGCCCGTTCGTGGGACTGGATGGCGAACGCTTCCATCTCGTCTCGGCCGATGTCCCATTTTTGGCACATCATTTCGGCTCCGACGAACTGGCTGACCTCGCCGGTGCCGTAGCGGGTTGTCCACCGCGATGAACCGGTGAATGGATCATCAAAGCCCAACGCCTGTCCTGCCACCATCGCCGATGAGATTGGAATCATCGACATGTTTTGGACGCCGCCCGCCACAACGAGGTCCATCGTGCCGCTCATGACTGCTTGAGCCGCGAAGTGGACTGCTTGCTGGGCCGAACCGCACTGTCGGTCGATCGTCACGCCAGGTACGTGCTCAGGCAGGTCGGCGGCAAGCCAGCAGGTTCGCGCGATGTTGCCGGACTGGGGGCCGACCGAATCGACGTTACCGAAGATGACATCATCGACTTCGTTCGGGTCGATGCCGGTGCGCTCGATCAGGGCGCTGATGCTGTGCGCTCCGAGATCGGCGGGATGAACCTCCGAGAGGCCGCCACCGCGCCGACCAACTGGTGAACGCACTGCGTCGATGATGAATGCTTCAGTCATGGAGTGATATTCCTATCGGAGGTTGGGGTCGGTTCGTTTGCCACTGGCAAATATTGCGTGCCCCTCGGCGACCGATTCGGGCCGGTTGCCATCGATGATTAGTTGAGGGGCGAGGGCCAGGGCTTCAGAGCGACTCTTCTCGCGTCCGGCCCAAAGCGCGCGTACGGTGCCTTCGACCGCAGCGGCCGGTTGTGACGCAATGGCGTGGGCGATCCGGCCGGCAGTGGCGTGGAGTTCGTCCAGGGGAACAATGTCTTGAACGAACCCGATCTGGTGCGCTCGCTGTGCGGTCATGCGCTCATGATTTCCCATGAGCGCGATTCGGGCCAGTTCACCGAACGGCAACTGGCCAACAAGCAAGATCGGTTCAAACGCTGCCGTCATGCCGTAGGTGGTGTGAGGGTCAAAGAAGGTCGCAGTCTCGGCGGCAACAATGGTTTCGACTTCCCCAAGAAGGTAGAAGGCTCCGCCGCACGCCATACCGTTCACGGCGGCGACCACTGGTTTGAAGAGCCCGGCTGACTTCGGGCTGAGGCGGTGACCGGGAGCGTTGATCTTCGTTGGGTCGGCCGGCTGGGGAACGTCCCAGTTGCGATCGATTCCGGTGCAGAATGCTTTGTCGCCAGACGCGGTGAGCACCACCGAGCGGACAGCGCTGTCGTCGCGAATTGTGGTCCACGCGAGTTCTAACTCGTCGGTCAGCTGCTCATCGAACGCATTGTGGCTGTCGGGACGGTTGAGGACCACCCAGGCGACCGCGCCGTCCAGCCGGGTTAATACCGTGGCAAGTTCGAGGTCAGCAAAAGAGGTGGGCATGGTCTCATTCTGGATGGTTGGGTCGGTCTTCAACGGTGATCCCCACAGAATCTGAAGGAGCGTCAGATTCCGATGCTACGCTCGAAATCATGACGGATCTACCAAAGATCATCTCTGTAGATGACCATGTCATCGAGCCGGCGAATCTCTGGATCGACCGCTTACCCAGCAAGTACCACGATGTTGCGCCCCGTAGCTATCGACTTCCTGTGAAGGAGATGACGTTCATCGGGGGCAAATTCACGGCGATCCCCGGCGAGGCTGGCGACGAGGGTGATCCGGTGGACTGGTGGTTCTACGAAGACCTTCGCCGCCCCCTGACTCGGCTTGACACTGCGGTCGGCTTTGCCCGAGACGAAGTGATACTCAAGGGCATCAGCTACGACGAGATGCTGCAGGGCTCCTACAAGCTTGACGAGCGTCTTTCCGACATGGATGTCAACAACGTCGAGGCGTCGATGTGCTATCCGACCTTCCCTCGCTTTTGTGGTCAGACGTTCTCCGAAGCACAGGACAAAGAACTGGCCTTGTTGTGTGTCTAGGCCTACAACGACTGGACGATCGAGGAATGGTGTGCTCCGTCAGAGGGCCGACTGATTCCTCTCGGCATCGTGCCACTATGGGACCCCCACCTGGCCGCTGCCGAGATACGGCGAAACGCCGACCGGGGTGTGCACGCCGTGTGCTTCAGCGAGATCCCCGGCAATCTTGGGCTGCCGTCGATCCACGATGCTGACGGCCATTGGCTCCCGTTCTTCGAGGCATGCAACGAGACGGACACCACGATCAATATGCACATCGGGTCGGGCTCCAAGATGCCCTCGACCAGCTCTGATGCTCCGGCTGCGGTAGGAAGCACGCTCACCTTCGCCAACTGCTGCTTCTCGATGGTGGACTGGCTGCTCAGCGGACACTTCACCACGTTTCCCAAGCTCCAGATCGCGTACGCAGAGGGCCAGATCGGGTGGATTCCCTACATCCTCGAGCGCGCCGACGCCGTGTGGGAAGACAACCGTGGCTGGGGTGGCATTGCCGACAAGGTGCTCGAACCGCCGAGTGATCTCTTCCGCAAGCATGTGTATGGCTGTTTCTTTGATGACGCGTTCGGTCTGCAGTCGATTGCTGACATTGGTGAAAACAACGTCACCTACGAGACCGATTACCCCCACAGCGACTCGACGTGGCCCCACAGTTCCAAGATCGCCGAAGAACAGACTCGCGGTTTGACCGAGGAGCAGATCTACAAGGTGCTGCGGGGCAACGCCATCAACATGTTGCACCTCGAGGACTACCGAGCAGCCGACAAGGCAGCTGGCATCTCCGTCTTCAGCTCGTGAACCGAACCGTCCCGGCGCTGGTTCACCGGGCGGCCCGAGAATTCGGCGATCTCGAAGCAGTGGTCGCCCAGGATGTGCGTTGGACGTTTGCCGAGCTGGCCGAGCGCGCTGAGCGCGCCGCCAGGGCATTCATCGCGGCGGGGGTTGAGCCCGGCGACCGAGTGGCGATCTGGGCCCCGAACATCCCCGAGTGGATTGAGGCTGTGCTGGGCATTCATCTGGCCGGTGGTGTCCTCGTGCCGCTCAACACTCGGTTCAAGGGTCCAGAGGCGGCCCAGATCCTCGATCGAAGCCGGGCAAAGCTGCTGCTGTGCGTCAACGGCTTCCTTGGCAATGATTATGTCGAGATGCTTGACGGATTCGAGCTCACCCATCTCGCCCAAACCGTGGTGCTCCGTGGCGAACAGCCGAACGGAACCATCGGCTGGGCCGAGTTTTTGAACACGACGACTGATGCCGCGTTGCCTGACGTCGGCGAGTCTGACCTGTCCGACATTCTCTTCACATCCGGCACCACGGGGCAGCCGAAAGGGGTGCTGGCCACTCATCATCAAACAGTTCGAGTGTTCACCGATTGGTCAGACATCATCGGACTTCGCCGCGGCGATCGTTATCTGATCGTCAACCCCTTCTTCCATACGTTCGGTTACAAGGCGGGCATTATCGCCTCGCTCATCCAGGGCTCAACCATGGTTCCTGAACCGGTGTTCGACGTGCCGACCGTTTTGCAACGGGTGTCGGAGGAATCGATCTCGATGCTGCCGGGACCCCCGACCCTCTACCTGTCGATCCTCAACCACCCAAATCGTTACGACTACGACCTGAGTTCGCTTCGATTGGCTGTCACCGGCGCGGCGGCAGTGCCAGTTGAGATGATCAATCGCATGCGGACCGAGCTCACCTTTGAGACGATCCTCACCGCCTACGGCCTTACCGAGTCGACGGGAACTGTGTCGATGTGTCGCCCCGGCGATGATCCCGAAATCATCTCTTCCACGTCGGGAAGGGCGATTCCCGATGTCGAGGTCCGCATCGTTGATGGTGACAACCAGGAACTGTCATGTGGCGAACAGGGAGAGATTGTCGTTCGGGGGTACAACGTCACCCAGGGCTATTTCGAAGATCCGCACGCCACCAACGAAGCGATCGACTCTGATGGATGGCTGCACACTGGCGACATCGGCGTGATGGACGCCGAAGGCAACATCGACATCACCGACCGGCTCAAAGACATGTTCATCGTTGGCGGGTTCAATGCCTACCCAGCCGAGATCGAGAACAGCCTGGTGTCGCACCCGGCAATCGCCAACGCTGCCGTCGTGGGCGCGCCTGACGATCGCATGGGCGAGGTTGGCCACGCCTTCATTGTCCTGCGGTCAGGTGAGATAGTGGGTGCCGATGAAGTCATCGCCTGGTGTCGCGACCAGATGGCCAACTACAAAGTGCCCCGGGCCGTCCATATCGTCGATGCGCTCCCGCTGAACGCCAGCGGCAAAGTCTTGAAGTACGAACTTCGGCGTCTGATTGATGAATGGGAGAATCGATGAGAGGAATCGTCTACGACGGGTCCGAGACAAGGCTGGTTGACGGTTTGGAGTTGTGCGACCCCGGGCCCCGCGACGTCATTGTTGACATAGCGGCTGCCGGTCTCTGCCACAGCGACCTGTCCTACATGTCGGGCATCTACCCCGTGCCGAGTCCCGGTGTCTGCGGGCACGAGGGTGCCGGCGTTGTCTCCGCTGTTGGTGAGGCTGTCACCAACGTAAGGGTTGGTGATCACGTGGTCATCGCGACCCTGTCGGCGTGCGGAATGTGTGAAGCGTGTGGCGATGGTCGACCGACTGCGTGCCGGGCCACGCTCGGCCGTAGTCGCACGCCGTTTACCACCGCAGACGGCGAACAGATTCATATGTTCGCCGCCACGAGTGCGTTCGCCGAAAAAACGATCGTTGCCGACATTCAGTGTGTTCGGATTCCCAAGGATGTGCCACTCACGTCTGCCGCCCTGATCGGGTGCGGTGTGGTCACCGGCGTTGGTGCGGTGATGAATCGGGCGCGCGTGCAGCGCGGCGAGACGTCCATAGTGTTCGGCGTCGGCGGAGTCGGCCTCAACGTCATCCAGGCGCTTCGGATCGCCGGTTCGCCGACGATCATCGCGGTTGATACCGTCCTCGAGAAGGAAGACCTTGCTCGCCAATTTGGCGCCACGCATTTCATTGACGGTGGGGCCGAAGATCTTGTGGCCCAGGTGGGGGCCATTGCTCCCCACAGCAGCCGGGCCGATCGTGGCTGGTTCAACAGTGGTGGTGTCGACTGGGCCTTCGACTGTGTTGCCCATCCCGACGTCACCTGGAACGCGTTGGAGTGTCTCGACTGGAATGGATCGGTTGTCGTGGTTGGCGTAGCGAGCCAGACCGCAGAATTCAAAGGCCTCTACTCTCGCCTCACCCAGGTGGAACGCGGCATCATGGGTTGCCGCTACGGCAGCATTTCTCCGCACCGCGACATCCCTCGCATCATCGAGATGTATCGGGCCGGCGACCTCCTTCTCGACGAGTTGGTAAGCGCCACCCACCCGGTCGAGGACTGGGAGATTGCTCGAGATGAACTGGAATCAGGCAAGGTGGCCCGAGGCGTCATCACCTTCGGTTGAGTGGACCAATGACGACGCTGCTCGATCTTCATGATGAGGTGGTGGCCACCGACGGGGATCGCGAAGCGTTCGTGCAGCCGTTGGCCGATGGCAGGGTTCGACGGATCACGTTCGCGCAGTGGGCGGCGCATGCCGATGGTGTCGCTCAGAGGTTGATTGCCGATGGGGTACAACCCGGTGATGTGGTCGCCATCCACATGGCAAGTTCGATCGACTACGCAATCGCGTTCAACGCCATCCTTCGTGCTGGCGCCATCGCCACCGGAATTAACCCTCGACTCGGCTCGTCAGAGATCGCGCACATCAACGACCGGGGTCGACCCGTTCAGACACTCACGGCGTTGCCCAACTACGAGATGGGCGATCCGCAGGCTCGGCGAGTGAACATTACCAACACGGATCCTGTTGCAATCGTGTGGACGGGCGGCACGACGGGGATGCCAAAGGGGGCATGGTTCGACCACCGTTGTCTCGAGGCAATGGCTGAAGGGGCGGCTCCCCTCAGCGCGTTCGGTGACCGTCGACTCTCGCCACTTCCGTTCGCTCACGTCGGTTACATGACCCGCATGTGGGATGAACTCAGCCACCGAGTGAGCACCATCATTGTTCCTTCACCCTGGACGGCGGAAGGAGCGCTGCGGGTCATCGAGTCTGAACGCGTCAGTGTCTGCCAAGGAGTGCCGACCCAGTACCGACTCATGTTCGACCACCCACTCGCTGCGGACATCGACGTTTCGAGCCTGCGGATAGCGGGCATTGGAGCGTCGCGTATTCCTCCCGAACTTGTGATCGAGATGCAGGAGATCCTGAAGTGCCCGGTCGTTGTCCGTTACGCCAGCACGGAGAGCTGCCTTGCAACAGGGACGCGTCTCGACGATGACGTCGAGACGATTTGCGGCACCGTTGGTCGGCCCAACGGTGGCGTTCAGGTGCGGATTGCCGACGCCGACGACCGGCCCGTGGGCACTGGGCTGGTGGGCAACGTGCAGATCCGCAGCCGCGCTGTGATGCGTGGGTACTGGAACGATCCAGACCGGACGGCTGATGCGTTCACGCCCGACGGCTTCGTGCGTACGGGAGATCTCGGATCTCTCGATGCCAACGACAATTTGCGGCTGGCGGGGCGGTCAACAGAGATGTACATCCGGGGCGGCTACAACGTGTACCCGATCGAGATCGAAAATTGTTTGGGCGAGCACCCGGGCGTGGCCGCCGCCGCGGTACTCGGCACACGGGTCGATGATCGCCTTGGTGAGATTGGCGTGCTGTTTGCCGTTCCCGTTCCGGGCGCGGACCTCTCTCTGGACGAAGTGCGCGGGTTTGTCAGTGACCGCTTGGCCAATTACAAGGCGCCCGACGCACTCATCGAGGTCGAGCAGCTTCCGGTGACGCCGATCGGCAAGGTGGACAAACGTCGACTCCAACCCCTGGCAGCTGAGGAGGCCGCAACATGGACAAGATGAACTCAACGCTGTGGGCGAGCATTTGTGCTCGAGCGGAGGCGACGCCCCTGAAGCAGATGGCGGTCGATGAGGCCGGACGAACGATGACGTTCGCCGAGTATCGAGCCGCGTGTGAGGTGTCAGCGGCCGGTCTCGCAGACCGTGGGGTCGGCGCGGACAGCGTCGTCTCTTGGATCTTGCCGAGCACCATCAAATCGCTGGTTCTCGCGGGCGCTCTCTCGCGCCTTGGTGCAGTGCAAAACCCGATTCTTCCCATCTACCGCAACAAGGAAATCAGTTTCATCATCGGCCAGGCGAAGACTGAACTCTTGATCGTGCCGCGCCAGTTCCGAGGTTTCGATTTCGCCGAAATGGCCCAGGGGCTGGCCGTAGTGAATGGGGTCGAGGTCTTGGTGGTTGATCCCGAACTCCCATCGGGTGACCCTGCGGACTTGGTCTCCTTCGCCTCAACCGCTGACGACACCCGCTGGCTTTTCTACTCGTCAGGCACAACGGCGGATCCGAAAGGCGCCATGCACTCCGACGCGTCGATATCCGCCGCATCAGACGGAATGCAATCCGGCTGCCATATCAGCCTCGAAGACAAGAGCGCCGTTGTCTTTCCCATCACCCATGTGGGAGGGCTTGTCTGGCTGTTCAACTCCATGCAGACCGGCGTCGAGCTCCTCATGGTCGAGACCTTCAGCCCGGCTACGTCACCTCAGTGGCTGGGTGAGCATGGATGTACGTGTGCGGGTGCTGGCACGGTCTTCTTTCAGTCGTACCTCGCCGCGCAACGAGCGCTGCCTGAGGGGGAACAGCTGCTCCCCGACGTTCGCATCTTCAACGGCGGCGGCGCCCCCAAACCACTGACTCTTCATGGGGAACTCGTCGAGACGTTCGGTGCCCCCTTGCTGAATGGTTGGGGCCTTACCGCAGCGCCGATCGCAACAATGGCCTCGGTGGATGACCCTCACGACAAGTTGGCAGCCACTGAGGGCCGGGCGGTTCCGGGAACTCAGCTTCGGGTGATGCTCGACAACGAAGAGATCGGCCCAAATCGCGAAGGCGAGCTTCAGGTCAAAGGCCCGCAGGTGTGCAAGGGATACTTGGATCCACGCCTCGACGCTGAAGCGTTCGTCGATGGATGGTTCCGCACCGGTGACCTCGGCATGATCGACGACGATGGCTATGTCACCATCACCGGTCGTCTCAAGGATGTGATCATCCGAAAGGGCGAGAACATCTCGGCCAAAGAGGTCGAAGACATCATCAACTCGCATCCCGCGGTGGCCGAGGTGGCGGTGATCGGGCTCCCCGACGCAGAACGAGGAGAGCGAGCGTGCGCCGTGATCGTGGCGACCGGCGACCGGCCGCTGACTCTTGACGAGCTGACGGGACACATTGCGACGTCATCGCTATCGAAGCACAAGTATCCCGAACAACTGGAGTTTGTAGATGCCCTCCCGCGTAACCCGACTGGCAAGATCCTGAAAAAGGATCTCCGTAAGCGGTTCGGTTAGATCCCGCGTTTCTGACGCAACGTCAGAAACCGGTAGGGTTTCATCTCGATGGACCTTCGTTACACCGATGAAGAGCAGGAGTTCCGCCATGAACTCCGGACATGGCTCGACGGTGTCCTGCCTGAGATCGGGCCCGAGCCGCACCGCCAGGACTGGGCGGCCCGGCGCACCTATGAGACCGGTTGGCAAAAGCAGCTGCACGAGGCTGGGTACGCGGGCATCAACTGGCCGTCGGAGTTTGGTGGTCGTGGTGCCACGCCCACCGAGCACCTGATTTTCCTTGAGGAAACCGAGCGCGCCAAAGCTCCCTATGTCGGGATGAACTTCGTCGGGCTGCTCCACGCGGGCCCGACGCTCATCGTCGAAGCCAACGACGAGCAAAAGGCGAAACATCTGCCGGCGATCCTGCGCGGTGACGACGTGTGGTGTCAGGGATTCTCGGAACCGAATGCGGGAAGCGACTTGGCAAGTCTTGGCTGCCGAGCAGTGCGTGACGGCGACGACTATGTCGTCAGCGGTCAAAAGATTTGGACAAGCTTCGCCCATGTGGCTGACCACTGTGAGCTCCTGGTGCGCACCGACGCCGACGTGCCCAAGCACCGCGGGATTACCTGGCTAATCATGGACATGACGGCACCCGGAATCGACATCCGGCCCCTTCGAACGATGGAAGGTTCCACGGAGTTCGCCGAAATGTTTCTCGACGAAGTCCGGATCCCCGTGTCAAACAAGGTCAGTGACGAGAACGACGGCTGGCGGGTGGCCATGACAACCCTCAGCTTCGAGCGGGGCACCGCGTTTGTGAGCGAGATGCTGCAGACGATGGAACTCTGTGCCGACCTTGCCCGGATGGCAAAGTCGATCACTCGCACCTCTGGAGTTGCATGGGACGACGTCGGGTTGCGTCGAGATATCGGTCGGATCGCGGCCGAGCTCGACGCCCTGTGGGCGCTCACGAAACGAAACATCTCCGAGGCCACTCGCACCGGGTTGGTCGGGGCCGGGGGCAGCGTTTTCAAGCTCGCGTACACCGATCTCCGACACCGGCTTGGCGACACTGCGCTTCATTTGCTCGAGCGGGCATCACTCTCGCTTGACGACCTCGGCGAACTCCCGTCGGGCGAGCATGTGCAGGGCAGAATCCATGGCCTGTCGATGACGATTGCCGCCGGTACGACCCAGGTGCAAAAGAACATCATTGCTGAGCGCTTGTTGGGGCTTCCGAAGGAACCCAAGGTGGGCGGCTGATGGACTTCTGGCTCACTGACGATCAGGATGCGCTGCAGGAGGGGATTCGGTCGTTCGTTGATGGCCGGTTCCCGCTTGATGCCACCGCTGAGCGCGAAGAGACTGACGTCGTCGTGGATCTTGAGAAATGGCGGGAGCTCGGCGAGCTCGGCGTGTTCTCGCTGCGCGCCGACGGGTTCGACTTTCGCTCGGCTGTGCTTGTGTTCGAAGAGCTCGGACGGGGCTTGGTCCCGGGGCCCCTCGTACTGACGCATTTGGCGGCAGGCTTGATTGACGGCGCGGCCGACGGGTCGGTACGGGTTGGTCACTACGAACCCGGTCAAACTACGACCCTGATCGAACACTACGGGCAGCTGACTGATCTGTTGTGGCTGCGTGACGACGGGATCATTCGGCTTGACCCGACCTCGCTGGTGACCGCCGCGGTGGAACGGCCCCTCGACCCGCTGTCGCCGGTTACTGCGGTGCTCGATTCGGTTTCTGGCGAAGTAATTGGATCCTCAGAAGACTCGGCTCATGCTCGATTGGCGGGCACTCTCCTTACCTCTGCGCTGCAGATCGGTGTCGCAAACGCTGCACTTGACCTGTCGAATACCTACGCCAAGGAACGCGAACAGTTCGGCCGCCCGATCGGCAGCTTCCAGGCCGTAAAGCATCTACTAGCCGAGATGCTTGTCAGGGCCGAGGTCGCTCGGTCGGCGGTGTATGCCGCCGCGTGTGCGCTCGATGGAGCCTCAGACGATGCCCCGGAGCGGGCTGTGTCGGTGGCCAAGGTCATGGCGGGCGATGCCGCAATCTTTGGTGGACGAACCGGAATCCAAGTGCACGGGGGCATGGGATTCACCTGGGAAGTGCACATCCAGCGCTACTGGAAACGAGCGATTGTGCTTGACAACACATTTGGTTCATCCGATCACCATGCAGTGAAGGTGGCTGCCACCTTGACGAACCCACTGTTATCTGACGAGAGGTCTTGAGTATGGGAATCTGTGACGAGCGAGTCGTCATTGTCACCGGGGCGGGCCGGGGCCTCGGGCGGGCCCACGCCCTCGCATTTGCTGCCGAGGGGGCCAAGGTCATCGTGAATGACATCGGTGCCAGCCTCGAGGGCGAGGGTGAGGATCGAACACCGGCGCAAGAGGTGGTTGATGAGATTATTGCCGCAGGCGGGATGGCCGCCATCAATAGTGATGATGTGGCCGATTGGGATGCTGCGGGTCACATGATCGAGCAAGCGATCGAGACATGGGGTCGCCTTGACACGCTGGTGTGTAATGCCGGGATCGTACGCGATCGAATGATTGTCAACATGTCCATTGACGAGTGGGACGCGGTCGTCCGCGTGCACCTTCGGGGCATGTTTTGTCCTGTCCGACATGCCGTTGGTTACTGGCGAGAGATGAGTAAGGCGGGCACACCGGTCGACGGCCGAATCGTCAACACATCGTCTGGCGCCGGGCTCTTCGGTGCTGTCTCTCAGGCCAACTACTCTGCGGCCAAGGCGGGGATTGCCTCGTTCACCGCGGTGGCCGCGGCTGAACTCGGCCGCTACGGGGTGCTGGCCAATGGCATCGCTCCGGCGGCTCGGAGTCGGATGACCGAAGCGGCATTCGCAGAGATGATGCGCAAACCGGAATCTGGTTTCGATGCCATGGACCCGGCGAATGTGAGTCCCCTGGTCGTCTGGCTTGGTTCGGGCGAGTGCAACGTGTCGGGCCGAATGTTCGAAACCGAGGGGGGCAAGATCTCTGTTGCCGATGGTTGGCAGCATGGGTCTGTGTTCGACAAAGGGACCCGTTGGGAACCTGATGAGATCGGTTCCATTGTTTCGGATTTGGTCAACAGTGGCCCAAGCCCCGCTCCCGTCTACGGTGCATAGCCGTGCCAGTCGAGAGGAATCCTGACGAAACCACAGTCGCTACCGATGGCCGGCCCATTGGTAGGCGGGCGATGGCGACGCGGCGTCGTCTGCTCGATGCCACCCGTGACCTGCTAGCTCGCGACGGGCCGTTCGATCTGAAGCTGGTCGATATCACCCGTGAGATCAATGCATCTCCGGCGACCTTCTACCAGTACTTCACCGATATCGATGATGCGCTGCTTTGCTTGGCTGACGATGTCGAGGAATCTTCGGGCGCCCTTCTGCCATTGCTCAAGGACCCGTGGCGCAGTGAGGACGACTTCTCGAAGGCACGGGTCTTTGTCGATGCCTATATGCAGTATTGGGATGTGAACGGCCCGGTGCTCCGTGTCCGGAACCTGAAAGCCGAGGAAGGCGAATCAGCGTGCCGGGTGAAGCGAAGCGAATCTCAGTTTCCCTTGCTCGAGGCCCTCGCCGCCATGGTCGACGACTCGATCAAAGCAGGGCGAATTCCATCAGACGCGAACTCGATTGCTCGAGGCGCAGCGATGTTGGCCATGCTTGAACGGCTCACGGCGTACCGCGATGGGCTTGCTAGCCGGGGCACTGGAGCCGAGGCGCTTGCCAACACCCTGACCAGGATTCTCTTTCAGACGATCTCGGGGCTCACCGGCGAATAGGCGTGGCGCCTATCGCATCGGTGGGCCAGCCCACGGCGGGATCGTGGGGCTGTCGGATCCGAACAGCTGGGACTTGTGGGCCGAGATCGAATCGACGGTCCAAGGCTGATCGCCGGCGGTAATGGCACCGGCCACGGTTGGGATCGCCATGCGGTGGATCTCGTCACCGGTAACGATGAATGTCTGCCCGTTCACGTCGCTCGCGGCATCGCTGGCGAGCCAGGCGACCATGGGTGAAACGTGGGCTGGGTGGTACGAATCGAAACCGGTTTCGGGTTTCTTAAACCTGTCGATCGACTCGTTCATTTGGGTCCGAGCCCTCGGCGCGATGCAGTTGGCGGTGACTCCGTAGCGGCCGAGCTCTTTAGCCAGAATGAGAGTCATCGTGACGATGCCGCCCTTGGCCGATCCGTAGTTGAGTTGAGCGGGACCGCCGAAGAGGCCGCTTTCACTCGTGGTGTTGATGATGCGGCGAGGACGCAGCGCAGCCCCCTCGGGGAGACTCTTTGCCGTGGCCCGCCAGTATCGGCTCGCGTGATGGGCGGTTGCCGCGTGACCCTTCAGATGGACGTCGACGACGAGATCCCATTGGTCTTCGGTCATCGAGAAGCTCATGGCATCTCGCAAGAGTCCAGCATTGTTGACGATGATGTCGAGCTCGCCGAAGGTGTCGAGGGCGGCTTTGATGAGTCCGCCGGTGGCGTCCCAGTTGGCGATGTCACTTTGGTGAGCAATGGCGGTCCCACCGCTGGCGGAGATTGCCGCTGTGACCTCCAGGGCAGAGTCGGCGAGGTCGTTCACCACGACCGAGGCTCCCTCTGCGGCGAGCAGTTCTGCGTGGCATCGGCCGACGCCTTGTCCTGCTCCTGTGACAATCGCGACTTTGCCGTCGAGTGCACCCATGTGGGTCTCCCTGGATCGTTTCTGACGTTGATTCAGATACTAGGCAGTCGCGGCTACCGTTACCGTGTGCAGTCGGCAAGGCCATTCACCTCCGTGTCCATTCCAGTCGGGCGATCCGAGGACCGCGACGTGCTGGCAGATCGAGCCCGCCGAGCGGAGGCCCTAGGTATCGATGCGGTCTTCGTCACAGACCATCCGGCTCCCCCAAAGAGTTGGCTCGAGAGGTCTGGGCACCCAACGCTCGATCCATTTGTGGCGCTGAGCTTCATCGCCGCGGCCACCACAACACTGCGGGTGCACACGAATCTTCTTGTGCTTCCCTATCGGCACCCGTTGGCGACGGCGAAGGCGGTTGCGTCACTCGATTCGCTTTCGCACGGCAGGCTGATTCTCGGCGTCGGAGTGGGCTACCTGGCCGAAGAGTTTTCGGCCCTCGGCCTCGAGGTGGACGAGCGCGGCGCCTTGATGGAAGAGGCTCTCATTGTGATGCGTCAGGCGTGGGAGGGAGAGCCGTTTGGCGAGCACGGCACCGTGGTCGCCCCGGTACCTGCACAACATCCTCACCCTCCCATCTGGGTGGGTGGAAACTCGAGAGCGGCGATGCGGCGGGCAGTGCTCTTTGGCCAAGGCTGGTCGCCAATGCCAAGCCCAAAGGCGGCCGCATCATTTCTGGGGACCCCAGGGATCGAATCGGTTGACGAACTCGGCGCCCGTATTGTGATGCTGCATGAGATCGCGGCCGCAGAGGGTCGCACCGATCCGCTGGATGTGGCCGTCATCCCAACCTCACTGTCCGGGTTCGCTCAGGGCACTCCGGTATCGACCACCGACGTTCTTCAGGAGATTGCGGCTCTGCGGTCTGTCGGGGCGACGGCGCTCGTTGTTTCGCTGCCCGATGATGGCTGGGATGATCGTATTGAGTGGCTTGCCAATAAGGTTCTCGCCAGAATCTGATACCGTGTCAGAAACGCGTGAAATCAAGGCCCAGGAGGGCAAATCCGGTGACAATAGCGCCTGAATCACCCACCGAAATCGAGCTACCGAACATCGTCAGTGTTGATGATCACGTCGTCGAACCACCTCATCTTTTCGAGACCTGGCTGCCGGCAAAATTCAAGAGTCATCCCGATGTTCCCCGTGTCGAACGTCGGGGTCTCGCTGGCATGAAATACCTGGGCGGCACGAAGTACGACTTCGACTGGCAAGACGATGCTCCCAAAGCCGACTGCTGGCTCTACGAAGATCTCATCGCCCCGCACAAAAGGCATGTGGCTGCGGTCGGGTTCAGCCGAGACGAAATGACCGCGTCGCCGATCACCTACGACGAAATGCGCCCCGGCTGCTATGAGCCGAAGGCTCGTGTCGAAGACATGTTGTTCGACGGTGTGGATGCTTCGCTCTGCTTCCCGACAATGCCCCGCTTTTGTGGCCAGACGTTCGCTGAAGCCAACGACATGGACCTCGCCATGGCATGTGTCGAGGCGTACAACAACTGGATGGTCGAAGAGTGGTGTGGAGATGCCGGCGGTCGGCTCATTCCGTTGCCGATCGTCTCGCTGTGGGACGTTGAGGCCGCGGCCGCTCAGGTTCGAGGCAACGCGGCCCGAGGTTGTACCGCCGTCGCCTTTAGCGAGATTCCGGCCAAGCTCGGTCTGCCCACCATTCACAGCGGCTACTGGGAACCGTTCTTTGAGGCGTGCGAAGAGACGCAAACCGTTATCTGCATGCATATCGGCTCGTCGTCGCAGATGCCGGCCACATCACCTGACGCTCCACCTGCGGTGGCGGCCACCTTGAGCTTTGGTAACGCCATGAGCTCCCTCAGCGACTTCCTTTTCTCGGGTGTGCTCGTTCGCCATCCAAACCTGAAGCTGGCGTACAGCGAAGGCCAGATTGGCTGGATTCCCTACATCCTTGAACGTGCTGACGATGTCTGGCACGAACACCGGGCCTGGGGTGGCGTCAAGGACATCATTCCTGAGCCCCCGTCGACCTACTGGTTCCGTCAGATCTACGGATGCTTCTTCCGAGACGTGCACGGTCTCGAAAGCCTGCATCGGATCGGCCACGACAATGTCACGTTCGAAACCGACTATCCGCACACTGACTCGACGTGGCCCGACACGCGCAAGATCTTCGCCGAACAAATGTTGCCCCTGAACAACCCCGAACTCGTCCACAAGATCGCTCGCGGTAATGCCATCGAGATGCTCCGCCTCGATCCCGAAACGGGTCTCTGGCGCGGCTGAGCCGACCACGATGCCATTCCCTGACGACATCGCCGAACTTGCCACGCGGGTCAACAACTGGGGTCGTTGGGGTGATGACGACCAATTAGGCACACTCAATCTGATCGATGATGCGGCTCGACTTCGTGGAGTTGGCGCCGCCACGGATGGTCGGGCGTTCTCGCTCGCGGTTCCGTGGTCTGACCAAGGCCCCCAGATGGGGTTCATCGAGGGGCGAGTGAACCCTCAGATCTCGACGATGCACACCTTTGCATCGTGGGGTGAACCCGATGACTTTCGATTCCATGACGAAGCCCTCACCATGGGCACACAGGCCTGTACCCACTGGGACGGGCTTGCTCACGCCACATACCGGGGCGTGATGTACAACGGCACAAGCGACGCCGCCATGGATGCTGGGGCCGTTCGTTGTGGAATTGAACAGATCGACACGCTCGTCTCTCGGGGTGTGCTGCTCGATGTCGCTCGAGCCCTCGGCGTTGATCGACTCGAGGCCGGGCATGCACTCACCGCGTCGGATCTCGATGCTGCCGTCGAGTTGGCTGATGTCGAGTTGATGGCGGGCGACGTCTTGCTCCTTCGCACCGGGCACATGCAGTTCTTCCATGAAGGTGATCGCATGACGTACGCCACGTCCGCTGCGGGACCCAGCCTTCAGAGCGTTGAGTGGTTCCACGCTTCGGACTGTGCCGCAGTTGCGACCGACAGCTTGATCTTTGAGGTGTTCCCGTGCGAGCGCCCGGAGTTGATGTTGCCGGTGCACTTCTTGCACCTTGTCGAGATGGGTCTGACCCAGGGCCAGAACTTTGACCTTGAGGCGCTCGCCGCCGATTGCGACGCAGATGGCCGCTACTCGTTCTTGCTGTCGGCCTCGCCGGAGCCAGTGGTGGGCGGCTACGGCGCACCGGTCAACCCGGTCGCCGTCAAGTAACGCGATGCCTTCGACGCTCGCCGAACTATTGCTCGCCCGTGTCGATGACCCAAACCCGGGCTACCTGTTCGAAGATGACTCGATTCCGTGGGGTGAGGTGGTCGAGCGGTGTCTCGTGCGCGCGGAGGCTTTGAGCGAGTTACTCGACTCCACGCAACCGCCCCATTTCGGCCTGCTGCTGGAGAATGTTCCCGAGTACCTGTTGTGGGTTGGCGCCGCGGCGTTGTCGGGTGCCACCGCCGTCGGCCTCAATCCAACTCGGCGTGGTGCCGAACTTGTGATGGACGCCGCCCATGCCGACTGCCAGTTCGTGGTAACCGGTCAACCCCATGCCTCGCTGCTGCCCACCGATGTGGCGACCCTTGATGTCGAGAGCCCGGCGTACGACAGGCTGCTCGCCCGTCAGGTTGCCAAACCATTTGATGGCCCACTGCCGGACGCCGAGACGACTGCGGTCCTGATCTTCACCAGCGGATCTACGAGCGCACCGAAAGCGGTGCGATTGACGAATGGTCGTGCCGGAGCGGCAGGCGAGCGGATGGCGGCGGGGTTCGGCTTGTCCGCCGACGATGTGGCCTATTGCCAGATGCCGCTCTTTCACGGCAACGCGTTACTCGCGTGCTGGGCGGCCGCCTTGGCGGGGGGTTCGGCCGTTGTCCTACGACGTCGATTCTCCGCCAGCGAATTCATCGACGACGTGCGCAAATACGGGTGCACCTATTTCACCTATGTCGGCCGCAGTGTCCAATACGTTCTTGCTCAGCCCGAGCGCGACGATGACGTCCACAACACGCTGCGAGTCGGATTCGGCACCGAAGCATCGGTCGTTGACCGCGCTGCGTTCGAGCAGCGTTTCGGATGCGCGCTTGTCGAGAGCTACGGATCAAGCGAATCGGCCATCGTGCTCGTGCGTACGCCCGATACGCCGCCTGAAGCCCTGGGCGTACCCCGGCCCGGTGATGATGCAGACATTGCGGTTGTCGACGCGGACGGCAACGAGCGCCCGGCAGGGCAGGTTGGTGAGCTTGTCAACCGCGCTGGCGGCGGCCCGTTCGAGGGGTACTACAACAACACGGAGGCATCCGAGCATCGGCTTCGTGATGGCTGGTTCTGGAGCGGAGATCTTGCCTGGCAGGATGAGAACGGATACTTCCATTTTGCGGGCCGTGCCGACGACCGCATCCGAGTCGACGGCGAGAACCTCAGCGCAGCACGGATCGAGTCGCTGCTCGAACGCCTGCCCGGTATCGCCGCGGCCGCCGTCTACGCAGTGGCGGACCCTTCAACCGGTGACCTGGTGATGGCGGCGCTGGAGATGGAACACGGAATGACCTTTCAACCTGAGGAATTCCACGCGTCGCTCATGGCCCAGCCCGACCTGGGCACCAAATGGCCGCCCAGTTATGTCCGCATTGTTGAGGGGTTACCCATGACGGCCAACAACAAGGTGCAGATCAGCGTGCTTCGGTCCGCGGGTCTCGATACGACGGACCCAATCTGGCGATCCGTTCACCGAGGTGGGGCATACGAACCCAGTGAGAGCATCGCATGACGAATGCGGCTCGATGGTTCGACGGCAAGGTTGTGCTCGTCACGGGAAGTGGCCGCGGGCTAGGACGGGCGATGGCGCTCGGCTTCGCTGATGCCGGTGCGGACGTGATCGTGAGCAGCCGGACGAAGTCTGACTGCGATGTGGTCGCTGGGGAGATACGAGCGCTGGGGCGACGGGCGCTCTCCTTCGCCTGCGACATCTCAGAGTGGAACAGCTGTGAAGCGCTGGTTGATGCCGCGCTCTCCCAGTTCGACCGGATCGATGTGTTGGTCAACAATGCTGGAGCATCCTTTGACGGCTCGTCGCTGCTCGACATTTCCGAGAAGGAATTTGATGCCAGCGTCGCGGTCAACTTGAAAAGCACTGTTCGCATGACACAGCTCTGCGCCCCTCATATGTCGCCGGGCGGCGCGATGATCAACATCAGCTCCACTGCATCGACCAAGCAGCAACCATCGACGTTTGTGTACGCCGCCGCCAAAGCCGGCGTCAACGCGTTCACCCGAGCTGCGGCCAACGAACTGGGCGCTCATGGCCTGCGTATCAATGCGATTGCGTGCGGGCCGTTTGCCACCGACGCCTTGGATGGGTGGCTGGCCGACCCGGCGGCGCGCACAGCAATGGAGGCAGAGTCGAGTCTCGGCGCCATCGGGCAGCCCGAGGATGTCGTCGGCACCGCGCTCTGGATGGCGTCGCCGGCATCCGCCTACCTGCAAGGTCAGGTGGTCACCCTCGACGGTGGACGTTCGCGTTGACCGCTACCAACCCTTGAACTCGGCGTCGCGCCGTTCGATGAATGCGTTGACGCCCTCATGGAAGTCGTGCGTGGTGCTGGCAAGTTCTTGGGCCCAGGCTTCATCAGCGAAGGCCGTGACGCGGTCGCTATCCAGTGACCGGTTGAGCAGCCATTTCGTGAGCGACACGGCCTTGGTGGGAGCGCCGGCGAGGCGCTGCGCCCACTCATCGACCTCGGCGTCGAGATCAGCGGCAGGAACCGCCTTGTTGATCAGACCCAGCCGTTCAGCGTCGGCCGCCATCACGTTGTCGCCAAAGAACATCAGCTCTTTGGCCTTGGCCAACCCGACCAAGCGCGGAAGCATGTAGGCCCCTCCGCCGTCAGGCGTGATCCCGC
The DNA here is from genome assembly GCA_009937405.1 of Actinomycetota bacterium. Lineage (GTDB taxonomy): Bacteria > Actinomycetota > Acidimicrobiia > Acidimicrobiales > Aldehydirespiratoraceae > JAACCU01. Next base: position 45,175 of record JAACCU010000113.1, read on the forward strand.
GTCGAACAAAGATCTCGATGAACCGTGCGGTGTCTGCGGCCACAGCCAGGTCACAGGCCAGCGCAAGATGTGCTCCCAGACCGGCCGCGGTGCCGTTGACGGATGCGATCACCGGCTTTTCACAATCCATGATCGCGGTGACCAGTCGCTGGGCCCCTTGTCGGATGTTGCGGCCGACGTCGCCGAGGGTTCGTTCTGGAGCCCCGTCAGGGCGAGATGTTTCGGGGATCTTCGAAACGCGGAGGTCAGCACCGGTGCAGAAGTGTTTGCCGGTAGCGCCGAGCACGACCACCCGCACGTTCAGATCGTTGCCGACCTCGTCGAAAATCTCGATCATGCGATTGCGTTGATCAGGGGTCAGCGCGTTCGCGGCATCGGGCCGGTTGAGCATCAGCGTGGCCACACCATCGGTGATGTCATAGAGCAGATCCTCGGTGTCGGTCATGCGTGGCCTCTCCGTGTGGGTGGATTGTCTAGCGTGCGGTGACGGTGCGGGTATCGCGGCCGGAGCGTAGCAAGGTGCCGGGCACGGCCCCAGTGGTGACCCCGTGCTCGACAATGGCAACACCGTTGCAAAGCACCCGTTCGATACCGTTCGAGTCAGCCACGAGCCGCGCTGATTCGCCGGGCAGGTCTGTGACCAGTTTGGCCGGTCCGCTGTCGACGGCGGCAGGATCGAGCATGACGACGTCGGCGTGGTTGCCGACCGTCAGCGTTCCGCGATCTCTCAAGCCGAAGAGTGATGCGGGGTCGCTGGTCATCAGTTGAACCGCGTGTTCGACGGTTGTGAGGCGCCGGCCATTGATGCAGTCGCCGATGAATCGGGTCGGGTATGGGGCTCCGCACATGCGGTCGAGGTGAGCGCCGGCATCCGAGCCACCGATCATTGCTCGGCCGTCACTCCAAAGCTCGGCCCGCATGCGCCACGACTCATCGTCGTCATCTTGGGGGGTCGGCCACCAGATCGTCTGAAGACGATCGGCAATCGAAATGTCGAGGAAGGTTCCGAACGACGACATGTGGCGTTCGGCCGCGATGTCTTTGACCCGACGCCCAGAGAGGCCTTCATTCTCGTTGGAATAGGTATCGCCGACGATGTAGTCGCCCCAGTCGGCGAGCCGCCTGAACACCCCCGCCTCGCGAGATTGGCCGTACTCGAGCAGGCGAACTCGGGTGTCTGGATCTTGGAGCCGACTGATGCGCTCATCGATGTCGGTGTTGAGCACCTCGCCCCATCCGGGGATGAGGAACAGGCCACAGAAGTTTGCCAGCGACATATTCATCGGGACCTGCACTGGCATGGTCAGCGCGATGACCTTGCCCCCGAGTTCGATGGCCCGGTCATAGGCCTCCATCTGGCGGGGAACGCGATCGGCTTCTCGGCTGTCGACAGTGAGCACGTTCCAGTTCATCGGACGGTTGGCCGCGGCGCTCATAGTGCCGAGCAACTCGATCTCGTCGTCGTCGAATCGGTCAAGACAGCCCGGAACGATGCCTTCAAGCGTGGTGCCCTCGTGCCTGCCCGTTTCTTCAGCGAGAGCGATGAGTTCGTCAGGCGTGGCCCAGCGGCTCGCCACCGCCTCGCCCTCACCATCGGAGTGCGACGTGCTGTTGGTGAAGGAGAAGCCGAGGGCCCCCGCTTCGAGCGCCTTTGCCAGTTCGGTACGGATCTTTTCGAGATCCTCGGGGCCGGCGGCGCTTCCCACGGCCTCGCCCCCCATCACGTAGCGACGAATGGCGCAGTGGCCGGCGAGGAAGCCCGCATTCACCGAGATCTGACCGTCGAGGCGATCGAGGAAGTCGCCAAAGCTCTCCCAGTTCCAGTCCGTGCCCAACTCGAGGGCCTTCAACGGCATGCCTTCGACCCTTGCCATCATCTTGCGGAGGTAGTCGTCATCGCCAGGTCGCAACGGGGCAAGCGAGAAGCCGCAGTTGCCACCGATGACGGTGGTGACGCCGTGGATACTTGACGGGCTGGCCGTCGGGTCCCACAAGAGTTGGGCGTCATAGTGCGTGTGGGGATCGACGAAGCCGGGGGTGACCAGCTTTCCTGTGGCGTCGGTCTCGATCGTTGCGGGTTCGGGGATCGTCCCGATGGCGGCGATCCGGCCGTCCTTGATGGCAACATCAGCAATCACCCCTGGGGAACCTGTCCCATCGATGACTGTTCCGCCTCGCAGCACCTCGTCGTACATACGTTCCTTTCACGCAATCATGCGTCGAGACATCCCTCGGAGCTCTCGTATCGGCCCACAGGCTACAATCTGACGACGCGTCAGATTGTATTCCAACGGGGGACCTGTGGCCAAGAATTACCAACTGCTCATCGGTGGCGAGTGGGTCGATGGCGACAACGGCACCTCTCCGGTGATCAATCCCGCAGACGAATCGGTGGTCGGCGAAGCCCCCGAAGCATCCGAGCGCCAAGCGAGCGATGCCGCCGCAGCGGCGCAGGCTGCCTTCCCGGGGTGGGCGGCGACCCCCGCGCGTGAACGCGCCGCACTGTTACATGCAGCCGCCGAGAAGCTGAAGGAACGCCGGGATCGCTTGGTGCCGTTGATCATTAGCGAGACTGGGGCAACGGCGAACGTCGGATCAAGGATGCAGGTACCCGTGGCGATAGCCCGGTTGCGCGAATACGCCGAGCTCGCAGTTCGTGACCACGACATCGCCCTGCCCCCGAATGTCACGCCGGCCACGCCGCTCGCTCCCGGTGGTCTCATCGGCGGTGTCGTTGCGCGCCACCCGGTTGGCGCGGTGGCCACAATCTCGCCCTACAACTTCCCCCTCGTAAACCAGGCGGGCAAAATCGCACCCGCGCTTGCAGCCGGGTGCACGGTTGTGATGAAACCGGCGCCCCAGGACCCATTCGCCGTCATCGAGTTGGCCGAAGTTCTCCATGAGGTCGGGATACCGGATGGTGTCGTCAACATCATCACGAGCGCCGCCCCGGAGCCTGCTGCTGCACTAAGCGAGAGCGCCAACATCGACATGGTGAGCTTCACCGGGTCGACGGGCGTCGGTAAACGTATCTACGAGTCCGGCGCGAGCACGATGAAGCGACTCCTCCTCGAACTTGGCGGAAAGGGTGCGGCCATCGTGTGCGACGACGCCGACCTCAAGGCTGTCATCGGTGCAATCGCAAGTGTGTGGGGATTCCACAGTGGGCAGATCTGCACGGCACCAACACGAGTCATCGTCCATAAAAGTCGCGTCGACCAACTGGTTGAAGGTCTCGAGAAGGCCGCTGGCCACATGCCGGTCGGCGACCCGAATGACCCCAAGACCATCGTCGGGCCGGTCATCTCTGGCGCGCAGAGAGGTCGGATCGAGGGTTACATCGACGGCGCCGCCGCCGAGGGGGCCACGCTTGTGATTGATGGCCGACGGCCCGAGCACCTGGAGAAGGGGTTCTATGTCGGCCCCACCCTGCTCGTTGACTGCACACCCGACATGACGATCATCAAAGAAGAAGTCTTCGGCCCGGTTGTCGCCGTTCTCACCTATGACGATGACGACGAGGCTGTGGCTCTTGCCAACGGCGGCGATTTTGGTTTGTACGACTATGTCTTCTCGGGCGACACAGGAAGGGCCTATGGCCTGGCCCGCCGGCTACGAACCGGCAATGTTGGCGTCAACACTGCGCAACGCAACCCGAACACCGCTTTCGGCGGTTTCAAGATGAGCGGCATCGGTCGCGATGGTGCGGTGTTTGGTTTGCAGGCTTATACGGAGTTGCAGTCGATCGTGTGGCCGGCCTGATGCCTGAGGCCTTCCTCGCCGACGTCCGCGTCATCGACATCTCGATGCTTGGCCCCGGTGCCCTCGGCGGCCATCTGGTCGACTTCGGCGCGGAGGTCATCAAGGTCGAGTCGCCCTCTGGCGAGTACATCCGATCGATGACCTGGCCGATTATCCACGACGACCACGGGTCGAATTCTTTGCTTCACTTGCACGTGAACCGTGGGAAGAAGTCTTTGGTCCTTGACCTGAAGTCCGATGAGGGTCGAGACGCACTGGGCGAATTGATCCGGTCAGCGGATGTGGTGATCGAGGGTATGCGTCCGGGATTCCTTGACAAGATTGGCTTTGGACCTGCTCGTTTGAAGGAACTGAAGCCCGACATTGTCGTCTGTTCGCTGTCGGGGTACGGGGCCACTGGCCCCTACCGAAACCTGCCATCACACGGAGTTGCCTACGATGCGTGGTCCGGGGTTGTGCAGCCGGTTGTCGACGACGATGGCTTCTGTCGGATTCCGCCCCAAGCCAACGTTGGCATCACTGCCGGCCCGGCCTTTGCCGCCATGGCAATTCTGGCTGCGCTAATCCGGGCTCGGTCCACGGGTGAACCCGCCATCATGGAAATAGCGCAGTCTGATGCGTCTGCCTACTTCGATTGGTATCGGATCGAGACCGAGCGGGCCTACCAGCGCTCGGCGGACGAGGTGACGGGCAACGCCAGCGATGACGGAGAGCGGCGCGCCGCTGGTCTCGCGGGGATGTGGGAAGGCGTTCGCTACCAGTTTTATGCCTCGGCCGATGGCCATGTGCTTTTCATGGCCAGCGAGAAGATGTTTTGGGAAAATTTCTGTCGAGGCATAGCCCGTATGGACCTCTTTGAACGATGGCCAGGATCCACCTATGCCGACCATGCCCGGGGCAACACCGAGCTCCACGGTCAGCTTCGCGAGATCTTCGCTACCAAGACCACGGCTGCGTGGCTCGCGTTCGCCGACGAACACAACACCACGATCGCGCCGGTGAATACCTCGGCATCAGTGATTGACGATCCCCAGTTCAACGACCGGTTCGACTGGGTCGGTGCCGGTTCCTTGGGTGCGGATCAGCTGCTCGTCCCGCTCAAGCTTGCCGGAGAGTCACTTCCGATTCCTGGTCGAGCCCCTGACCTCGGCCAGCACACCGACGAGATTCTGGACGCTCTGACCCAAGATCGCTAGGCGGCCGGTGGCGCCTCAGTCCGCCAAATCGCCCATACCCACGGCGCTGACGGGCCAGTTGGCGAGCGGAAGATCGAGTGGGTTTGTGCCGATCGGGGCCCCGTACCAGAGCCGGTGCTTTCGCCGCGTGAACAGCCAGTCGTCGTGTCGGCGCTCGTAGGTGTCGTGGTATTCGATCAGCTGCACGATGAGTTGACCATCGAGTTCAAGCTCGGCGCGGGTACCGACGACGCCAGTCGCATGGTCGCCATCCTCGACATCGATGACGTGGTTGGTCACGTGCAGGACTGCCATGCCAAGTGGCGCCAGTTGGCGCTCGAAGTCGGCGCGCAACGCGTCTCGACCTGTGGAATGACGCCCCACCTGGACATCGTCGACGAACAGCTGGGCGAGCGCGGCGATGTCGTGACGCCCCATGGCGACCGCGTAGCGGCTCGCGAGTTGACGAATCTGTTCGCACGCATCGAGCCATGCGGTTTGATCAGTGTGACGCAAGGACATGGTGGCCGACTGTAGTGGCGAGACCCGGTCCGAATCCGACTGTTCGAGAAAATCTGACGTAGATTCAGAAACAGGTAGGACGAGCGGTACGAGGGCCCATGGACGTTGGTGATTCTCTTGAAGAGACAGCATTCCGGGCGACCGCTCGCGCCTGGCTACTCGCGCACGCAACGGCGCAAGGCACCAGCGTCGACACTGGGGTCCTGGCCGATCACGTACGAAAGGCCCTGGCCTGGCAGCGAACGTTGTACGAACACGGTTGGGCAGGAATTTCGTGGCCCGAAGCGTTCGGGGGCAGGGGCGAACCCGTCATTCATTCGGCGATATTCAACGAGGAGATGGCCAGCGTCGACGAAACCCTCGGTCCGCTTACTGTTGCGCTGGGGATGGTGGCGCCGACCCTCATGCGTCATGGGACGCCAGAACAGCAGATGCACCTCGCCTCGATGCTGCGAGGAGAGCAGCTGTGGTGCCAGCTCTTCTCCGAACCAGGAGCAGGCAGTGACCTCGCCGCCCTCGCAACGCGTGCTGAGCGTGATGGCGACGAATGGGTCATCAATGGTCAGAAGGTATGGACGTCGCTCGGCCAGTTCGCCGACTACGGGATTCTCTTGGCTCGTACCGATGTCAACGCGCCAAAACACGAAGGCATCACGTACTTCATCGTCGATATGACGGCGCCGGGGATCGACATACGGCCCCTCGTTCAGATGACCGGCCACGCCCACTTCAATGAGGCCTTTCTTACCGATGTGCGCATTCCGAAGGCCAATGTGGTGGGAGAGGTCGGCGAGGGTTGGAAGATTGCCCGCACCACGCTGACGTCGGAACGGGCATCCATCGCCGGGGGTGGCGCAGGATGGAGCGTGGAGGAACTGATCGACACGGCTCGGATCCAAGGGGTTGCCGACGATCCGACCATTCGTCAGGAACTCGCGCAGGCCCACATTCGATCGGTGACCCTCAAGACCCTGGGGTACCGGGTTCGCACTGCGATGTCGGCGGGGTCGATGCCAGGCCCCGAAGCGCTGGTTATGAAACTGGCGTACGCGCGACATTGGACGGCCTCGACGCAAACGGCAATGAGCATTCTTGGTGCCGACGGATTACTCGTCGACGAAACCGGCTCCGCCGAGAGCGACCGTGGCAAACAGCAGAGTTTGCGGGCCATGTGGTCCCACGTCTTTCTGAATCAATATGCGATTCGACTCGGCGGCGGCACCGACGAGGTGCAACAGAACATCATCGGCGAACTCGCACTCGGTCTCCCTCGTGAACCATCGACGGACCGTGGCGTTCCATGGAAGGATCTTCCCAAATGAACTTTGATCTCTCGGAGGAGCAAAGGGTTGTCAGTGACCTGGCAAGCCAGTTGTTCACCGATCTCTCGCCCACTGAACGGGTAACACAGGTAGAAGCAGGCAACGGCTTCGACGCCCAGTTGTGGCGAGCGCTCGGCGAGGCGGGTCTTCTCTCGCTCTGTCTGCCCGAATCTGTTGACGGAAGTGGGATGGGCATGGTCGGACTGGCGCTGATGTGCGAATCGCAGGGGCGCAATGTCGCGCCGGTTCCGCTCGCATCGGCGGTGGTTGCGGCCATGACCGTCGCTGAGTATCTCAGCGCCGTCCCCGCCGCCAGAGCTGTGCTCCACGAGATGGCGGCCGGTCGGGGCGTGCTCACCGCGGCGATCGCCGAAGTGGGGGTCAACGACCCTTTGAACCCGACCGTGATGGCCACCCAAGTGCCTGGTGGGATCAAGCTCAGTGGCGAGAAGCCGGCGGTAGTGGCGCTTCCGCTCGCTCAGATGGTCTTGGTGCCAGCGGTTCGCGATGGCTCGGTGATCATTGCTGCAGTCGACGCATCCTCTGACGGGGTGTTCATTGACGAGTTGTCGACAAGCAGCCACGAGCCGCAAGGTCATCTCCGACTCGACGATTGTGTGGTGCCCGATGAACTAGTGATCGCCGATCCGGCTGCCCTCGAAATGCTGTTTCAACGAAGCCTCGTCGCCATGAGCGCGGTCCAGTTGGGCATCGGCCAGGGAGCGGTGACGCATGCTGCGACTCACGTTTCTGAACGGCATCAGTTCGATCGTCCACTGTCCGCGTTTCAGGCGGTGTCGCAACGCGCTGCTGACGGCTACATCCTCAACGAGGTGATTCGTTCGACGGTGTTGAACGCGGCCTGGCAGCTTGATCATCACACAGCTGATTCGCTCACGGATGTTCTCATCGCCGCCTACTGGGCGAATGAAGGAACTCAGCGAGTCGTCCTGGGAGCGCAACACCTGCATGGAGGCATTGGCGCTGACGTCGATTATCCCGTTCACCGGCACTTTCTCTGGGGCATGCAGAATGCGTCGATTCTTGGTAGTGCCAGCGCCCATCTCGCACGTCTCGGCACGCATTTGGCCGACGTGTCCTCTGCCCCATGAGCGAGCGTCTCCGCTTGCTTGGCGAAGGCCGCATCGGCCCACTCGCGCTCCGTAACCGGATTGTGCTTCCGGCCATGGATCAGAACCTGTGTGTTGAGGGTGAGCTGACGGAGGCAAACCTCTCTCACTATGAGGAGCGTGCCGCAGCGGGCGTCGGCCTCTTGATTGTTGAGACCTCCGCGGTGATGTGGCCCGTGGGCGCCACATCGAGACGCCAGCCGTCGCTATCGACGGATGCCTGCATCCCTGGTTTCACCGAGTTGGCGAAGCGAGTCCACGCCCATGGCGCCAAGGTCGTGGTGCAGATGTGCCACCACGGCAAGACCGCGCTAGTCGATACCGCTGCTGGTCGGGACCGGTTGGTTCCCAGCGCTCCGGTACCTCCGACCGATATGCGTGGGTACATTCGCG
>JAACCU010000114.1 GCA_009937405.1 Actinomycetota bacterium
CCGCGGCGCGGAGCGGGAGCCCCCCCGAGATGGGCACGGGTACGGTTCAGGGCGGGCGCATGGCCAGGAGCGTTGGCGCGGAGCCGGTCGATCAGGGGGCGGGCGACACGGCGGAAGGTTCCGTCGATCTCGGTGTTGCCGTCGGGGCGCATCGCAAGTCCGTTGAACCAACGAGCGGCGCCGGGATGCTCGGGTCGACGAATGTAGGTGAGAGCGGCATGCAGGTCGAGAAATCCGCAGCTGTGCCGAGCCGTGATGTTGTCCCAACGGTCGGCGATCGCATCCCACCGGTCGCCAACATCGTGGCCGGCAAGTTCTGAACGCCAGAGGAGACTGGTGGCATCACACAGACGAAAGGCGGTGGTGGCGTTGGGGAGTTGCTCGTCGAAGATTTCGAGCACGTCGGTGGCGGCACCGACCGCCAGCAGTCGCAGCGCCAGGTGCCACCAGATGTGCATGGCAAGGCCATCTTGGGTCGCCCAGATGTCGCTCGTGTCGCGTAGTAAGGCGATGGACGCATCGGTGTCGTTGGTGTGTTCGTAGACGTGGGCGAGTGCGTGGCGGGCCCAGAGGTCACGCGGGTCGGCTTCAAGCGCCTTGCGGCCGTACGCCGCCGCCTCGGTGTAGCGGCCGGACTCTTCGAGGGCGAACGAGTGCATTCCGTCGATGAAGTTTTCGCCTGGCTGGTCAATCCAGTTCTGACGTGAACGGTTGCTGGTTTCGAGGCGCCGATCGGCATCGCCGACATGCAGGTAGATGTCGTGGGCGAAGCGGTAGGCAGTGAAGTCGCCCTCAGCGGCGAGGTCGGCCCACACGGTGGCAGCTGTGGTGAAATTGCCTGCGGTGGCGTGGCCGAGGGCCTGGGCATGGGCGCGGTCCCTGACGGTGGTGGCGCGAGTCTGGGCGCGAGCGCGGTCGTCCTGTACCGGCGGCGAGTCGAGTGGGCTGCCCCCAAGGATGTTGTACAGCGAGCAGAGCACGGGTCCGAGCACAAACGACTCGTCGTGCTCGTTGGCGTGCGAGAGCGTGACCATCGGGTCGTCGTGGAAGTGGAGGAACTCTTCCCACGCGTGATCCCAGGCGGTGACCGACTCGTCGCTTCCGGTTGTGGTGTCGCCCCAGCGGTCGGTCATTTGACTCGGACCTGGACCGACTCAAGGCCGTTCACGAAGTTTGAGTCGACATACGTGGGCTCACCCATGATCTCAAGCTGGATGTCTCGACGGATGAGTTCCTCGATAAGGACGGCGATTTCCAGGCGGGCCAGCGAGGCACCGAGACAGAAGTGGGCACCACCGCCCCCGAATGCGACGTGGGGAGCGGCACGGCCGGCATCGAAACGCAGGGGATCGTCGAACACGTCCGGATCGAAGTTCGCGGCGGCGTACCACATCACGATTTTCTCGCCCTTGGCGATGGCGGTGCCGCTGAGTTCGCAGTCGCGAGTGGCGGTACGGCGGAAGTACAAGATCGCTGACGAGTAGCGAATGACTTCCTCAGTCACGGTGGGAATCAGACTGGGATCGGCACGAACGCGGTTGAACTCGTCAGGGAACTCGACCATGTTGAGCGCCAGGTGTCCCATTGACGAACGGGTGGTCTCATTGCCGGCGAAGATCATCAGCCGGAAGAAGTTGGAGAACTCCGACTCTGTCAGCTTCTCTCCCTCCACTTCGGCTTCGAGCCACTTGGTGACGAGGTCATCGCCGGGGCTGGCACGGCGCAGGTCTGCGAGATCTCGGGCGTATTCGTTGACGCCGTGCGCGGCGGGACTGTTGAACGGCAACAGTCGAAGCTCGGTCTCATTGCCGTAGGCGTCCGCTGGGAGGGGTTCGCTGCTCGTTCCTGCGACGAGATGGTCGGAAAGTTCGACCATGTAATCGTGATCGGTTTCGGGCACGCCAACGATGTCGCAAATCACGCCGATAGGGATCGGCTTCGCCACGAGTTCCATCCACTCACCACTGCCAGCTGACTCCAGATTGTCGAGCGCCTCATTGACGCGGACTCTGATGGTGTCCTGGTAGGACTGCACATGGCGCGGGGTAAATACCGGGCTCACCAGTCGGCGGAGTCGTGTGTGGATCGGTGGGTCCATATCGATCATCGAGGCGCGCGTATCAAGAGCGTCCTCATCGATGTCATACATCTGAATATGGCCGACGGCTGACGAGTAGGTCTCCGTGTCGCGAGAGACGGTGACGACGTCGGCATAGCGGGTGACGTTCCAGAAGCCGGCTTGGCTGTCGGTCCCTTCGACCCACGACAGGCCGTCGCGCTCGCGCATTGCCGTGAAGGCGGCTTGAGGGATGCCGTTGGCGAATTGGGCGGGGTCGGTTAGATCGATGCCTTCGACAAGGGGCAGGTTGTCAGACAAGAAAGTTCCTTACGATTTCGTTGAAAGATTCCGGGCGCTCGATCGAACTGAGGTGGCCGGCGCCGGCAATCACGGCCAGTTCGCCGTGAGGCAGCGCTTCAGCGAGAGCCTCGGAGTACGAGAGCGGCGTTTCCTCGTCATGCTCGCCACAGACGACAAGGCATGGATTGGCTACGGAGGGCACGATCGCAGACGCGTCGTGATGGGCAATGGTGAAAGATGCGTGCCGCAGGGCTGACTCGGTGACTCGACCGAAGGCGGTGACGAGTTCGCTGCGGACGCCGTCGACGAGAGGGTCGGCGACGATGGCGTCGATCGCCGCGGCCGCAAGATCAACCGGGCTGCCCGCGCCGTCGATTGGAGCCAGCCATTCGGCGAGCCATTCGATGGGTTCGGCTCCGAACGCCAGGCTTGTGTCCGCGAGCACTACTCGTCCGATTCGCTCGGGTGCGACACCGAGCGCGTAGAGCGCATGCATGGCTCCGAGCGACAGGCCGACGAGGTCGACCAGTGGCATCTCAAGTGCATCGAGGAACTCGATGATTCTTGTACCAAGCGCGGTTGGCGTCAGGGGTTCGCTCGGCTGACCGCCGTAGCCGGGGGCATCCAGGGCAATGCACCGAAACTGATCCGAGAGTGCCGCGAGCTGGCGATCCCAGTAGTTACGCGTACCGACGATCGGATGCAAAAATACGACCGGTCGGCCAGCCCCCTGCTCGACCCAACTGAACGAATCTCGGTGGTGCTCGTTGGTCATCAGCCGATGACGAACGGGTCGCGGGTGGCGCCTTCGAGTTCGACCCAGACTGTCTTTGTTTCCAGAAACTCGGTGATTGACTCGAGGCCGTTGTCGCGGCCGTAGCCGGACTGCTTGGTGCCGCCGAACGGCACCAGCGGACTCACATTGCGGTAGGTGTTGATCCAGACCATGCCGACGTCGAGCTTGCGGGCCATGCGGTGCGAGCGGCGAACATCGACCGTCCATACACCGGCGGCCAGGCCATATTCGCTGTCGTTGGCGAGAGCGACGGCCTCTGCTTCGTCGGTGAACGTCTGGATGGTCAGCACGGGGCCGAAAACCTCTTCACGCACGATCGTCGTCTGGTTGGTGACGTTGGTGATGACGGTGGGCCGCACGAAGCGGCCGCCGAGTTCCGGGTCGACCACACCGCCAGCGGCAATGGTGGCGCCTTCGGCTCGGGCTTGGTCGATCATCGAGATGATGCGGTCGCGTTGGGCGTCGGACGCTGCCGGGCCCATCTCGGTGGCGACGTCGGCAGGGTCGCCAAGCTTGATCGTGGCGGCGCGGGCGATGATTCGAGTGATGATTTCGTCGGCGATGCCCTCCTGGACGTACGCCCTGGATCCGGCGACGCAGGTCTGTCCACTGGCGGCAAAGATGCCAGCAAGGATGCCGTTTGTGGCGGCGTCGGGATCGGCATCATCGAATACGATTTGTGGTGATTTACCGCCCAGTTCAAGGACGAGCGGAGTGAGGTTCTCCGCCGCAGCACGCGCAACGTGGCGAGCCGTAGCGCCGCCGCCGGTGAACGTGATCTTGTCGATGCCAGGGTGAGAGCTGATCGCCGCGCCGACCTCGGCACCACCGGTGACGATGTTGATCACGCCGGCCGGAAACCCGGCCTCGGGGGCCCGCTCGGCAAGGAGGAGTGCAGTGACCGGGGTGATGTCGGACGGCTTGACCACTGCAGTGCATCCTGCAGCCAGCAGGGGCGCAAGCTTCCATGTCAGCAGCGACAGCGGCGAGTTCCACGGGATGATTGCCCCTACGACGCCGACAGGCACCTTCTCGGTGTAGACGAGGAAGTTGCTTGCCGGATTGGGGAGCTTTTCGCCGCTGATCTTGTCGGCCTGGCCCGCGAAGAAGTCGTAGTAGCTCTGCAGGCCTTTGGCCTGAGCTCCGGTTTCGCGAATGATCTTGCCGTTGTCTCGGCTTTCAACCTGGCCGAGCATTTCCGCATCGCGGGTGAGGAGTTCACCGAGCTTGCGCATCAGTCGACCCCGCTCGGCGGCGGGCATGGTGCCCCACTCACCTTCGAACGCGGCTCGGGCGGCCTTTACCGCAACGTCGACCGCAGCCGGGTCGTCGGCCACCTCAGCCCAGACCTCGCCGGTGAAGGGGGTGGTGGTCGCCATGCGGAGATTATTTGGGGAAGCGACGTAACCGCCGTCGATCCAGTTGTCGTAGGTCTCCATCAGGTCTTCTCCGCTATCTGAATTGCACCGCTCGGGCACTTGTCGACGACGATCTCGGCTCGGGGGCGGAGCAGGTCCCGCTCGCCTACGAAAACGGAGATATTTTCGTCGTCATCGAGCCGAAACACCGTCGGCTCCAAGAGTTCGCACTGGCCGACACCAATGCATGCCTCACTATCAAGCGTCAATAGGACGGTGTCGTTGACGTCCGCTTCGGTACTCATCGCGGCTCCATTCCCACGGACAGGACGCCGTGGACAAAGTTGGAAGGCGCGTGAACGGGTGCTTGGGTCATTGTCAGGCCAAGACGGCGGGTCGCCATTTCTTCAAGCAGTACCTGAATTTCCATCCGAGCGAGGAAGGCCCCGAGACAGAAGTGAGGTCCGCCGCCGCCGAAGGCGAAGTGCGGATTGTCTTCCCGGCCGATGTCGAAGGAGAACGGATCCTCGAACACTTCGGGGTCGCGGTTGGCCGCGGCGTACCACATGACGACCTTGTCGCCTTTGGCGATGCTGGTGCCGGCCAGTTCGGTGTCTTCGGCCGCGGTGCGACGCATGTGCAGCACCGGGGTTGCCCAACGGATGACCTCGTCGACGGCGCTTGCCATGAGCGACGGATCCGCAACCAAGCGGTCCCACTGATCGGGGTTCTCGGCGAACGCCATCGCAGCATGCGTCATCGCCGTGCGAGTGGTCTCGTTGCCGGCGAAGATCAGCACATGGAAAAAGTTGCGGTACTCGGCTGCCGAGAGACGGTCACCGTTTTCTTCGGCGAGCACGAGTTGGGTGACGATGTCTTCTTGGGGCTCAGCCTTGCGGTCGGACCCGATCTTTTCGGCGTACTGGTACATGGCATGGCTTGCCGGCGAACCGAACGGCAGTAAGCGCAGGGGTGTCGTGTTGCCGTAGGCATCGTCGGGGAGCGAGGGTGCGTCGCCGGTGCCCTCGACAAGAAAGTTGCTGAGCTCCACCAGGAAATCAGCGTCCTTGATCGGCACGCCGAGGATGGTCAGGATCACTCGAATTGGGAGCGGGGCGGCCACCATTTTCACCCAGTCGCCGCCGCCGGCAGCGATGAACTCATCAAGCAGTTCACTGGTGATTTGGCGAGTGGTGTCCTCCCACACGCGGATGTTGCGCGGGGTGAACGCCTTGCTCACCAAACGACGAAGACGGGTGTGATCTGGGGCATCGCTGTCAATGATCGACCGGCGCGCCTCGAGGGCATCAGCCTCAAGGTCCCAGAGGTTGGAGTGACCAATTGACGATGAGAACACGTCGGCCCGTTTCGACATTTCCTTGATGTCTTCGTGGCGCGTGACGGCCCAGAAGCCGCCGCCCCTCGACAGCGGATCCTCGTACGGGTGCCAGACCAGGCCTGGCGTCTCGCGAATCGCGGCGAGGCGATCGTGGGGCACGCCGTCGAGATAGAGCGACGGTGTGGTGATGTCGATTGGTGTTTCGGTAACAGCCATACGGCCCTCCTCGGTTGAACGGCGTTGGTTTAGCTGTGCTCGATGAAGCGCTCGCGCTCCCAGTTGTTGACCTCGTCGGGGTCGGGGTTGTTTTCCGCGGCCAGGGGAAGTTCGGCGGCGGCGATTGACGCGTAGCTGCGGGAGAAGACGTCGCCCAGCATTCCTGCCAGGGCGGAGCCTTCGAACGCGGCGAGTGCGCCAGCCAGATCGGTGGGGATGGCGACGTTGTCGCCGGGGTTTCCGTACATGTCGCCTTCGCTCATCGGTGGGATCGAAAGCTTGCGTTCCACGCCATCAGCACCGGCCGCGAGGATCGACGCCACGATCAGGTGCGGGTTGGCATCGGCACCGGCCGAGCGGTATTCGACGCGGTTGGGGCTGCCGCCTTCGCAGATGCAACGGGCAAGCACGCTGCGGTTGTCGAGTCCCCAGTGAATGTGGGTGGGGGCGAACGTGTAGGGGCGGATGCGTCGCCCGCCATTTGGCGTGGGTGAGCCGATGAGGGTCATGGCGAGGGCGTGCTCGAGGAGGCCGCCAAGCCAGTGACTCATGAGTTCGTTGGGTGCTCCATTGGAGCTGGCGAAGGCGTTGGAGCCGTTGGCGTTCAACGAGGTGTGGACGTGCATGCCTGAGCCCGACTGTTCGGTCCACGGCTTTGGCATGAACGTGGCCCGGCAGCCGTGCTGCACGGCGATCTGTTTGACGATCGACTTGAACAGCGCGGTGCTGTCGGCGGTGCGCATGGCGTCGGCGGGGCCGCAGTTGATCTCGACCTGACCCGGGCCGTACTCATAGTTTGACGATTCGACTTCGATGCCGGCTGCTGCGAGCGCATCGCGCATGTTGTGCAGCATTGGTTCGAGCTCGATCATGTCGGTGAGTGAGCTGTACTGGATGTGGTTTTGAACCGGCTCGAATTCTGGTGTGAGTAGGTAAAACTCCATCTCGGTGGCGACGAACGGGTCGAGGCCTTGGTCGTTGAGCCGGGCGACCTGATCGGCGAGAACGTTGCGCGGTGCGAGCGGATGGGGGTCTCCGTGTGGGCCTTGCACCGATGCGAAGACGATGGCGTAGCCGG
>JAACCU010000115.1 GCA_009937405.1 Actinomycetota bacterium
AATGGCTGCATCGGTAATGGCTGCATCGGTAATGGCTGCATCGGTAATGGCTGCATCGGTAATGGCTGCATCGGTCGGGTCACAGACTTTGAGAGCCGAGCACGGTATCGAGATAGGTGTTGCTGAACCGGCCTTCAGGATCCGCTGCGGCGCGTGCGGCTTGGAACCGGTCCCATTCTGGATAGAGACCGGCGAGAGTCTCGGCCGTTTCGTTATGGAGTTTGCCCCAGTGCGGACGGCCGCCGTGAGCGCGAGCAATGGCCGCTATGTTGGCGAAATACTCGTCATGCGGCGTGCCTTGGTACACGTGTGCCGCGATGTAGCCGCTCTCGCGACCGTGGGCGGTCGAGAGTGGGATGTCATCGCCGGCCGTGGCCCGCACCTCGATCGGGAAGATGATGGGTGCTGCCAGTGACCTGGCCATCGCGTTTACCTCCCGGACCGCGTCCGGGATGGCATCGACCGGTAACGACCATTCGGTCTCATAGAACTTGACCATCCTGGGCGTCGTGAAGACATCAAAGGACCGATCCGTGTACTCCCGCCGTCCGCTGGCTGCATCAATGACCTTGCTCACCTTGGGCACCGAACCGGGCCAACGCCGTGCGACCCGGCACAGCAGGTCGAAGCCGATGTTTTCCGCAAGGATCTTGTCTCGCACATAGCCAAAACGAGATAGCGGTGCGGGGGGTTCGTCGGTGCGGCGGTTGGTCTTTGTCATCGCGTTTTGAGAACCAGGCAACATGAAGAACTCGAAATGGTCGGTGGTGTCGATCCGCTCTCGCCAACCGTCGAGCACCTCGTCGAGAGGCTCGGGCTGTTCGATGGCGTGGATCCGAAATGAAGGCACCGTCTGAAGCGTGACTCGAGAGATCACTCCGAGGGCGCCGAGCGACACTCGAGCGTTGGCAAAGACCTCGGGGTCGTTGTTGGCATCGATGTCGCGAGCAGCGCCGGACGGGTCAACAATTCTCAACCCCACGACTTGAGCACCGAAGCCAGTAAAGGCAAGTCCTGTGCCATGGGTGCTGGTGCTGATGGCACCGGCGATCGACTGCTTGTCGATGTCGCCCATGTTGGCCAGTGCCAGCCCGTGGCCATCCAATAGTCGATTTAGTGCCCGGACGGTGATGCCGGCGCCGACCGTGACTTTCCCACTTCCGGTATCCACGTGGTGGATCTGATCGAGGTCGTGGATCGTGACGTGGGTGTCGTTGGTGACCGCGGCGGCGGTGAAGCTGTGGCCGGCTCCCATGACGCGCACACGCTGGTTTTCTGCGGTCGCCGAAGCAACAACAGCGCCTAGCTCGTCCTCTGACGCGGGCCGGGCAATCTCTTGGGGCTGGAATCGCTGGTTTCGCGCCCAGTTGCTGATGTGTGGTCGCCTTACCATCACCAATGTCTCAGGTCGATGGGAAGCCGTTCCAGCACTTCATCACCATCAACCAACCACATTTCTTCATGCCGAGCCACGGTTGGGTCGAGGTGCGCGGGATCGAGTCGAATGCGCTGATCCAGTGCGAGCGACACCCCTTCGGCGGCGACGAGTGTGGTGTGTTCGTCGCTGCAGTAGAGCACCTCTCCGTTGGCCCAGGAAGGGTCGCCGTGGTCCATGCCGAGCGCTTTCAGGCCGGCGTTGGCGACGGCCCAACCCTTTGGGTTCAACGAGAGGATCGAGCATTCCAACCGGACTGCTTGGCGGAACGGCAGGTCGAGAGACGCGTACTGCGTATCGCCGAGAAGGAAGGTGCCGGCCTGAATCTCGTTTGTCCACGTGTTGGTGTCGTATGTACCGGTGCCGCCTCCGGAGACAAGTTCACCGCCAACGGCGGCAGCGGCCACGAGAAGCTTGCTCATGGAATGTTCGACTTTGGAGATGCGTTCGGCGCGATCGAGCACCATCATGAGATGCCCCTCGTAGCCCATAACGCCGCGGACATTCATGCCCGCGGCCCGCCCTTGATCGGCGAGTCGTCCGGCATCATCAGGGTTGCAGCCACATCGGGGTAGGCCGACGTCTACGTCAATCACCAGGTTGCGGATTCCGGCCGCGGCCGCTCGGACGATTCCCTCACTACTGTCGATGGCGAGTGTGACTTGGGCGTCAACTGCGGCGAGTCGTCGGAGTTGATCACGGTCGAGAACCTCGTTGGCTAACAGAAGGTCCTCACCCAACCCCGCAGATGCCATTCCTTCGACTTCGCGCACGGTGGCACAGGTAAATGTGCGATGGCCGGCGGCGGCGAGACGATGAGCGAGGGCCGTGCTCTTGAAGGCCTTCACGTGCGGTCGCAGTTTCGCTCCCGGCAGGGTGATGCCGATGGTTGCGATGTTGTGGTCGAGATCTGCTTTTTCGACGACGAGCGCTGGAGTTGGGATCACGTCCGAATCGTAGTGCGAACGTGATCCTTCGGCTTCAGCCGTAGACGATCTTGATCGCCTTCTCTGGCTCGACATACTCGAGTCCTTGGGCTTCGGCGACATGGCTTTCGGTGACCATCCCACCACAAATGTTGAGACCTCCGCGCAGATGCCGATCGGCGAGCAGAGAGTCGCGAGGGCCGTTGTCTGCCAGGGCAAGGGTGAACGGGAGCGTTGCGTTATTTAGGGCATAGGTGGAGGTGCGGGGTACTCCACCGGGCATGTTCGCCACGCAGTAGTGCACGACATCATCAATCACATATGTCGGCTCCGCGTGGGTCGTAGCCCGTGATGTCTCGAAGCAGCCTCCTTGATCGATGGCCACGTCTACAAGTACTGAGCCAGGCTTCATGGCCTTGACCATCTCAGCAGTTACCAGCTTGGGTGCCGTCGCACCCTTCACGAGCACGGCACCGACGACGAGATCCGCGGCGAGCACGGCCTCTTCGAGGGACGCCGTGGTCGAGTACACGGTCTCGAGTTCGGCGCCGAAACGACGAGCAAGGCGATCGAGCACCTCCAGGCTTCGGTCGAGGACCGTGACCTGGGATCCCAGGCCGATGGCCATCTCGATGGCATTTTCGCCGACGACACCGCCGCCGATTACGACGGTACGGGCCGATGGCACACCGGGAACACCGCCAAGTAATAGACCGGCACCACCGTTGGCGGCTTCGAGGCAGTGGGCTCCAGCCTGGATGGACATGCGGCCGGCCACCTGTGACATGGGAGCAAGGAGGGGGAGGCCGCCATGTCTGTCGGTGACGGTCTCGTAGGCGATACAGGTAGCACCGCTCTTGATGAGTTCCTTGGTCTGGGGCACGTCGGGGGCCAGATGCAAGTAGGTAAAGAGCGTCTGGCCAGACACGAGCATGGCGCGCTCCGGGGCCTGGGGTTCCTTGACCTTGACGATCATTTCAACGTTGCCCCACACCTCGGTGGCGGCACCGGCAATGTCGGCGCCGGCTTCGACATAGACGGAGTCGGGAGCCCCGATCCCGACACCGGCGTTGGTCTCGATGGTGACCCGGTGGCCATGGGCGACAAGCTCGCGCACGCCAGATGGGGTCAGGCCTACTCGGCGTTCTGCGACTTTTACTTCTTTGGGGACACCAATGTGCATTGTTCTCGCCCCTCCTTTTCATCCTCGATCGTCCTACGCACGATACGGCGAAAGCCTGGACTGCTTCCTGCGTATTCTGTAGTCTCAACCACAGCCGATGC
This sequence comes from Actinomycetota bacterium, assembly GCA_009937405.1. Lineage (GTDB taxonomy): Bacteria > Actinomycetota > Acidimicrobiia > Acidimicrobiales > Aldehydirespiratoraceae > JAACCU01. Next base: position 3,646 of record JAACCU010000115.1, read on the forward strand.
AGGATTGCTGCACTGATCAATACTTGAGCGGAGTATTACTGCGATGACAGAACTCGACTCTACCGACCGCGCCATCCTCGCCGAATTGCAGCGAGATGGACGCGCCACCCACGTGGCTCTGGCAGAACTCGTGCACCTGTCTCCCTCGGCATGTTTACGGCGAGTTCGCCGGCTTGAGGAAGAGGGCGTGATCTGCGGCTATGTCGCCCGCCTTGATCGAGAGGCCGTCGGGCTTGGCACCACGGTGTTCATTGAGATCTCCCTAAACAGCCAAAATGAACATCTGCTGGATGAGTTCGAGGAGGCCGTTCGTCGGGTCCCCGAGGTGGTCAGCTGCTACCTGATGGCCGGAAACTCCGACTATCTGGTGAAGGTTGCGGTAGCCGATGTGGCTGATTACGAGCGCATCCACCGCACCCACATGGCACGGCTTCCCGGTGTTGCGAACCTGCGCTCAAGCTTCGCCCTACGGGCCGTAACTGAGGATGCGGCCGTCGTTGTTCGCTAGATCCTGCGCGGCAGTGTCGCCGCCGCGAACGCAGTGACGAGACACGCCGCGGCAAGGACGAAGTAGAAGACCCAGAATGGTCCGGCCAGCAAAACCAGGGCCGCAAGTCCGGGGGCCACGAAGGACGACGTCTCTCGCCACGACGAGAAGACGGTGGTCATCGCAACACGCTCTCGTGGCTTCACAGTGCGCATAAACGGGATGTTCCCGAGCACGTCGAGCCAGGATGCGCCCCACGCGCCAGTGATCCAGAAGACGACCCCAACTGGTCGCGCATCGCCGATGTGGCCCAGTACGAAGAGAGAAGCCGCTATCAAGATAAATCCGCAGATGATTATGAACCGCGTTGATGTGTGATCGGTGAACCACAGCACGGTCGGGCTCAGAATCAGCAGCATCGCTACCGCCGACACAACTCCCCCGGCGGTCCAGGCGGGAAGGCCGGCCTCAACGGTGTAGAGCGGTGCGTAGATGAAGAACGATGCCCAGAACGTGCCCCGGACCAACGTGATGAGATACGCAATGCGCAGGTACTTCTGTTGGAAGTATCGCGGGATGTTCTGCAGCGGATTTGGTGCTTTCGACTTCGGCGTCGAGAGCACCGGGTTGGCGCCCAGGCGCAACACCCAGAAGTATGTGAGGGCGGCGAGAGCGCATACGATGGCGACGAGAAATGGCAGTCGCTCGTCCACTTCGGTATAGAGGAGGATCGACACCATCGGTCCGATCATCCAGGCCACGCCGTTGTGCACCATCCGACGGGATTCATTACGGCGAAGTTCTCGCTTGTCGATGTAGTCCATTATGAACAGCGACATACAGACCGCGAATATTGCTGCCTCAGTCGCAACCAATCCCATAGCGACAGGAATCAGCGGTCCGATATCAGTCAACACAATGAGGTTGGCGATGACAATGCTCACAATGCCGAGCGTTACCACCCAGCGACGGGCCATCCAACTCTCGAGCGTGCCGACATTGAGGGTGGCAAATAACGCAACGAAGGAGCCGGCAAAATACGCATACGTAACCGCCTCTTTCGAACCGAGCGTGGCGAACGCGGCCAGTGGCAGCACGGTGACCGTTATTGAACGCCCAAGGCCTTCCAACCCGCCGAGTCGGGAAAGAGGCCATCCGTAGTCGTCGCGAACAATCTGATGGATCGCATGTGGCCGCTGCAGGAGCATTCGGCGCTACCGATCAGGCTCAGGTGGCTGGACCCGCTTGGCCAGTCCATCGACGAGTTCAGCACCGGCGATTGCCAGCAGAGAGGCCGGCGGGCACAGGATTTTGCGATCTCGGGAGCCACCTCCAACGATGACTCGCTGGCACTCCCCGACTGCTGCGTCAACCCAAACCACGAGATCAGCGGGCAATCCGAAAGGCGTGACTCCCCCAATTTGCATGCCACCGCTTCGTTCGATCGTCTCCTCGACGCCCGCAAACGATGCCTTCCGAGTACCGAGCCGCTTTCGAACAGCGCCGTTCACATCAAGCCGCGTGGAGGCGAGTACGAGACAGCAGGCCATGGGACGGGACTCGGATTTACCCACGACCAGAATGGCGTTTGCGCTGTCGTCAGGTGAGAAGCCATACGCCGTGCAGAACGCGGCCGTGTCCGCCAGTTCAGGATCGCAGGGCACGAGCTCGTATTCGACGCCGAGCGCCTCAAGATGGTCGACAACAGGATCCATGAAACTCCTTACGGAACCGGTAAGAGCGGGGTATCTCAGTCGCCGAGGTTGTACATCTCAGCCGATGGCTTGAGCGGCCGCGCGTACCATAGCGGTCGACGCAGACCGCCGGGGCCGGGGGCGGGTCGGGTCTTTGACA
>JAACCU010000116.1 GCA_009937405.1 Actinomycetota bacterium
GAGTCAGACCGAAGAGAATCGAGGTTGCACGCAAGGTCGCAATGTTGGCCGCGTCGCCCCGCGTGTACGCGAGCAAAATGAGGCCATAGGCCGTGACCGCAGCGATCCCGACCTTGACTCCGTCGCCCAATGACGAACGAATTCGAGCCGGCCTTAGTCTCATCACACTCGCGAGCAGGACCACTCCCATCAGCGACGCGACAGAGAAAAAGCCGAGCGCTCCGGTCTTGGAGGCCCCATTTGCATCGACAAGTGTGTAAGCGGCGATGAACCCGCCGGTGGTCAATGCCATCGCCACAGCTGTCCGTTCGCCAAAACCGAAGGCCACACCTCCCACCAGTACCAGCCCAAGGGCCACGAGTATCGCTCCGCCCACTACCAAGCCGGACGGAGTCTGGTCGAGGAACCAGATCCCGGCGACCGCCACCAGCAGAGGCGCCACTCCTCGGGCCAAGGGGTACGTGGTCGCCAAGCCACCTCGGTCATAGGCGCCGGACAGAAACCAGATGTACCCCGAATGAGCGACCGCGCTACCCAACAAGAGCGGCAACGCGTCGAATGGTGGGTCGACAATCGCGAATGGCAGCAGCAGGGTACCGCCGACCAGATACGAGATCGTGAGCGTGGCGAAGCGATCCTCGCCCGCGTGCATCCGCACGTTCCACCATCCGTGGACAAAGGCAGAGCTGAGAACGAGCGCCAGAGCGACGACGCTCATGCGCGATCAGTTCGCCGAACGGATGTCGGCCGCTTCCCAGCAACCGTGATGGGCCGCCCGGAGCACGAAGTCGACCACGTTCTGCGCAGAAACCGTGCGGCTGCCGTCGGCAAGTGCAGTGCAGTGAAACGGCCACGTTTCATCACCGGATTCAACCATGCCGAGACCAGAGGCAGCGTCGAATGACTGCACCGACCCCCGGCGCCGTTGCGACGGTGCCGTGATCACGGGATGATCTTGGTGATCGGCATCTCGACGATGCCGCTGGCGCCCTTGTCCCGAAGCTGCGGGATAAGGATGTTGATCTCACTTTTCGCCACAACGGTCTCCACCGCGTAGCCGGCGCCTCGAAACAGTTCGCTGACTGTCGGCGACTTCATAGACGGCAGCACGTCAATCACGGCATCGAGAGACTCAGCCGGCACATTCATTTTCACAAGAACCTTGCCCCGAGCATCGAGCACGCCCTGCAGCAGGGTGTGAATCTGGCGCATAGCGTGGGCCATGTCCGGATCTGCCGCGGCCGTCGGATTCTCGATGAGTTCGGTGTAGCTCGTGACCAACGTCTCCATGATGCGCAAGCCAGCAGCCTTGAGGGCCCGTCCGGTCTCGGTGATGTCGACCACGACATCGACAATGTCAGGGACTTTGGCCTCGGTGGCGCCATAGCTGAGACGAACATCGGCATCGATGCCGGCTGCCTCGAGGTGGCGGGCAGTAATCTCTGGGTATTCGGTACTCACGCGCACACCGGCCGGCAGGTCGTTGATCGACTGCCACGGCGAGTCCTCGGGGACGGCCATCACGATGCGGACAGGCTTCGACGTGGCCTTCGAGTATTTCATCTCGCCGAGCGAAACGACGTCGCTGGAGGTTTCTTCGATCCAGTCTCTACCGGTGATCCCGATATCAAACAAACCATCGGCGACATAGGTCGGGATCTCCTGGGGACGCAAGATTCGAACGGACTCGATTCGGGGATCGTTGATCGTGGCCTTGTAGGCGACCGACGACGACCGCTCAACCGGCAGATCAGCGGCCTCAAAGAGCGCAAGGGTGGCCTTCTCCAGGGAGCCCTTCGGGAGAACGAGTTTGAGCACAATGAAGTCCTAACCGGCGAGCTTTGGGGGAGAGATTCCGGGCCGAGGTTATCTGGCGGTAGTGTCCTCGGCTCCTTGTTCTAGCTTCACAAAGCTGGCTGGTCCCGGTTCGCGCAGCCTGTGGTTCAGGGCATGGAAGCCATGTAGACGGTGGCGCCAGTGGTATCGCCCGCTGCACCAGGTCGACACCATCAGCCATCAGTGTCGGTGACTGCTTCCCTGCCCCTCACCAGACGGATGGGGGTCGTAGTTGTCGACCAGCAACTTCACCGCGTGGGGTAGTACGTCAATCACCGCGTCCACAGTCTCCACGCAGCCCTTCGCCGATCCGGGCGTATTGATGATCAACGCTGTGTCGAGCGCGCCGCAAACGGCTCGGCTCAGTCGGCCAAGCGGGTTGATCAGCCGCATCGCCTCCGCCAGGCCTGGCGCTTCCCTGTCGATCACGGCGCGGGTTCCCTCAGGCGTGCGGTCGCGCGGACCAAACCCGGTGCCACCAGTGGTGACGATCAAACCGTGATAGTCAACGGCCATCGCCCGCAGAGATTCGGCGACAGGCCCCGCACCATCCTCGGTGACGGCCCGTTCGACGACATCCCATCCTGCCTCAATGAAACGTGCCTCAAGAATTACGCCGGACTTGTCTTCGCGCGTTCCGTGGATGACGCCGTCGGACACAGTCAAGATTTTTACTGGCAACATGGGCTGAGGCTAGCTACTCGGCCCGCCGCCAGCGTGCGATTACCATGCCGTCGTGATCGGCACCTGGCACGAGGATGTGGGTTGGGCCGCCGAACGCAACCCAATCTCCCTCGGGAGCATCGAGCGGTACGCAGCCCAGCTCAGCCAAGCGAGGAGCCACGTTGTCTACAACGCTCGTCGACTCAGCAGCCGTAAGCGTGCAAACGCTGTAGACAAGGTGGCCGCCGGGTCGCACCAGGTCTGCGGCGGCGGTCAGGATTCGTCGCTGAAGATCGGCCAGTTCGACAACGTCTTTGGCTGTGATACGCCAGCGAGCATCAGCCCGTCGTCTCAGAGCGCCGATGCCCGAACATGGCGCGTCGACAAGGACAGCATCGAAGCTGGCCGGTGGAAACGGCGGGGCCGTGCCGTCGGACTGCACCACGTGAAGATCGTCGATCTCCAGTCGATCGCGATTACCGACAACAAGGCCGGCTCGAGAAAGGCGCTGGTCTGCGGCAATGACACGCATGCCTCGCTGGGCGAGAGCCGTTGACTTGCCACCCGGGGCAGCGCACACATCGACAACGAGATCCCCGGACCCACCGGGTACCGCAGCAGCCACGAGTTGTGAGCTCGGGTCTTGGACGTAGCCGTCATCACGATGATGCACGCTTGCGGGCTCGTTCATCTGGCGCAGGGCGGCCAGCGCACGTTCTTTTCCAAGATCAGCGGTGAGTCGCTCGACTATCCAGTCGGGGTAGCTCAGCTCTATCGCCTGAGTCGGGAAGGTCACACCGTCCTTGGTCGCAACAGCTACCTTGCGCAGAATTGCATTCACCAGACCCCGGAAGCGTTTCGGAGAGGCATCGACTGTGGCCGACACTGCGGCGTGTGGCGGCGTGCCAAGGTTGACGAGCTGATGGGCGCCGATGCGAAGCGCCGCTCGAGCAGCGGGCGGTGGATCCTGAACCAGGAATCGGTCGACCAGATGATCGAGCGCTCGCTTCTGCCGCGTGGACCCGTAGACGAGCTCCGTGGCGAATCCTTTGTCCCGGGGCTCCATGTCCACCTCGGCGAGCATTTTGGGCAACAGGACGTTGGCGTAGGCACCGTCCTCGTCGATTCGCTGGATGGCCGCTATCGCTACGCGGCGGGGATCGTCGGTCATCGGCCAAGCCTCTCGTCAGAAGTCGGTTGAGCGCCATTACGCCAGTCGGCGGCCTTTTGGCGGGGCTTGCCCTCGGCCTGGACCTCAGCTAGTTCGAGAGCGCCAGCACCCGTGCCAACGCACAGGCCGTCGAACCCACCGGGCGGCAAATCAGCCCCGCGCTCGGTTCGAGACGTGCGATGGATCTTGAACCGCTTTCCGCGAAAGCTTGTGAACGCGCCACCGACCCTGACACGACGATGAATCTCGTTGGCGTCATCAGTCCAATCAAGCTCTCGGTCCGCGCTCGTGATTTTCTTGGCGTACTCCGGTTCACCTTCCTGCGCAATGGGCTCACCGAGACCGCCAGCAAGTGCATCCACCAGCTGATGAGTGCCGATCTCGACCAACCGACCGCGGAGATCTTCAAGGTTTTCGTCAGGGTCGATCTCGACATCGGTGCGGCGATAGACAGCACCAGTGTCGAGCTCTTGGTCAAGGGCCATCAGGCAAACCCCGGTGTGCGAGTCCCCGGCAAGAATTGCTCGTTCGACAGGTGCTGCCCCACGCCAGCGCGGCAACAACGAAAAATGGATGTTGACGAAGGCCAACTGTGCAAGCAGCGCGCTCGGGATGATGCGTCCGTAGGACACCACAACCGCGAGGTCAGCGTCGATGTCCACAAGGGCGGAAAGATCATCAGTGACTGGCAACCCGAGCTCACGCGCCGCGGCCTTTACCGGCGACGCGGTGAATTCTTTACCTCGGCCGCGTCGAGCGTCCGGACGAGAAATGACGAGAGGAATGCTGTAGCCGGCCTCGTGCAGAGCGAGAAGGGGCGGGACAGCAAGCGCGGGGGTGCCGAGATAGACGACCCGCGAGATGTCCGCCGGTGGCGGGATGCTCACGGCAGCCGCAGCTCGTTCTTCGCCGGCGAAGCGGCCTGACCCAACTGCATGTCGCGGATCGTCTTGAGGGCAGCCTTGCGGGTCTCCTCGTCGAGTCGCTCAATAAGCAGCGTGCCTTCGAGGTGGTCAAGCTCGTGCTGAAAGAGGCGGGCTTCGAGTTCATCGGCTTCGAACGACATTTCGTTGCCATCCATGTCGCGGCCCACGATGTGCACGACCTTGGGACGGGTGATCTCCCAGGACAAGCCGGGAACAGAAAGGCAACCTTCTTCGAAGATCCACTCGCCGCTCGACTCCACGATCTCGGGGTTCACAATCGCCTGCGGGCCCATGCCGACATCCCACACGAAGAGGCGCTTCTGCACACCGACCTGCGGCGCGGCAAGACCGATACCAGGTGCCTCATACATCGTTTCGAGCATGTCGTCGACGAGACGGACGAGTTTTCCGTCGATGTCGGTGATCAGCTTTGCCTCCTGGCGCAACACTGGATCCCCGATAAGACGAATGCCATAAGCGGTCATAGGCCCCAGGCTACCGAGCAGCCGGGTACCGTCGTCGGCGTGTCCGGCACTCACTACTTCGACGATGACCCAACGGTGGCGAGTTCACCTTCATTGATCGAGGTAAATTTGCCGGACATGTCACTCATGCTTACCTCTGATCGCGGCGTCTTTTCAGCCGACAAACTCGATGTTGGCACCAAACTCCTGCTCCTCGAGGCGCCGCCGCTCACATCCACCGATGCCGTGATCCTCGACATCGGCTGCGGCTGGGGGCCAATTACCTGTGTCGCTGCCACCCGAGCACCTCACGCCCAGGTTTGGGCCATCGACGTCAACGAACGAGCACGCTCCCTAACCGCTCGGAACGCAGAGTCGGTTGGCGCCGCCGACCGAGTCCATGTCGTAGCCCCCGATGATGTTCCAAACGATCTCGTCATCAACCGGATTCTCAGCAATCCCCCGATTCGGGTCGGTAAGAAAGCACTCCACGAGATTCTGCTCCGCTGGCTCCCCCACCTCGCCCCAGGTGGTGTGGCCCATCTGGTGGTTCAACGCCATCTCGGCGCCGACTCACTCGCCCGCTGGCTCACCGAGCAGGGCTACCCCACCGAACGGCTAGCGGTTCGGGCCGGTTTTCGTATCCTGGAGGTCCAACCATCATGAGCCAACTCGACGGCACCGGCATGAAACGACTGCACCGCGAGTGGCGGCGCCGCACGACTGGACGGCTCGCACTCGTGCTCGACAACGTGCAAAACCCATTCAACATCGGATCCATCGTGCGCACAGCGGCGGCCGAACGCGTGGATCACATCTTCATTGGTGGCGGGACCGAGCCATCACACGACAAGGTCAACAAGACCGCCCTGGGAACCGCCCGCTATTTGACATGGGAGGTGTTCGCTGACGGGCCAACTGCCGTCGCCGCCGCGAAAGCTTCTGGATACCGCGTAGTCGCAGTCGAACTCACGTCCGAAGCGGTGCCACTGCACGAGGTCGAGATGGGAACCGATGTCGCTCTCGTCATCGGTCACGAAGACCGCGGTGTCACCGCTGCGACCCTTCGCCTCTGTGACGCCGTCGCATTCATTCCCCAACTCGGCAAGGTTGGCTCCCTCAACGTCGCCGCCGCCACCTCAATCGCCATCTACGAAGCCCGCCGTCGCAACTGGACCGGCGACGAGGTCACCGCGGGCCCGTCCCCGGCGTCACTTCGTCTGGCGACAGACGTCGAGGATCTCGTCGAGTAGACGGAAGTCGCTGTCGAGGCCGAGGGTGACACCGCACTCGATGTAGAAGTCGGCACCGTCGGTGAACGCGGCAACGAACACGACAGGAGCATCCGCCCCCGTGCGTGCTTCGAGCACGCGATAGTCCTCGCCGAACTCGTCGCGAATGACATCGAGTTCGGCGCTCGACACAAGTGCTTGAAGAAACGTGGGAAGGGAGGTACCGATGCCGAGCCATTCGTCGAGGGTGCGTCTCTCGCAGCCTGCGGGCCCACAGGCCCGAGCAATAGTCCATTTGTCGAGTAGTTGAGCAACGCCCGAGTCGGGAACAAACTCGAATGCGAACTGCTCGCTTCGCTGCCACCCCTCAGGAATCTTGGTATCGAGCCCCTCATCCGTCGTGACCGACTCCATTGGAGGGCCATCGGCTGGTGCTGTCATCACCAAGACAAAGCCACCAATACCGAGCAGTAGAAGAACAACAAGAGGGATCTGGCGGCGGCGCACAGCTCATACTCGCAGCGGATCGACCTCGACCCGCACGCGGGCAGTCGGTCTCTGGGTCACAGCAAGCGCGTGAAGAATCGGATCGAGGGTGTCGGCCCGAAGCAGCCAGCCCCCATCGAGAGGGCCCCGGACCTGGATGTCAGGGGGCGAACCAAACGACTCGATGAACGCCGCTCCCCCAGCCCCCGACACGGCGACCTGAGCTCCATATGGCGGCAGCTTGAGCGCTTGGCGGCGATCGCGTTCGGCCACGGCAACAAGTGCGGGATCTCCCCGCAGCGCCGCCTGGATGACCTCGTGCTCGGGCTGACGGGTCTGGATCACGAGTCGGGCGCCCGGTCGTCGATGGCCCAAGAGTCGAGCAGCACGAGCGACCATCGTCATTGCCTGCTCAGCGGCCCGCTGTCGAAGGGCGAGAAGCTCTTGATCGAGATCGAGAAACACAACCACATCAGCCTCCTCCACCCGGTGCAAGACGGCCTCGGTGCCAATCACGACCCGGCTCTTAGGCAAATCATCAGATTCGCCGGTGACCTCATCGACCCGCTCCCCAACGAACGCCTCCAACTCCTCGCGAGCCCGGTCGACGCCGACCCGCAGGTTCTTCAAAGTCGTCGAACCGCAGTGGGCGCACACGACAGGACGGTGTTCAGAACCATCAGGGCTCTCCAGCCGATCCTTGAGTAGCACCATGGGTCGGCCGCCGTTCTCGGTACGAACCAGTTCACCGCAGTTGGCACACGCCAGCAGACGCGCCCGACCCTTTCGGTTGAGAACACAGACCACCCGTCCCTCGCCGATGAAAGAGTTGAGTCGCTCCGCGAATGGTCCCGCCTTTGTCGGGTCATCGTCTCGCCGGTCGAGGACCTCGACCATCGGCCACGCCTCGCGTTCGACAGAACGCTCGAGTCGGAGGAGTTTCGCGGCGCGCAGAGCTTCCAAGGATGGGGTTGGCGTGGCCAGCACGATGGGAACACCCCGTCGCTTCGCTCGTTCGATCACGAGGTCACGGGCATGCCACGCCGGTGTCCGTTCATCCTTAAAACGCTCGTCGTGCTCGTCGATCACCACAACAGCCGCCAGTTCAGGCATCGGCATCCAGGCAGCAGATCGAGTGCCGACCACCGTGGCCCCACCGGCGGCGACCGCCCAGTCATCGGGGGCTAATGCGGTGCGGACACCGGCCCGCTTCAAGGCCAGCGCAAGACGGCGAGCACGCGACACGTCCGGAACAAGAATCAGTGCATCGCCGAGACGGCACGCCGCCAGGGCAACCGCCACGCCATCATCAGCAGGAGGCACCCGCACCACCGCCGAATCGAGCTCAAAGGCCTGGTCAAAGACATCACGAGGCCCACTCGGCACCGGTCGGCGAGGAGGAGGCTTCACCGGCGCAGCAATCATGCGCGAGGGTGAGGCGGCGCGAAGAAACGTGACTCGCGGGCCGGCCCAACGCCAGGCCGACCACTCGGCCAGTTCGATCAGTTCGGGCGTCGGCCCCATCCCGCTGAGCTTGGCAAGAGAAACCAGACCGACACCGGGCTCTGGTTCGATGTCAACGGCTGTCACCCATCCGGCGACCCGCCGGCCCGCCAATGGGACTCGGACCATTGATCCAATGGCGACCCGGGACCCACGGCCGTCGCGGTCCCACGCCAGAGGAATTAGATAGTCAAACTCTTTGTCGATGGCAGGCACATCGGGCAACACGCGCGCGACCCGCCCCGGGGGGCGGGTCGCGTCTGCGTCTTTGGAAACAGTGTCTTGTGCAGCCGGGGTCGCTGTCTCGGGGAGGACGGCCTCGCCGAGATCAAACGAACCCTGGCCGGAGTCGCTCAGAGCCCGAGCACCGACTTCAGATCGTCGACTCGATCGGTGCTCTCCCAAGGGAAAAAGCCATCTTTCGGTTCGCGACCGAAGTGGCCGTAGGCCGCGGTCGTGCGATAGATCGGCCGACGGAGATCAAGGTCACGCATGATGGCCCCCGGTCGAAGGTCAAAGACCTCGTCGATGGCCTTCTCGATGGCCGCGTGATCGACGCGCTCAGTGCCGAAGGTATCAACAAGCACCGACATGGGTCGGGACATTCCAATGGCGTAAGCGACCTGGATTTCGCATCGGGCTGCCGCGCCAGACGCCACAATGTTCTTCGCAACCCAGCGGGTGGCGTAGGCGGCCGAACGGTCAACCTTCGATGGGTCCTTACCCGAGAATGCCCCACCACCATGGCGGGCCATACCGCCATAGGCGTCGACAATGATCTTGCGACCGGTGAGACCGGCGTCGCCCACCGGCCCACCAATCACGAAGCGACCAGTCGGGTTGACGTGAACTTCGTAGTCATCGTCGGCAAACTGCTCGGGGATGACGGGGCGGATCACGTGCTCGATCAGGTCCGGCCGGATCATCGTGTCGCGGTCGATGCCGTCGTTGTGCTGGGTCGACACCAGCACAGTCTTGAGACGGATTGGGCGATTGTCCTCGTATTCGAAGGTGACCTGGGTCTCGGCGTCGGGACGCAGGTACGGGATTCGACCAGATTTACGAACCTCCGCGTGTTTTTCAGCCATTCGGTGCGCAAGGTGGATCGGCAGCGGCATAAGAACGTCGGTGTACTCACATGCGTAGCCGAACATCATTCCCTGGTCGCCGGCCCCCTGCTTGTCGAGCTCGTCTTCCTCGCCGGCTGAACCGGACCGGACCTCCTCTGAGGCGGTAACACCCTGAGAAATGTCCGGCGATTGCTCGTCGATAGTGACCATCACACCGCAGGTATTACCGTCGAATCCGAAGGACTCACGGTCGTAGCCAATCTCGTTGATGGTCCGGCGAACCGTGCCAGGGATATCGACATAGGCCTTGGTGGTGATCTCGCCGGCCACGACCGCAAGACCCGTAGTGACCAGTGTCTCGCACGCCACCCGGCTGAGTGGATCCTGAGCCAACATGGCGTCGAGAATGGCATCCGATATCTGGTCGGCCATCTTGTCGGGATGACCCTCTGAAACGCTCTCAGAGGTAAAAGTCCAATTGGTCACTGAGGCTCCTGAGACTTTGAATAGTGGTTAGAAACGGTAGCCGAGCGCAGCATCAAGGACTGCACACGCGATCTCACGCTTATCCGACAGGGGAACATCATGCCGGGATCCGTCGGAAAGGAGTAGGACAACCTCGTTCGTCGAGTGTTCAAATCCAACATATGGCTGACTGACATCGTTCGCGACGATCAAATCGAGGTTCTTACGGGCGAGCTTGCCGGTCGCGTTGGCGACAAGGTCATGGGTCTCCGCGGCAAATCCAACCAGGGTTTGCCCATCAGGTTTGACGGCGCCAAGGGCGGCCAAAATGTCAACCGTGGGCACCAGTACCACGGCGGGAACACCATCAGCTTTCTTGAGCTTTGAGTCGGCAGGGTCGGCGGGTCGGAAATCAGCGACGGCAGCCGCCATAACAACGAGTGCTGAATCTGGAGCCTCGAGCTCACACGCTGCGGCCATCTCGGCGGCGGTCTCGACCGGGACAACACGCACACCGGGCGGTGCCGAGTTTGGCTGCGTGGTGACAAGCACAACATCCGCGCCACGAGAAGCAGCCTCAGCAGCGACGGCGTTACCTTGCTTGCCCGACGACCGATTGCCGATAAAGCGCACAGCATCGATGGGTTCGCGGGTGCCGCCGGCGGTGACCAGCACCTTCTGACCCGATAGCTCACCACCGCCGAGAGCGGCCTCTACAGCCGCAACCACAGTGGCGGGCTCGGCGAGGCGCCCATGACCCATGTCGCCGCCAGCCAAGCGTCCGCTCTCAGGCGCGACGACCAGTACACCGCGCTCGACAAGCACCGCAAGGTTGTCCTGCACCGAAGGCTGTTCCCACATCTCTGCATGCATGGCTGGGCAGACCATCACTGGCGCCCTGGAGGCAAGAATCGTGGCCGTAAGCAGATCAGCCCCGCGCCCGGTCCGCATATCGCTCAACACTCGAGCCGTAGCCGGACAAACAAGGATCAAATCGGCCGACTGGCCCATCTTCGTATGGGGGATCGGCGTCACAGGATCATCGAACAGCGATGTGCGAGCCGGCTCGCTGGCTAACGCGGAAAAGGTGGTTTCGCCCACCATGCGCCGTCCACTTGACGTGAGGATCGGCACGACATGGGCGCCCGCGTCGACGAGTCGACGGCAGACCTCAACGGCCTTATAGGCGGCAATTCCACCGGTTACTCCGAGAACAATTCGGCGGCCAGCGAGCGAACTCATACGCTGATCCAGATTCAGGCGCTGTCGTCGCTGCTGAGGGCCTTGGCAGCGATTGCCTCGGCCTCAACAAGCGCCGCGGCCTCAGCTTCAGCGTCCGGGTCGTATTCTTCGGCGACAATCTTGTCGACGGCGATCTCTTCAAAGGCGATAGAGAGTGGCTTGGCCGCGGTCGAAGTGACCTGAGGCGGCACGGAGGCACCGACACTCTGACTGAGCTGACCGACATAGCTGGTGATTTCTCGGCTCCGCATTGCAGAGAGCGAGACAAGACGGAACTTGGACCCAGTCTTCTCGAGGAGTTCCTCGATCGCGGGGTTCATCATCGTGTCGTAGCCGTGCGCCATTGCGGTTCTCCGAGATCGTCGACGGGCTGGAAGTCCAGCAGGCAAGTTTAGCAGCGGTCAAGCTTCGATCGGCACTGCTCGATCAGCCCACGGATCTCTTCGATTGCCGTCTCAAGGAGGTCGTTGACGACCACAACGGCACCGAGCCCGGCGGCCACCTCAGCCTCTTCGTCCGCCTTGGCGAGTCTCTTCGCCACCTTTTCGTCAGGATCGCCTCGGTGTCGAAGACGCTGCTCCTGGTGGCCCCGAGACGGCGCCTCGACGAAGACGAGAAGAGCGTTGGGGAAACGCTCCTGAATCTGAGCGGCACCGTGAACGTCGATCTCGAAAACCACATCGTGACCGGCGGGCGGATCCGGCATCGGTGTCCCCTGGAAGTAGTCGAGAAACTCGACCCATTCGAGAAAGCCGCCGTTGTCAACATGGCTGAGGAACAACTCACGACTGGTGAAGTGGTACGCCTCCATTGGCTCGCCTGGGCGCCGAGCGCGAGTGGTCCAGCTTCGCGAAAGCCACAGTCGAGGATCGCGGTCGAGTAGCTGAGCGACGATCGTGCCCTTGCCGACTCCGCCGGGCCCAGAAACAACGATCACCAGACGGTCATTGAGTGAACTCATGGAGGCGATGTCCCCTTCTCAACCAAATGCTACCAACAGCTCTTTGCGCTGCTTCTCACCCAATCCACGGAGGCGACGGTTCTGAGCGATACCGATCGACTCCATCGTGCGGCGAGCTTTCACTTTGCCGACCCCGGGAAGAGATTCAAGAACGGCCAACACCTTGGTCTTGGCAACCGTCTCATCACCGTCGGCTCGGATCAACAACTCAGGGAACGAGATCGATCCCGTCTTTAATGACTGTTTCAGTTCAGCGCGAACACGGCGAGCTTCCGCTGCCTTTTCAAGCGCAGCGGCCCGTGCATCGTTGGTGAGTTGCGGGGGCTGGGAAGACATTGATTGGACCTTATCGGTTCGTGCTGCTCAGAGAGGCGACACAAGATCGATGATGTTTCCCAATGACTGCGCCCGCCTCTTGTCACCTTCGTCGTCGGCGAACCCGGTCGCGGGTATCAGCCCGTTGTGGCGGCTGCGTCATAAATCGCCTGAGCGGCTGCGACCGGCTCGGAGGCGTTAGTGACTGTTCGTCCGATCACGAGCAGATCAGCGCCGCTGTTAAGTGCCACGTCGGGTGATGCCGGCTTGACCTGATCATCGACCTTGTCGCCTCGCAGACGGATGCCGGGCGTGACCCGGAGCAGCCGTGGAGCGTAGTGGTGTGCCTCTCCCAGCTCACTCGCCGAGCACACGATGCCGCTGCATCCAGCTTCAGCAGCGAGCATGACGCGCTTCGGCATTATGTGTGACGGAGCATCGCCATCGCTGGTAAGAACCGTGATAGCGAGCGAGTGAGGCTGCTCGAGGCCAGCGTTGTGCGCGCCCTCTTGAAGGCCATCAGCCCCGGCGCGAAGCATGTCGATACCGCCCTGGGCGTGCATCGTAAGGTACTGGACGCCAAGGGCGCCAAGCACCCGGGCCGCCTTCCCAACCGTGGTCGGAATGTCGTGAAGCTTCAGGTCGAGGAAGACCTTGTAGCCCAGGTCGGCAATGGCGCCAACGGCTTCAGGACCCGCAGCTGAGTAGAGCTCAAGACCGATTTTGGCCACACCGAAGTACGGCTTGAGCTCGCGCCCAAGACGAATAGCGGCCACCAGGTCGTCGACGTCGAGTGCGAGGGCAAGCTTGTCGCTTACCGCCGAGTCGATGGTGGGTGCAGTGTCAGCCATGGGCAGCTCCGATCAGTTCTGCGACGGTGGAAACTCCCCGTCGCTCACACCATTTTTCGAATTCTTTGAGGATTCGCCGCGACGCACGCGGGTCTGCGAAGGTCGCAGTCCCAACCTCTACCGCCGAGGCGCCAGCAAGCA
>JAACCU010000117.1 GCA_009937405.1 Actinomycetota bacterium
CCTCGTCACGGTCACGGAGATCATTGTGGGGCAGTCGGCCCGCACGAACGCCGCTGGTGTCGAAGCGCTGGCTGAAGCGGCCCGACCTGGCGGACTTCCGGTCCGATCAGTCGATACCCCGATTGACGTGCTCCATCTCAAGACCGACTGCGCCATTATCGACGATCACACGGTTTTCTCGACGCGCCGTCTGGCGGCAAGTGGCTGCTTTGATGGTTACGAAGTGATTCTCTGTCCCGATGGGGAAGAGCCGGCGGCAAACCTGATTCGGGTGAACGACATCGTCATCATGCGGACCGGGTTCCCCAAGACGGCGGCCCTGCTCGAGGCGAGCGGCTATCGGATCGATCTCGTGCAGGCTGACGAGGCTGCGCTGATCGACGGTGGCCTCTCGTGCATGTCGCTGCGCTGCGCCTGGTGAGCGGTCAGCCGGTCTAGGTCTCGGATACCCGCGGTCGCGGGGGTGCCGTCGAATAGCTCGCAAACCGGCATCAGGGAGTCCTACAGGATCTTGTCGAAAAACGCCTTGGTCCGTTCGTGCTTCGGGTTGTCGAAGATCTCGTCAGGTGTGCCTGACTCAACGATGAGGCCCTCATCGATGAAGTACACGCGGTCCGCAGCCGCACGAGCGAAGCCCATCTCGTGAGTCACGACGGCCATGGTCATGCCCTCCGCCGCCAGCTCGAGCATCACGTCGAGCACTTCCTTGATCATCTCTGGGTCGAGGGCAGAGGTGGGCTCGTCGAAGAGCATCACCTTCGGCTCCATGGCGAGGGCGCGGGCGATTGCCACCCGCTGCTGCTGGCCACCGGACAACTGGCGAGGGTACGCGTCGGCCTTTTCGGGGATGCCGACCCGTTCGAGCTGTTGGCGTGCCATCGCTTCAGCATCATGGTCGGAGCGACCCCGCACCTTCCTCTGAGCGAGCGTGATGTTGCCAAGAACGGTGAGGTGGGGAAACAGGTTGAACTGCTGGAAGACCATCCCGAGTTCGGCCCGGGCCGTATCGAGATCGGTGGACTCGTCGACCAGATTGACACCGTCGATCCACACATCGCCGCCGGTTGGGATCTCAAGGAGGTTCATGCATCGCAGCACTGTCGACTTCCCGGAGCCAGACGGGCCCACGATGACGACGACCTCGCCCTTCTCCACGCTGAGGTCGACACCACGAACCGCATGGATGGTCTTGTTGAAGGTCTTTGTCAACCCAGAGACTTCGATCATGGGGCTCATCGTTCACCTACGCGGTCGCGGGACATGTAGTTTTCGAGTTGGCTGAGCAGGAGCGACAAAGCCACCACCAACGCGAGGTATATGAAGGTCAATGTGAAATAGGCCTCAGGGAACTTGAAAGTGTTGGCGCTGAACTGGCGGGCATTTCGCGTGAGTTCGAGTACCCCCAGAACCGACAACAGCGATGTGTCCTTCAGGATGGCGATGAAGTCGTTGCCGAGGGGCGGGATGATGGCTCGTGAAGCCTGGGGGAGCACGATGTACCGCATGGTTTGCCGGTAGCTGAGCCCGACCGATCTTCCCGCTTCCATCTGGCCCGGCGGGATGGACTGGATGCCGCCGCGGAAGATTTCGGCCATGTAGGCGCCATAGATCAGCGAGAGTGCAGCGATGGCTCGCCAGAACTGCGGGACACTGTTCGCGAAACCGAGCTTGGCAGAAACGTCGGGCACGACGACGAGCGCCAGCGTGAATATCAACGGCAAGATCGGGATGCCGCGGACCAACTCCACATAGGCCCGCGCCACGTTGCGCGCCACGATGTTTCGCGAGACCTGACCAAGACCCGCAATGAGGCCGAGCAGAAAAGCGATGCTGAACGCGTACATCGTTGCCCTGATGGTTGTCCAGACGCCAGGGGCGATGTTCTTCCAGGCGAGGTCGTAGTCGGGATCGATGGCGATCTTCAGGCCCATCCCCACGATGACGACGCCAACGATCACCGACCACCACGGGAAGCGCTCCCACCATGCATCGTGCTCGCGACGGCGACGCGTGCGGTCGAGATGATGACTTGTACTGGTGGTGCGACTCATGAATTCTCAGCCCCTTGGCGGGAAAACGTACAAGCGGGGCACCGGAGATTGCTCTCCGATACCCCGCGAGTGAAGCACAGGTGCTCACGTGCTGCGAGCACTTCGTTCAGCGACGTCTTAACCGATGTCGTCGTAGGTGATGGTGAAGGCGCCGGAGAAGAACTCTTCACCGAGTGCTGCCATCGTGCCATCTTCCTTCATTGCTGCGATTGCCAGGTTGAACGGCTCGACGAGGTCAGAGTCCAGCGGGAAGATGAAGCCGAGTTCATCAGCGGAGAGCGAGTCGCCAACGAGCTTGATCTTGTCGGCGTTTTCGCCGATGTAGCCCTGGCCGGCGGTCTCATCGATGATGGCGGCGCATGCGTCGCCGACAATGACGGCCTGGACCACGAAACCGAACTCGTCGCACAAGACGATGCGATCTTCGCCCACGAGGTCAACGGCAGTGTCGTAGTTGGTGGTGCCACCAACCGAGGCGACCGTGCAGTCAGCGGCGGCGAGGGCGTCGGGGCCATCGATGTCGCTGTCGGCTGCAACCATCACGCGCTGGTCGATGTTGATGTAGCCGTCGGAGAAGGCCACAATCTTGGAGCGTTCTGCGGTGATGGTGATGCCATCGGCTGCCAGGTCGAATTCGCCGTCAGCGATCGACTGGATCATTGGATCCCAGTCGAACGTCCGGTAGTCGGGGACACAGTTCAGTCGCTCGCAGATGTTGTCGATGGCGGCGTAATCCCAGCCACCGGGCTCGCCGGTTTCGGCGTCGATGTAGTTGAACGGCAGATACGCGTTTTCGATGGCAATGGTGATCGTGCGGCCTTCGAGGTCCACGAGGTAGTCGCCGCCTTCGTCAGCCATATCACCGGAATCGCCGGCGTCGTTGCTGCTGTCGTCATCGCCGCATGCTGCAGCGAATAAGACGAAGCCGAACAGGATTGCGAGAAGTCGCAAAGTTTGCTTGGTGGTCATTTCGTTTCCTCCAGAGCTGACGGGCCAAAGTGACCTTCGCCAGTAGTTGCCCCTCAGGCTAACCGGCTGTGGTTTCCGCTCCCACTGCGTACTGGCTCAAGCGTTCGAACAATGGCATTGCTTCCACGAGGATCGGGCCGAGGCGATCGGGCACTGGATGAGTCGACGGTCGGTGCGGGGCAAAGCCCGTGGAGGTGTGGACGTTGTCGTACCAGTGTGGGGCCCAGGCCCCATCTTGCGGTTTGGGCCCCTTTGGCCATGTCAACATCGCCTCATCAAACTGGAGTCCGAGACGCGAACACACGGCAGTGAGTACACCGGCTGGATCCTTCAATAACGTCTGTGATTCGATCACAATCGGGGCACCGCCCTCAGCCAGAATCGCATCGAGCAATTCGACCGACTCAACGAGCCCCATGTCCGATAGCTCGCAACTGGGGAGCTGGACTGAGAGCGACGCCAGCATCTCTCGCGGATGGCGGACGAGGACAATGTTTTCGGTTTGCCCGAGATGGCTGCGATCCACACCCTTGAGGTGATGGGCCATCTGCTTGATGTAGAAGACGGGCGTGGGTACGTGGCCGAGGATCACGTCTCGGATTACCTCGTCGGCATCGCTCGACTGGCTGGCCAACACTGCGGCCACCCCAGGGTGGTCCCGGTCGCCGAGCGACAGATAGTGCGCGTAGAAGGGCTCGTCGTACACGGTTGTGTCAGCACGTCGTCGCCACGAATACATGAGTGCTGTGGAGATGTTTCGCGGCCCCGACCAACACTGAATTCTCTTTACCTGATGCATACGCAGATCCCGGCGGCATCTCGTCCGGACAGCCTCGCTCTCACGGTGCGCACTCTTCTTCGATGCGGGCGTCGTAGAGCTCGCGTAGACGCAGGCTCACTGGTCCCTGGCTACCGTCGCCGATTGAACGGCCGTCGATGGTATGAACCGGGGTCAGCCCGCCGAATGTGCCCGTCACGAACGCCTCATCGGCGGAATAGACGTCGGTCAACGAGAACGCACACTCCCGCGTCGGGATCCCGGCAGCCTGGGCAACCTCGACGATCAGTGCGGATGTGATGCCGTTGAGGTTGTATTGGCCAGTCGACGTCCACACCTCTCCCTTGCGGACCACAAAGAAGTTGGTGGCGTTGCACGTGGCCACGGCGCCGGTCGGGTCGAGCATGAGTGCCTCGTCTGCTCCGGCGTTCGTCGCCTGGATCAGCGCGATCACCTCGTGAAGCTTCGAGTGACAGTTGAGCTTCTGATCAAGCGTGTCGGGGGGCGGACGGCGAACTGTGGCTGTGAAGAGTGAGATTCCCCGGTCCCGGACCTCAGGGTCGGCCGCCTTGTGCTCGGCGATGATCACGATATTCGGGCCACCAATGTTGTTGGACGGGTGCTGTGAAGGCGTCTTCTTGTCACCGCGGGTGACCATGAGACGAATGTGGACGTTGTCGTCCATGCCGTTGCGATCAATGGTGGCTCGCAGCGCGGCCTCAACGCCGGCTCGGTCGAGTCCGATGTCGATCCCTGTCGCGGCGGCGCCCGCGAACAGGCGGTCGAGGTGGCGGTCGAGGAAAGCGAACACCCCGTGATGAAGGCGGATTCCTTCCCAGATGCCATCGCCGACAAGGAAGCCGCTGTCGAACACCGACACCTTTGCCTCGTGGCGCGGGAAGAACTCGCCATTGATAGAGATTTCGATTGACTCGTTGCGCTCGTCGGCGATTGCTTGGTGTGTGCTGCGGCTCATGGCTGCGAACCTATCCGTAGACTTGAATCATGCTCGATCCTGTCACTACCAGCGAAGGCCTTGCGGTCGTTCACCTTTTTTGCGGACGTACGCCCGATACCGATAACGATGCCGTCATTTCGGCGGTCAAGACGGCGCAAGCCGACGACGTGCAGGTCGTCACCGCCGCGATTCTCGGACACAAGGCCGAGTTGTGTTTTATGGCTCTCGCCGCTGACGGTTGGGCCCTGCGCGATTTCCAGACTGCTCTTGTAAACGCCGGCCTCGTCGTCGTCGATAGCTTCGTGTGGATCACCTAACTCTCCGCGGACGCCCAGGGCATCCCCCACGAGATGAAAACCATGCCGCCCTCCCCCCGCCTGCCACCGGGCGGGAATA
>JAACCU010000118.1 GCA_009937405.1 Actinomycetota bacterium
CGGCCTAGACGAGCACGGCACACCGTTCGGCATCCAGGTCGTCGGGCCGGCATACCACGACCGGCGCCTGTTGAGCATCGCCCACGCGCTGGAGGCTGCTATGACCGCGGACCCCGTCACCGCCCGGCCGATCCCCGATGTCACAACGCTCGAATCCACCATCTCGTCATGTCGAGAACTCGGCCGGACGGTCTGACGGCGAGGACCAGGGGCACCACCAACTGCAACCGGGCCGGTCACGCCACGGGGGTCTCCGCCGAACCTGGCGCCCGGTCCTCCAAACGGCTTGCAAACGCTGCTCCGATGAACGAGACGCTTGCGGACAGCACAAACACCCACGTAAACGAGCCGAGTTGATCGGCGAGAAGGCCACCGATCTGAGGCGAGATCATCTGGGTGACGCCAAACGCAAGCGTCGCGGCGCTGAAAGCGGGGCCGTAGGTGTCAGCGGTGGTGTGGTCGACGATGTGGGCGATGATGAGCGCTGGCATGCCAGAAAACATCAAGCCGGCTCCGAGGGCGGCAATAGCAACCCACGGCTGCGTGCCGGTGAGGGCAAGCAGCGCACACCCGCCGAAAAGCACGAACGCCGACGTCAGCGTGACCCGCCGACCGATTCTGTCCGACAGCGGCCCGAGTGAAAGACCACCCAGCACGGTGGCGGCGCCGAGCACCGAAAACATGGTGGCGGCCTGATCGGCAGTGAACCCTGAATCATCTTCGAGCCGGGCCACCAGAAAGCCGATGACGAGAATGTAGGCAAAGCCGAACGCGGCATAGGCAACCGTCGCCGGAATCCAACCGGGCACCGTCTTCAGCGCGGTGAAGCCTCCGAAACCCCCCGTGGCGGAAGGACGGTCACCGTGGCTGCGAAGGAAGACGAACACGCCGATCAAGACGACCACCGCGATTCCGAACTCGATCCGATACAACGTCTGCCAGACCTGATCCCCGTCGCTGCGCTGATCGAGGTAGCGCGCCATCTGCCCAGCAAAAACCACGCCGACACCAATACCGGAACCAACCAGTCCAACAGCCATTCCTGCACGATGGGGCGGCAACGTTCGCGCCGCGATTGCCGGTGACGGAATCCAGATCAGCGCTCCACCGAGCCCCATCACCGTGAGAGCGATGGCGAGCGTCGGCCCGTTCGGCGCGATCGCGGCCAATCCCAAGGCACTCGTGGAAAGCACCATGCCGATGCGAATGAGCCCTACCAAGGTCACTCGCGAAGCCATCCAGGCCACCGCGAAGGTTCCTACCAGGTAGGCGGCCACGTTGAGCGTGCCGAAGAGACCGGCCATAGTGTTCGACCCGTCGAGAAGGTCGTCACGAGCCCCGGGTAGCACAACGCCCCACGTGAAGCGTCCGAACGCCTGAGCAATGCAAGCCGTGGCCATAACCAACCCGATGACGAGCCACACCCGCTCGGCGAACCCAGCGCCACGACCCACCACTCGCTCTCCGACCCCCGGCGAATCCGTCACTGCGTCACCCTACGGCAGCGACCGTCGACCCGAACAACTGGTTCTTTCGGCTGGTCGAGTTCTCCGGTCAAAGGCCAGTCGACAGGGTCCTGGCCTCGCAGACCGGCGGCTTCAGCCAGGTGGCGAAAGCCGGGCCTCGGTCGCGTAATCGGATTCGAGTAGCGCGACCTTGTGCAGTCGCCGGACAAGCCTTTCCTCGCCGGCGAACTCGGCATTGAGGAACGCCTTGACCATTTCCCAAGCCAAGACCTCACCAACAATCTTTCCGGCCAAAGCCAAAACGTTGACATCGTTGTGTTCGACTGCTTGATGTGCGGTGAAGATGTCGCTGGCCTGGGCGGCGCGAATGCCTGCAATCTTGTTGGCCGCAAGTGCGACACCCACGCCCGTTCCGCACACCAGAATTCCGCGGTCAACATGGCCGCCGAGGATCGCGGCACCCACAGCAGCGGCATAGTCGGGGTAGTCGACTGACTCGGTCGAATGGGTGCCACAATCGGTGACGTCATAGTCGGCTTCGCGTAACCGTTCAATCACCTGCTGCTTCATCTCATACCCGGCATGGTCACTGCCTATGGCAAGTCGCATCATTCGTTTTTCTCCTTATCGACCAATCAGTTATCGGCTAATCGGGATGATCAGCCCTGTTGTGTTGGCGAGCGAACCGTCCACCAAGGCGCGGGCGGCCCGCGCCACGGCACGTCCGTCCGGGTCATCATCGAAGGCGATCCCGTTGACCCGGATGCCGCACTCGGCCAACTCGGTCGCGCGTTCAGCGACCAAAGATTTGGTGCCGCCGAGTTGCACAATGTCACCGCCATGCCCTTGGGCGATCATGGTGGCGACCGCATGGGTGTGAGATGAGCCCACGACAATGTCCACTCCACCGAATTGGAGCACCGCGGCGTCAACCGCCTCGTCTTCGTCGTCGGGGGCGACCACCACGACGGCGCCGGCATCCTCAAACTCGCGGGCAACCGCTCGCCCAATGGCCGGATCCACTCCGGCCACAGCCCCTACAGCCACCACTGCCACCTTCCCCGTCAACGATTTCGGGGCAGGACGACGGCGAAGTTTGAGTTCTTCAAGCATCCAATACTCGACCGCAAACTTCTCGGCCTCCGAAACCGGCGTGTAGCTAGAAATCGCTTCGGCACCGCGGATCACGTTGATCGCATTGATGTAGAACTCACCGGCCACTCGGGCGGTTTGGTGATCGGCACCAAAGCTGAACATCCCAACACCCGGAATCAAAAAGATGGCGGGATCGGCCCCGCGCATCGGCGGCGTTTCGGGCCGTGCGTGGCGGTCGTAGTACTGGCGGTACTCCTCCCGATACTCGGCGTGTAGTTGGCGAAGCCGAGCCGTCTGCTCACCGGGCGTGGCGGTTGTCGGGAGGTCCAGCAGCAGCGGCCTGACCTTGGTGCGAATAAAATGATCGGGGCAAGAGGTTCCGAGCGGGGCGACGCGTGGCGTTGCCTCGCGCCCGATGAAATCCAAGACCTCGTCGCTATCGAACCAGTGGCCGACGGCACGCTGGTCGGTCGAGGCGAGCCCTCGGATGATCGGGGCCAATGCAAGAGCACGGTGCCGGCGCTCATCGGTTGGCAGGGGGTCAAAGCCCACCCGAAGTGCGCCGAGCGGTTCGGGTTTGCCCTGCCGTTCAATGAAGTCGGCCGCCCGCCGGATCACGTCAAGCGACAATTGCTCGCAATCCTCAGACGTTTCCGCCCAGGTGGTCAAACCGTGCCCACCCATAACCACACCACGAAGCGACCCTTGCGTCTCGCGCATCGCATCAATCTTGAGTGCGAGGTCGAACCCCGGCCGCTGCCCCGGCACCCATCCAATCTCGTTTCCGAAGATCTCGTTCGTGAGCGCCTCCCCATCGACTGAAGCCGCCAGCGCAATCACCGAGTCGGGATGCAAGTGATCCACATGACACGCAGGCAGGAGCGCATGCATCGATGTATCAATGCTGGGAGCGGGACCTGGCGGACCGAGGCCACAGAAATCCAGCAATTGGTGAAGTTCGTCCTCCTGGCCGGTGTTGACATACACGTTCTTCAGGGCCCGGATCCGATCAAGCACCAACATCGACACCCCGTCGGCGGTGAGCGTTCCCAGATCACCGCCTGAACCCTTCACCCACATCACCGCTACGTCCTCGGCGGTGACAGCGTCGGTGACGACGCCTTTGGCCGACGTGTTCCCACCGCCATAGTTGGTGTTGCGACGGTCGGCCCCTAGGCGGTTGGAACGATCGATGAGTTCCTGCAGAGGGGTTGAAGACTCTGCGTGGATCATCCGGCAACAATAGTGCTGAGATCGTCCGGATAACATCCAAGAGTGGGGCAAAGCATGAGCTACGTATGTGTAGTGGGTGGCGCCAACGTGGACATCGAAGGACGCGTCCTCAAGACACTGCTGCCGGGAGACTCCGACCCGGGCACCGTGATCCGGTCACCGGGCGGCGTTGGGCGCAACATCGCCGAGAATCTGGCGCGTCTCGACGTGCCGACCCACCTCATCACCGCCCTGGGCCGCGATGACAACGGCACGTGGCTTCACGACCTGGCCACAGCATCAGGAGTCGATCTGGCCAACAGCGTTTGGTCCGACTCGGCGCCGACCGCAACCTACCTATCAGTGCTCGATAGCAGCGGCGAGATGACAGTCGCAGTCAACGACATGGACGTGGTGGCTTCGCTCGACGTTGCTGCCCTCAATGCCCGACGTGACACGTTGGAGAATGCCGCAGCCCTTGTCGTCGATTGCAACCTGGCGTCAGAGACCCTCGGCCACATCACAACCGCACACACCGGCATTCCACTTTTCGTCGACCCTGTTTCTGTGACCAAGGCCGTCCGGGTGGCGCCCCATCTGGCCTCGGTACACACTCTCAAACCCAACCGGGCAGAGGCGGCCATGCTCTCTGGGGTGGAAATCTCAGGGGAACGAAGTCTCAAAACTGCCGCCAATGCCCTTCTCGATGCCGGCGTGCGCCATGTCGTCATCAGCTTGGCCGGCGATGGCGTCTTCTTCGCAAACGCCGAAACGTCGGGCACGCTCACACCGCCACTCCAAGATATTGCCAGCGTCACCGGCGCAGGAGACGCGCTCATGGCTGGTCTCGTCCACGCCCACCTGGCAAATCTCGATTTCGAAGACGCAGTCCGATTTGCTCTGGCCGCCTCAGTCCTCAGTGCTGCTTCTGAGAGCCCGGTAGCGACAGACTTCTCGGCGGAATCCATCCAGCGGATCATCAACAACGAGACCATCATCAAGGAAGAGGCACCGTGACACGCACGCATCTCACTATCAGCGACCCGGTTGGCGAGGCCTTGCACGACGGAAGAGCCGTTGTCGCTCTCGAGTCGACGATCATCACCCATGGCATGCCGTACCCCCGCAATGTCGAAACGGCTCTGGCCGTGCAGGCTGCGATTACAGAACGCGGGGCCGTGCCGGCCACCACCGCCGTCATGGACGGAACGATGCGAGTGGGTCTCAGCGACGACGAGATCGACGCTCTCGGCCAAGCCGGCAACGCTGCGGTGAAGGTAAGTCGACGTGATCTCGCCTTCACGATCGCCCACGGGTCGGTCGGAGGCACCACGGTGGCCGCCACCATGATGCTGGCTGCGAGGGCAGGCGTGCGCGTCTTCGCC
>JAACCU010000119.1 GCA_009937405.1 Actinomycetota bacterium
AGTTCAAACGAATTGCGATGATCGAGTTCGCATTCAGCCTCAGGATATTCGACCATGAGTCGCTCGTGGATGACACGTGCTCGTCCTTTGGGTGACCGTGGCTCCGCCATGGCGTGACCCTAGCTAGCGCTGGCGCTGGCTACCCTAACGAGGTGCCACTGACCGTAGAAGGCCCCAATAACAGCGAATTCCAATGGGTGGTCGTCGTCGACGAAGATCGCACCGATCTCGATCTTCGCTCTGATCTTGCCGCTGCGCTCGAGTCGCTCGATGGTGGCGCCACCCAGCTCTGGATCAAGTCCATAGATGCGTCTGCAGATGCCATAGCCCTTGATGCCGGCTTCACCCAGTACCGCGATCTCTGGCAGCTGCGCTGCCCATTGCCCAACACATCGACTGACATGATCACCAGAGCGTTCACATCGGATGACCTTGATGAGTACATCGCCGTCAACAATCGGGCGTTTTCCTGGCACCCAGAACAGGGCGGGCTGACTCGCGAATTGGTCGAGGCCACGATGGCAGAGCCCTGGTTCGATGCCGACGGCTTTCGGCTCTACCACGATGACGACAGCCTGGTCGGTTTTTGCTGGACCAAGATCCACCGCGACCACGACCCTGCGCTGGGCGAGATCTACGTCATCGCAATCGACACTAGCCATCACGGCCTCGGTCTCGGCAAGCCAATGTCGCTTGCGGGCCTCGACTGGCTGGCGGCACAAGGACTCACGACAGGGATGCTTTACGTGGAATCAGACAACCAACCAGCCAACGCCACCTACGCCTCGATCGGCTTCAGCCGTCACCACACCGACCGCGCCTATCTGCGGGCTGCCCAATGAGCCTGATCGACGCCTCTGGACGCTCTCACCGCGACGCTCCTGTTCTTCGATTTGACCCAACCCGGGAAGAGTTCGCCGAGCTTCTTCACGGCGAACCCAGGTATCGCCTCGACCAAGCCTGGACCGGCCTGCACGAACGGGGCGACAAGATCGACAACCTTACGAACCTTCCCAAAGCACTTCGGCAGCGGATCGACGAGGAGTTGCCGCTGGGTCTCACACCAGAAGAAGAGTCGGTGAGCGACGATGGCGAAACGGTGAAGTGGCTATGGCGCCTACACGACGGGCACCAAATAGAAACCGTGCTCATGCACTACGACGATCGCACCACGGTCTGTGTGTCGTCGCAGGCCGGCTGCGCCATGGCGTGCAGCTTCTGTGCCACTGGTCAGAGCGGCTTTGATCGCCACCTTTCGGTCGGCGAGATCGTGGAGCAGGTTGTGCGGGCTCGGCGGGCCTCCGCTCCGCGGCGTGTCTCCAACATTGTCTTCATGGGCATGGGTGAACCGTTCGCCAACTACGACCGAACATGGGCCGCTGTCGAACGAATCAACCAGGATCTCGGCATTGGCGCCCGCCATATCACCATCTCAACGGTCGGAGTCGTTCCCGGCATCGACCGGCTCGCCAAGGAAGATCTCCCCGTCAACCTCGCCGTGTCGCTTCACTTCGCCAATGACGAAGACCGCAACAAATTGGTGCCCCTCAACGTTCGGTATCCGCTTGCCATGCTCGAAGAGTCGTGTGCCCGCTATCTTGACGCGAAGAACCGTCGGCTCTCGTTCGAGTGGGCACTCATCGACGGCGTCAACGATCGCTCCAGCGATGCTGACGAGCTAGCGATTCTCGCTCGCCGCCTACGAGCACACGTCAATCTGATCCCGCTGAACCCGACTCCCGGATACCTCACCCGCGGTACACCCATGGATCGTGTCTATGAGTTCCGTGACCGTCTCACCGGGATGGGGGTCAATGCCACGGTTCGTCGCACCCGCGGTACCGAGATCGACGCGGCCTGTGGGCAGCTCCGCGCCAGCCGCCAATTGGTCGATCCCCCTCGGAGGCGTTAACTGAGCCCCGTTGCGGTCCATACTGAGACCATGAGTGACACCGTGTGGATCAACCAGCGCCAGCCCCAAACCCTCTATATCTCACAGTTCCTTCTGTACTTCAGTGCCGTGATCTCAATCTTTGATCAGCCGCCGACCGGAGTCTTCTCCAACTTTGTCATTCGGAACGGTCTGTTGATCCTCATCGTCTTCGGCTCCGCCGGCGGAGCGTTCGGCATTGCCAACAACAAACGATTGGGATACATCCTCGGAATCGTTGCTGCCATCGCCCCATTCGCAATCCGTTTCGAATTGGCCCGTCAGATCGATATCGGTTTCGCCATCGAGTGGAACATCATCGGTGGGATGTTTGATGTCGCGCTTATCGCTGCTCTGGTGCATCCGATGAGCCGCAACTATCAGAAGATCTGGTTCCGGTGACCGCTCGTTGCGTCAACCGGGAATCACCGGTTCTCACAGATGGCGTAACCGTCGACCCCAACCATCTGCCAACTGGGGAGGAGAAGCGGCGTCAGGTACGGTCGATGTTCGACTCGATCGCGCCTCGCTACGACCTCGTCAACCGCATCATGTCGTTCGGGCTTGATGTCCGATGGCGCAAGGCGGCGATGAAACGGCTCGGTGTAGCCGGCGGAGGCACAGTCATCGACCTTGCCTGCGGTACCGGCGATTTCTGCCGGGAGATCCAGAAAGCCGGCCTTCTCCCGATCGGACTCGATCTGTCTATGGGCATGCTGGCCGAGGCTCGCACCGAGGCTCCCCTGCTCCATGCCGACATCCTGGCGATGCCCCTCCCTGACGCGAGCGTCGACGGCGCAACCTGCGGCTTCGCACTCCGCAACCTGGTCGAGTTGCCCGGCTTCTTTGATGAAGTGGCCCGGGTGGTTCGGCCCGGAGGCCGTATTGCGTTCCTCGACGCGGCCCAGCCCGACAACCCTGTGCTGCGCTGGGGCCACAGCATCTACTTCAATCGCATCGTTCCCATCATTGGCGGCATCCTCTCCGAGGGGCGGGCATATCGCTACCTCCCCAAATCGCTCGCCTATCTCCCACCGTGGGACGACATGAAAGCGTCACTCGAGGACGCCGGCTTCGACATGCTCGAACGCCAGGTCTTTACCGGCGCCCAACTCATCACCGGCGCCCGCCGCTAACGCCCCTTTGGGGTCTCTCCCTATTCGTGCGCTGTCAGCCGCTGAGGGCGATGCCCGCGGCCATGGCGAGACCACAAATCAGCTGCGCCTTGCCGGTGAGTCCAAGAACAGCGATGAGGTCTGCGCCCGTTGCCCCTCTCGCCACCGCACGGATTCCCTGGATCACAAACGGGACTCCCGCCAGGGCGGCCACGGCCCAGCGATCGGAAAACACTGTGAGCACCACAGCCCCGGTCAAGGCCAACTCCTGCATCAGCACGTAGGTGATGCGGGTGCGTTTCTCACCGATTCGCACCGCCATGGTCTGCTTGCCTGCACGCGTGTCACCGGGGATGTCGCGCAGGTTATTTATGACCAGCAGTGCGGTCGCCCATAGTCCAACCGAGACACTCGCAGCCAACGAAACTGCACTGATATTCTCGGTGAGCACATACGTCGTACCTACTGTTGCGACCACACCGAAAAAGATGAAGACGAACACCTCACCAAGACCGAGATATCCGTATGGCTTCGGGCCACCCGTGTAGGCCCAGCCCGCCACCAGCGACGCGGCCCCCACAATGAACAGCTCCGGGCCGACGACAACGGCCAAGACTGTGCCGGCAATACCGGCCACCGCGAACGAGAGTGTCGCCGCTCGCTTCACCGTGGCGGGCTCAACCAGACCGGACCCGACCAGGCGAAGGGGTCCGACCCGTTCGGCGCCATCGGTACCACGGATCCCGTCGGAGTAGTCGTTGGCGAAGTTCACGGCAATCTGCAACGCTAAAGCGACGACCAGCGCAGCACCCGCTCGCCACCATGCAGTGTCGGGGCCATGGCCCACGGCCACCGCGGCGCCGACTGCGACCGGCACGATGGCCGCGGGAAGCGTTCGAAGGCGGGCGCCCGCCAGCCAGAGTTTTAGGCCAGTCGGCGGTGGGACAGGATTGTTCATCAGGACTCCAAGAGCTGGGCGATGGCGGCAGGGAAAACTCGATGCTCGACGGAACGGATCCGTGCTTCCAGCGACTCACGGGTGTCGTCAGAGTTGATCGGGATCTCTTCTGCGACGATGACCGGACCGTCGTCGACGCCCTCGTCAGGGACGAGATGGACCATCACCCCGGTATGGGCGAGACCGCGAGATTCGTGTTCAGCCCATGCTTCGTCGATCGCATGAGCGCCAGGAAACGTGCCGGGAAGGGCGGGGTGCAGATTGACCACCTGGTTCGGAAACTTACCGAGGAACGCCATCGAAAAAAGATGCATCCAGCCAGCCAGCACAACCAGATCGGGCGAAAACGCCGCCACCTCTGCGGCCAAGTCAGCGTCGTAGGCAGCACGGGCTGCAGCCCGGTCGTCGAAACGTTGCCGGTAGGGGTCGAGTGGCGCGCAATGAGTGGCGATCCCCTGGGCCGCAGCCCGCTGCGCGGCGAACGACGAACGGCGATTCACGACCACCAGGGAAACAACGGCATCAAGTTCGCCTCGCTCACATGCATCAAGAATGGCCTGGAGGTTCGAGCCGCTTCCCGATGCTAGGACAACCAGAGTCGCCGTCAACGCCACTCGCCGCTGAGTTCGACCCGGTCGGCCCCGTCGTGCACCGAAACCAGCTCGCCGATGAGGCAATGGCCGAGTGCGGTGGCTGCGTTGGCCTGCTCAGCCGACATTGCCACGACCATACCGATGCCCATGTTCCAGGTCCGGAATGCCTCACTATTCGCCAGGTCACCCCATTCCACAAGGGTGCGAAATCCTGAGGGCACGTTCCACGAGCCGAGCTCAATTCTCGCACCAAGATTTGCGGGTAGCACCCTCGGGATATTTTCAAGGAAGCCACCTCCGGTGATGTGAGCCAGCGCTTTGGGCTCCACTCCGGCGGCCCGAAGCGCATCGACGTCAGCCAGATATGAGCGGTGCGGCGTCAGCAACCACTCGATCAAATCATCGGAAGGATCGTTGCGATCGAGAAGCATGCGGATTAACGAGTAACCGTTGGTATGGGGACTGTCGCTTGCCATGCCAATGAGCACGTCGCCTGCGGTCAGTGCCTCAGTGCGGGGCCAAAGTTCGGCCTGCGACACTGAGCCGACAATGGTTCCCGCGATATCGATCGATCCATCGGTGTAGACGCCCGGCATCTCTGCGGTCTCGCCACCAAGCAGCGCACATCCGACAGCACGGCAGGCGCCGGCCATACCGGTGACGATCTCCGCCACAATCTCGGGAACGAGTTTCGCGGTGGCGATGTAGTCGAGGAAGAAAAGCGGACGAGCACCCTGCACCAGAATGTCGTCAACACAGTGATTCACGAGGTCAGCTCCGACCCCCTGCCATCCACTATGGCGAGCCGCCAACTCGACCTTGGTACCTACGCCATCGGTAGAGGCCACAAGCACCGCATCGCTGACAAGGCCCGCGGTAGAGAAGAGACCACCGAATGCTCCGAGGTCAGACAGCACGGCTTCAGTGTTGGTAGAGGCAACGGCTTGCGCCATGAGCTTGACGGCTCGGTTGCCTTCGTCGATGTTGACGCCTGCGTCGGCGTATTCGGTCATGGGCGGACCTCCGCGGTTGCGCGAGCGATATCGGCACGGTGCTGGGCACCATCAAATGAGATCAAGGCCACGCCCTCGTGGGCGGCGTCGGCAGCCTCAGCGAGCGTGGGCCGAAGGGCAGTGACGGTGAGCACCCGTCCGCCAGCGGCAACGACCTCACCATCGCCTGTGGCCGTCCCCGCGTGAAAGACAGTGCAGCCAGAGGCGGTGGCGGCATCGATGCCGGTGATGGGGGCAGGATCGCTACGTGATGTCGGATAGCCGTTGGAGGCCATCACCACCGTGACGGCGGCATCAGATGACCACTTGATATCGACGTCATCGAGCTATCCGGTGGCACAAGCTATGAATATGTCATAGAGATCGGACTCCAGCATCGGGAGCACAACTTCGGTCTCTGGATCGCCGAACCGGCAGTTGTACTCGATGACCTTCGGGCCCTCGGCCGTGAGCATTATCCCAACATACAAAACACCTCGGTATGGGCGTCCCTCAGCGGCAAGAGCGGCGAGCGTCGGAGCGAGGACGGTCTTCGCTACTTCGGCCAGCAATTGATCGTCGGCCACCGGCGACGGAAAGAATGCGCCCATGCCCCCCGTGTTGGGACCATCATCGCCAACAAGCAGACGTTTGTGGTCCTGGGTTGCGGGCATGATGTGGAACCGTTCGCCATCGCAAAATGCCAGGATCGACACCTCCGCACCGTGCAGACGTTCTTCGAGCAGCACTTCTGCGCCCGCTTCTCCGAACCGACCTTCGTCGAGGATCTCACGAATGGCAACCTCGGCGTCTTGGTGCGTCTCAGCAACGATCACACCCTTGCCGGCAGCGAGTCCATCGGCCTTGACCACTGGAGGAACGACCAGTTTGGCAAGGTACGCCAACGCGCCAGCCGAGTCGGTGAACGACTGCGACCGCCCGGTCGGTATGTCATTTCGGAGCAGGAACTCCTTGCAATGAGACTTGGAACCCTCAAGCTTCGACGCGGCCGCCGACGGTCCGAACGCGGCGATGTTTTGCTCGGTGAGACGATCAACCAACCCGAGGACGAGCGGATCTTCAGGCCCCACCACGACAAGATCAACCGCCTCGGCCATGGTCAGCTCAATCAGGGCCGCGATATCGGTGGCTTCAATCGCCACGTTGCGACAGCCGGGCTCTGCTGCGGTGCCCGGGTTTCCGGGGGCGACGATCACTTCAGCGACGGACGCAGACTTGGCGAGCGCCCATACGATCGCGTGCTCTCGCCCTCCACCGCCGACGACGAGGACCGTGGCACCGGCCATCTCAGTCGCCTCAGCCATCAATCGCCCCATACATTGGCGAACTGTTCCTTTGGTCGAAGCTCCAGCTGAACGAAACGCTCTGACTCGAAGGGATAGTCCCCGGTGAAACACGCGTTGCAGTAGCCGTCTTCGGCTTCAAGGCCGCGCATCATTGCTTCGATGGACAAAAAGGCCAGAGAATCAGCACCAATGTGTTGGCGAATCTCCTCCACCGTCTTGTGGCCTGCGATCAACTCATCCGACGATGCCATGTCGACGCCCATGTAGCACGGGTCGGTAATGGCAGGGCACGCGACCCGTACATGGACCTCTGCAGCACCCGCGTTACGCAGCATTTGGACCAGCGGTCCCGACGTCGTGCCTCGCACGATTGAGTCGTCGACCATGACCACACGCTTGCCCCGCAGGTTGTCGCCCAGCGGGTTGAACTTCATCTGGACACCGGACTCGCGGAGCTTTTGGGTGGGTTCGATGAAGGTACGGCCGACATAGCGGTTCTTGATTAGGCCCTCGGTGTAGGGCAGGCCGGTCTCTTGGGCGAAGCCCACCGCGTGCGGGGTACCGGAGTCGGGCACCGGAACAACGATGTCGGCATCCGCAGGGTGCTCACGTGCGAGTTCTCGCCCAAGACGCTGACGCGTTGAGTGAACCAGGTTGCCGTCGTGGATGCTGTCGGGGCGGCTGAAGTAGATCTGTTCGAAGGTGCAGAAGGCACGCTGCTTTGGCACTGCGCCCTGTTCTACGTGGAGGCCGGAATCGTCGATGCGAGCGATTTCCCCCGGCTCCAGTTCACGCACGAATTCGGCTCCAATCGCCGAGAAGGCACAGGTTTCAGAGGCCAAGACGTAGCCATCGTCGAGTTTGCCGATGACAAGCGGTCGAAATCCCCACGGATCGCGCACACCGTAGATCGCATCCCGCGTGAGGATGGTGAGCGCGAACGCTCCCTCAGCTTGGGTCATGAGCGACTTGATCCGATTCATCCAGTCGCCGCTCGCCTGCGTGAGCAGATGAACCATGACCTCGGTATCAGATGATGTCTGGAGGCCGATGCCTCGCTCGAGGAGTTGACGACGCAAAATGTTCGCGTTGACAAGGTTGCCGTTGTGGGCAAGGCCAAGCGGGCCGCCGAGCGTCTCGATGATCTGGGGCTGAGCATTGCGCAACCCGGGGCCGCCCGTGGTGCTGTACCGGGTGTGGCCGATGGCCAAGTCCCCCTTCAACGTGGACACGTTGTCCTCGTTGAAGACCGCCGACACGAGGCCCTGACCCTTATGGATATGAGCGACGCCGTTGTCACTCGTAGCAATGCCCGCCGCGTCTTGCCCGCGGTGTTGCAGCGTGTGGAGGGCAAAGAACGTCAGACGTCCTGCATCCTTGCCGGGGGCATATATCCCCACGACACCACATTCCTCATGAATCTCATCCCCATTGGGAAACACGGTTTACCGTCCAGTGAGCGCGGCGCGCACGTCGCCGACTCGTTGTCGTACAGAGGTGGCGTCGTCACCCACACATGTCAGATGCCCCATCTTGCGACCAGGGCGAGCATCGCCCTTGCCATAGAGGTGCAGGTGAACATCGGGCTCGGCCAGCACTCGACCAAAGTCGGGTGCACCATCGGCCCAGAGATCACCGAGAAGTTGCGCCATAGCGGCCGGACGACAGGCGCCGTCGCCCAGCGGCATACCAGTGGCGGCACGAAGCTGTTGCTCGAACTGGCTGGCCAAGGCCGCCTCGATCGTGCAGTGGCCGCTGTTGTGAGGTCGGGGTGCGATCTCGTTGACGAGGATCCCCTCCGCCGTGTCAAACAATTCGACACACAAGACACCAACAAGGTCCAAGGCGATCGCCGTGTCATGCGCAACCTGACGAGCGGCCGCGGCAGTGAGATCGCTCACTTCAGCCGGAACAATCGTGAGATCAAGGATGTGGTTGACGTGCTCGTTTTCCATCACGCCATGGTCCACGATCGTGCCGTCGATACCGCGAGCCACCACGACAGACAGCTCACGTTCGAACGCGATGACCGACTCGACAACGAGGCGTTGATGGTCCAACGTCTCCCACGCGGCTTCGACCTGAGCCCCATCATCGATGCGAACTTGGCCCTTCCCGTCGTAACCAAATCGTGCCACCTTGGCAATTACGGGAACGCCAAGCTCCGCGACGGCGTCAGCGACCTCCTGGAGCGTCGCCGCCGGTCGCCACGGGGCCACCGCTATACCGGCCGCGGAGAGTGCTAGTTTTTCAAGCTTTCGATCCTGAGCGACAGCGACGATAGCCGCTGACGGGCGAACTGGAACGCCGGCCTCGGCGGCAACAGCGGCGACCTGAAGGTCGACGTTTTCGAATTCCCAGGTGATCACGTCGACCCGATCAACGAAACGGGCAAGGGTGACCGGATCGGTGAAATCGCCTGTGATCTCTTCATCAGCGAGCAAGCCGGCGGGCGTGTCCTTGGCCCCGCCCGTCAGCACAACCACGCCATATCCGTGCTGGCGAGCGGATTGGGCGAGCATGCGGCCCAACTGTCCCCCGCCGACGATTCCAATCGTGGTGCCAGGGGGGAGCGGGCTCATGGGTCAGTGTTCCAACTCGATGGCGCGTACCTGATCGGCACGCTGCTCACGGAACGTGTGGAGCGCCGCTGCGAGCGAAGCATCGGTGCGAGCAAGTATGGCCACGGCGAAGAGACCAGCGTTGGTGGCCCCGGCATCGCCGATAGCCATCGTGGCGACCGGGACGCCGCCCGGCATCTGCGCAATCGACAGCAGGGAGTCCATGCCATTGAGGGCCCGACTCGTGATCGGGACGCCGATGACCGGGACAATTGTGTGAGCGGCAACCATGCCTGGGAGGTGGGCGGCACCGCCAGCGCCGGCGATGACAACATCGAGGCCCCTGGACTCTGCCCCCGTTGCGTACTCCACCATCAGGTCCGGCGTTCGGTGCGCGGAGATGACCTTGCACTCGTGAGGGATTCCGAAGTCGTTGAGGACCTCAGCGACGCGCCGCATGGTCTCCCAGTCGGAGTCGCTTCCCATGATGACGCCGACTAGCGGATCGTCAGACACGACGGGGTTTCCTCCCACTCACTAACTCAGTATGGATCCTCGCGCGGTGAAACCCGACACCGCGGGATACGCCCCTGGACATTCCTTGATTACCGGTTCCGGAGGGCAGCTTCGACCCTCGGTCCAGCGGGATAGGCACCCGGTTCGAACGCGGTGCCGGTGAGGGCAGCGAACGTTTCTTGGTAGATTCCCGCGGCTGCGACCGCCAGTCCCTGACCCAAGGGTGGAGGGGCACCCACACCGCGATAGCCGTCTCGGGCGTACGCCAGACGCACGTACTCCTTGTCGAGATTCTCGGGCTCCTCGCATGCCGCTCGCTGGCTTTCAACAGTAGACGCACGCCAAAACCGCGAGCTATCAGGGGTGTGGACTTCGTCGATAATCGTGAGCATTCCATCAGCATCAAGGCCGAACTCGTATTTCGTGTCGACCAACACGAGACCGGCTCTTGCCGCAAGCGTTACGCCTCGCGCGAATACGGCAAACGCAATTGTTCGCACCTGGTCCCAAAGGTCAGCTTCAACCAGCCCCTGATCGACAATCTCACGTTCGGTGATCGGCTCGTCGTGAGCCCCATGCTTCGCCTTCGTGGTGGGCGTGATGATCGCCTCGGGAAGGGCATCGTTCTTCTGCAGGCCATCGGGGAAATCAAGCCCATAGATGGTGCGCTCACCTGCCGCGTACTTGGTCCACAGCGCCGTCGATGTGGACCCTGATAGACGGCCGCGAACAACGACCTCAACCGGCAGCGGGCGGCATTTGCGGCCAATGGTGACATTGGGATCGGGGATCGACACAATGTGCGACGGCACCAGATCATCGATGCGTTCAAGCCACCAAGCGGCCAACTGGTTGAGAACCTGCCCTCGATAGGGAACGGTGCCGAGCACATGGTCAAAGGCGGAGATCCGATCAGTGGCAATCAACGCAACCTCATCGCCGAGGTCGATCACATCACGAACCTTGCCCCGCATCATGATGCCGAGATCACTCACCGCATCCGGGTCCAGTCCATCGAATGGGTCCGCCAGCGCTGGTGTGAGATCGAGTGTCATTGTGCTGCCGCTACGAAGGCATCAAAGAGCGGGCGACCAGTGTTGCCAGCGGGTCCGGATGGACGCTGCCAATCGATCACATGATCTTCAGGGTGGGGCATAAGGCCAACCACGGTTCCGGTCTGATCGCACAAACCGGCAATATCAGCCACGGACCCATTGGGGTTCGCGGGATAGAGGCCGGCTGCCGGAACCGGGTCATCAGAGGTCGGACGGGTGCCGTCGGCCAGATACCGGAACGCAACCAGGCCATCCGCTTCGATCTGGCGAGAAACGGATTCGTTGGCGACTGCAATGCGCCCCTCACCATGAGCGATCGGGCAGCGGATCGTGGCTCCGCGGGCCGCACCAAGCCACCCGGAGCGACAGCCTGGCTCCACCCGGACCGTGACCCAGCGACACTCGAAACGGCCGGCCCTGTTTTCGGTGAGCGTGACGTCGCGAGGACGACCGAGCGGGCCGGGCAGCAAGCCCGACTTCACCAAGACCTGGAAGCCGTTGCAGATCCCGAGGATCGGCCGCTCCTCGGACACCGCTTCGGCCAGTTCGTCAGCGAACCAGGTGCGTAGTTCGAGGGCGAGACGTCCGCCTGCACCGAGCGCGTCGCCGTAGGAGAAGCCGCCGGGCAGCAGAATCGCCGCGTGGTCACCAATGCGAACAGAGCCGTCACGCAACTCGTTGATGTGGACGATGCGGGCGTCGCCGCCGGCAAGGCGAATGGCCTGTGCGGCCTCGCCATCACGGTTGGTGCCCGATGCATGCGGAATCAGGATCGGCGGTGGCCTCATCCGGCCGCTCTCCCAGTGAACGCCTCAACGGCTTGGTTCATGCTCAACTCCACCAATACGAGGTCGGATGAGTCAAGGGAGTTCGTATCGTCGCTAGTGCCACTGGACGTTCCTATGACGATCCTGTCACCGCCGGTGACCTCGCCAATTCGGCGACCGAAGTCGCCGAGCACAGCAGCAATGGCGTCGCCGTTCTCTGGGGAGCCGGTGAGCACCAGTCGCCCGGGGCCCTCATTGACGAGTGATGTGAACGGATCCAAACCATCAGCGGGGACCACGACCAATATCCCGAGACGCGCCGCCAGTGCCATCTCCGCTAAGGCCACGGCAACTCCACCATCACTACTGTCGTGTGCCGCGGTGATGAGCCCGGCAGCAATCGCGGCATGAATGGCCCGGTAGCGGGGCAGCGGGTCGACGAGGGGAACGGGTACCGTGCTGGCGCCGAGACCGAACACGTCAGAGGCCAACGAGCCACCAAGGTCAGCCCTGCCCTGCCCGACAAGCCAGATATCGTCACCGGGCTGCATGCCGGCAGAGTCAATGGCCCGACCCAGGTCGGGGACCAGTCCAAGCGCCGAAATGAGCAGTGTGGGAGGAATTGCTTCACCATCGAACTCGTTGAAGAGGCTGTCCTTGCCGCTGATGAACGGCATCCGATAGCGACGGGCGCCATCGGTGCATCCCTGCACGGCCCGCACCAGCGAGCCAAGGCGGTCGGGCTTCGTTGGGTCGCCCCAGCAAAAGTTGTCGAGCACGGCCACGCGGTCTGGATCCCCGCCGACGGCAACCAGGTTTCGCACGGCTTCGTCCATGGCATGAAGCGCCATAGCCCACGGGTCGTGGCGGCCAATGCGAGGGTTGATTCCGTTGCTGAGCACCGCAGCGAGGGTGCCGTCAGTGCCGAGTGGCTTGAGAACGGCGGCGTCAGCGGGGCCATCAGCTTCAGGGCCGACGAACGGCCGCACCACCGTGCCGCCGCGGACTTCATGGTCAAACCGGCGAACGATGTCTTCCTTGGATGCCACATCAGGGTGAGCCAAAAGTTTCAGGATCATCGAAGCCGCCAGCTCAGGCGTCACGACCTGTTTGGGCGCGGGATCCGCCCATGCACCCGTCATCTCCCGCCGGGGAAGTCCGTTGTGCAAGAACGACATCGGAATGTCGACCACAGACGTATCACCGTGACGGACAATGAGCCGTTGGCTGCCCGTGAACGTACCGAGATCGGTGAGCTCCACATCCCAGGCATCGCAGAGAGATTGAAGATCGGCCGTATTGGCCGGCGGAACGGCGATGACGATGCGTTCCTGAGCCTCGGACAGCCAAATCTCCCACGGCTGCAGGCCCGGGTACTTGAGCGGCACCGTGGAGAGATCGACTTCAACACCTAAATCTTCGCCCATCTCGCCGACCGACGACGAGAATCCGCCTGCACCACAATCAGTAATTGCCGTGTAGAGCTTCGCATCGCGGGCCAACTCGATGACTTCGATCAGGCCCTTCTCTGTGATCGGATCACCGATCTGCACAGCTGAGCCGCCAGAGTCCACGGTGGAGGCATCCATACCCGCGGAGGAAAAGGTGGCACCGTGGATGCCGTCGCGGCCGACACGACCACCGATCGAGATGATGCGGTCGCCGATGTGTGCCTCCGTCGGGTGCATGCCGTGGGGAAGGAGCCCGAGTGCGCCGCAGTAGACGAGCGGGTTGGCCGTGTAGCCCTTGTCGTACAGGACGGCTCCGTTGACCGTTGGCAACCCGAGTTTGTTGCCATAGTCCCCCACTCCGTTCACCACACCCTCGCGAATTCGGCGTGGGTGAAGAACGCCCGCCGGGAGCTCGCTGTCGGGCAAGTCGGGCGGACCAAAGCACAGCACATCGGTACAGGCGATCGGTCGA
Source organism: Actinomycetota bacterium (assembly GCA_009937405.1). GTDB lineage: Bacteria > Actinomycetota > Acidimicrobiia > Acidimicrobiales > Aldehydirespiratoraceae > JAACCU01. Next base: position 13,718 of record JAACCU010000119.1, read on the forward strand.
GCCGACACGCCGATCACGTCGCGAACCACGCCGCCGACGCCGGTGTTTGCGCCGCCAAATGGCTCCAAGGCTGACGGGTGATTGTGGGTCTCCACCTTGAACGCCAAGTCGAAGGTGTCGTCAAAGGCAATGATGCCGGCGTCATCAACGAAAGCGCTCCGAAGCCACCAGGGATCGAGCTCTTCGGTGACCTCGCGAAGCGCGGGTAGAAGCCCATCGTGAATGGAGACGGTAACGGTGCCGTCAGCCTCAGTGTGAGTGAGCTCAATCTTGGCGCGGAATGTCTTGTGGACGCAGTGCTCAGACCAGGTCTGAGCCAGCGTCTCAAGCTCGGCATCAGTTGGCCATCGACCCTCTGCGACGAAATGAGCTTGGATTGCCCGCATCTCGTTGACGTCGAGAGACAAGACGCGTTCTCGGCTCATTTGGGCGAGCGCATCGTCGGACAGTCCGTCGAGCTCCACCAGATCAACGCGAACATCGGCCGCGATGGCACCGGCGAACTCAGGGTCCATCTCACCCTCGCAAGCGTGCTCGATCGTGTCGTTGGCGAGCAGACGACGCGTCAATCGAGCAACGTCGTCATCAGACAGGTCACCGTGCAACTCGTAGCGACGCGCCGTAGAAACTTCGATGGCCGCAAAGCCCAGCTCAAAGGCGGCGCGCTCAAGTTCGCGGGCCTCGCCATCGGTGACGCCCGGTCTCGGAGCCACCTCGACGACTCGACCACCAGCGCGGGCCGGGGCATCAATTGTGTGGACGTCGACCACAGGGTCAACGAGCACCTCAGCACAAAGGCGAACGAGGTCAGCGTCGCTCAGCTCGCCGCGAACATGATGGACCCGGGTAACCGTGCAACCGACAAGTCGATCCACACCGATTAACGGTGCCGAATCAAGAATCTGCCCGGCCGCAGGATCGTCAGACGCGGTGACGTCAATGCGAACAACCATTCCTCGCAACTTAGACGGAACCGAGGCAATCGCCACGGACTGGTCATGTTCTGTTTGCGCTCACCCTCCTCTACCCCCTCGGATCGACATCCCAGTTGCCTGGCCTCATCCCTGAAGAGAGTCAGGGACCATCAATAGCGCGTTCGCGATACGTCTGCATTTGGCCGCACGCGGACCACAATGAGTGAGATATGAAGTCCGATCGCATCACGTATCCACCGGAGCTTCCAATCACAGAGAGACGTGCGGAGATCCTCGACGCCCTCGTCTCCAATCAGGTCGTCGTCGTGGCCGGAGAGACCGGTTCGGGCAAGAGCACACAGCTGCCAAAGTTCTGCCTGGAGGCCTTGGCCGACGATGACCGGCTGATCGGCCACACCCAGCCCCGCCGACTTGCCGCTCGCTCCATTGCCGAGCGACTGGCCGCCGAGCTCGGAACCACAGTCGGCGGTCTTGTCGGCTACACGGTGCGTTTCCACGACGAGGTTGGGGCCGATACCCGCATCCGCCTCATGACGGATGGAATCCTCCTTGCCGAAATTCAGCGCGATCCAATGCTTCGGCGCTACCGCACGCTGATCATCGACGAGGCCCACGAACGCAGCCTCAACATTGACTTCCTGCTCGGCTATCTGGCTCGGCTACTCCCCCAGCGTCCCGACCTCAACCTGATCATCACCTCAGCCACAATCGATACCGAGCGGTTCTCCGCCCACTTCGATGGAGCTCCGATCATCGAGGTGTCCGGACGCACGTATCCGGTCGAAGTTCGCTATCAACCGCCCGCCAACCCAAATGATCCCGAAGCGCCAAACCTCGACCAGCCGGAGGCAATCGAGCAGGCTGTTCGTGAGCTCCTCCGAGATCAGCCCGGCGACATGCTGGTTTTTTGTTCCGGCGAGCGAGAGATCCACGATGCTGCCGATCACCTACGCGACCAAAAGCTCGGCGATCTCGAGATCCTTCCCCTCTACGCCCGCCTCTCCCCCGCTGAGCAACAACGGATATTTAAACCCGCCGGTAAACGTCGTGTGATCTTGTCGACCAACGTCGCCGAGACCTCCCTCACCGTGCCCGGCATCCATGCGGTCATCGACACCGGCCTGGCCCGCATTTCGCGTTTCAATCGTCGCACCAAGGTCCAACGACTCCCAATCGAGCCGATCTCACAAGCCTCTGCGAACCAGCGTGCCGGCCGCTGCGGCCGGCTCGGCCCAGGCGTCTGTATTCGCCTTTACGCCGAAGACGAATTCAATGCACGCCCGGACTTCACCGAACCGGAAATTCAGCGCACCAATCTGGCGTCGGTCATCTTGCAGATGGCCGCCCTCGGCCTCGGCGATGTGGCCAACTTTCCGTTCGTTGATCCACCCGACATGCGAGCGGTCCGCGACGGGATTCTCCTGCTTGAGGAACTCGACGCGGTGACCCCAGAGCACGAGGGAGAGAACGGCTGGCTTACGCCGCTGGGTCGCCAACTCTCCTCGCTTCCCCTTGACCCGCGCATGGGCCGCATGCTGCTCGAAGCCGAGGACCACGGCTGCGTTCGGGAGCTACTGATCATCGTCTCTGGGCTGTCGATTCAAGACCCTCGGATCCGACCGAATGGCGTCGGGTCAGGGGCCGCGCAACAAAAGGCCGCCGAGTTCCACCAGCGATACACCGATGACGAATCTGACTTCTTGTCCTACCTCCTGCTCTGGGAGCACACTCGTATCGAGCGGGCGGCTCGCAGCGGCAACGGGTTCCGGCGCATGTGTCGAGACGAATACCTCCACTTTCTCCGCATTCGGGAGTGGCAAGACGTTCACAGTCAGCTGCGCCGCTCGGCGCGTGAACTCGGCCTCCAGATCAACGATAATGATGCGCCGCCGATGGCCATCCACCAGGCCGTGCTCGCCGGGCTTCTCTCTCACATCGGATTCTTTGACCCGGAGCGACGCGAATATCGCGGCGCCCGCAACGCTCGGTTTGTTGTCGCTCCTGGTTCAGCGCTTCGCAAGCGCACACCCAAGTGGGTGATGGCTGGGGAACTGGTCGAGACAAACCAGCTTCGGGCCCGCACGGTTGCGCCCCTAAACCCGCGCTGGCTCGAACAATCGGCATCACACCTCATGCGCTGGGACTATTCCGATCCTTGGTGGGATGAACACCGGGGCGCGGCCATGTGCCATGAACGAGCATCCCTGTACGGGCTTCCCGTCGTCCCCAACCGAGCAATCAACCTCCATCGAGTCGACCCCGCGCTCGCCCGGGCCCTCTTCGTTCGCAACGCGCTCGTCGAGATCGACCCGACTCAGGTGCCATCCACTCCCAACTACGAGTTCGTTCGCAGCAACGCCACCGTGACCGATGAGATCGTCGAACTAGAGCACAGGCTTCGGCGCCATGATCTCCACTGCTCCGATGATGAATACGTCGACCGGTATGTGGCCCTCCTGCCCGACAACGTTGTGTCGCGGGCGCACTTTGAGAAGTGGTGGAGCAAACACCGTCGCCAACACCCCACAGCCCTCGACCTCGCTCTTGTCGACCTGGTCGGCGATGGTGTGGGACCAATCGAGTCGATGGAGCTACCTAACTCCTGGTCGTACGGCGATCTCGACCTCGCGGTGGACTACCAGTTTGATCCGGCCGAGCCGACCGATGGGCTCACGATCGACGTCCCCCTCGAGCACGTCCGTCGACTGCGGCCCCAGCCATTCGAGTGGCTCGTCCCTGCCTGGCGCCCCCTCATGATCGAAGAGTTGATTCGGACCTTGCCCAAAGCCACGCGCCGCACCCTGCTTCCGATCCCCGAGACCGTCGCAGAAGTCGTCCCGCACCTCGACCCGACGGGTGATGCAAGTCTCGCCACCCAACTCGCGGCAGCGCTGACCCGTCACGGCGGCGTCGACGTTCAGCCCCACGAGTTCCGACCAGCTTCCCTACCCACCTACCTTCGCCCGCATTTTCGGGTTGTCGACCAAGGCGAATCCCTCGCAGAAGACGACGACCTCGAACTACTTCAGCGTCATCTCCATGAGGAGGCCCGGGAGCTCTTGGCAAAGACGAGCCATTCGCTCGAACGCACAGGACTGACCGATTGGGACTTCGGCGATTTCCCAGAATCAGTCGAAGCCACCGGGCTCGGGCAGCCGGTCACCTCATATCCCACTCTCATCGACGATGGCGACTCCGTATCCGTTCGCCTTGTGGCCGATCTCGACACCCAAACCAGCATGATGTGGGAGGGCACGCGTCGCCTCCTACTCCTTCATCGGCCGCCCGTCGGCCGGGTACTGCGAAACCTTTTGACCGAAGACGTCAAGTACGCCATCGTCGTGAGCCCCTATGACTCGCCGTCATCCTGGTTCGACGATTGTCTGATTGCATCCACCGACGAAGTTCTGCACCGCCATGGCGGCCCCGTGTTCGGCGAGGCTGGCTGGAAACGGCTGATCGGGGCGTACCGCTCCGAGCTTGCTCACGCGTTGATGGATGTGGCCAACGAGGGAGTGGAGGTCCTTCATCGGGCCCGAGATCTGCGCCGATCCCTCGACTCGCTCACTGCGCCGGCCCTTCAACCAGCGCGATCCGATATGGCCGAACAACTCGACCGTCTTGTCTATGACGGCAGCCTCGCTGCGGTCGGTGCCCATCGACTAGGCGATGTCGGCCGGTACCTTCACGGCATCGAATGGCGCCTTGGCCGCATCACCGACGGGTTGGCCCGCGATCGCGACCGCATGGCCAATGTCCGAGCGCTCGAAACACATCACGAGGCTTTGGTGCAGCAATTTGGGATGACCGAGAAGTTGGAGTCGCTGATGTGGCAACTCCAGGAACTACGAGTTTCACAATTCGCTGAATCCATCGGCGCAGCAGGGGCAGTGAGCGTCAAGCGGGTTCGCTTCGAGCTTGAACGGCTGACTCAGGGAACGTCGGCGTAGCCGAGCCAACAACCCTGCTCAACGTCATCAGGGAGCTCGGCGGTGATTGCCCTCGCCACTTCAGGCAGCCGGTAGCAGGGGATCCGGATGTCGACGTGATGGGGCAAGTGCACCATGATCCAGTGGAGAACAATGTCCCAACCGCGACGACCCCACAAGACAGTGGTGCCCTCGACCTGACCGCGGAATCGATTCCAATCGGCCCGAGGCCACCAGCGAATCTCTGGCGAAATGTGATGGACGTAGACAAGCCAGCCTATGACCTGGCAAAACAACAGGAACGGCACCACTACGACCTTGGCCCAGATCCATAGGCCGGCCACGCCAGCGAACCCAACACTCAGCGCAAACCCAGGAGCGGCAATGGAACTTCATTCGAGTCGGTGGACCAGCTTTTGGACCCGGCCGAGTTCGCTGTACTGGGCAACGGTGAGCGGTTGCCACACGACGTTAATTTGTTTGCGAAGGGTGTGGCCGTGGTGAACGCGGTTGTGACCGAAGATCCATACCTCAACTGCGTGCAGCGACGGGAAGAATCGAATAGGGCGCCGTGTGCGGCACCAGCAGCAACGGGTTGTCGGTCACCACGACACCCCATATTGCGACGCCGTGGACAATCAGATCGCGAGCAACGAGGCCTATCCCTCGGATCAAAGATCGCTGCTAGCAGTGTTCGGGGACGACTTCCAGGACCGGCTTGAGACCAGTGGGTTTTGGTGGCATCTCACTCGACAACATAGATGAGGACACGAATAGAGCCTGCCGATTGGCTGGCAGACAGGCAACCTCGAGTTCCAGGTCCCTAGCCACGCTCAAAGCGGCATGCCACCGTTGTGACCGAATTGATCCCGTTCAGCGCGACGCCAATCGCTTCATGCAACGTCTTTCTCGTTCTCCAAGCTGCACTTCTGTCGGGCAGCAGTTCGTCAATCGCCACCACAAAGCCCATCAGTTGGGCGGGACGCTCGATCAGAACCTGTTCGGTGTGCATATCGACGAGTGACCTGCTTGGATCCGGCTCGCCCTGAAATGGCCATGTCATCGGGCCGGTCACCCGCTCAACCACGGTTCGCAACTCGACGAGATCACCGTCCCCGGCCAGGATCAGGGCCGGAGCATCGGAGGTTTCATTCGGCGTTGTCTGGGGTCGAAGGTCGACGGCGTCTCGACAGAATCCGGTCGGCAGATCACCGACAAGTTTTACGTAGGCCCGCCGGATTTCCCCAGTGCTCACCAACTGCCCCGGTGCACGATTGTCTCGAGGGAGCGGCGAGCGCGGCCAGCCGATTGAGACGGACGATCGGGCGCTCGATGGCCGATGGCGATTGCGCCGAGCGCTCGCAACCCACTGGGCACGCCGAAGGCGACTCGCACGGCGTCCTCATGATCAAAGAGACCGAAGAGCAGCGCGCCGAGCCCTTCGTTCTCCGCCGCGAGTAGCAGTGTCATCGCCCCCGCCCCACCATCGATGAACCAGTAGGGAACCACCCACGCAGCGGTGGAAGCGCCCAGACCCGTGTTCGTCTTGTCGGGTTCGGCGTAGCGGCGTACGTAGGCGGCCGGGTCGACCCATGGCACGATCAGGACGTGTGCGTGCAAGAGCTCGGGCCATGGGAACGTCGACCGTCGCTTCGCCGGAAGGGTTGTATCCCAGTAACGGCCCGTTTGTTCCGGGCCTTCAAGGACCAAGAACTCGATGCTTGCAGTATTTCCAGCCGAAGGGCCCCGTCGTGCCGCATCGAGCATGCGATCGACAACCGCACCGTCGACAGGCTCTGTGGTGAAGGCGCGGGTCATTCGGCGGCGGCGGATCAGCTCCTCGAACTCCATGATCGCCCCGGCCGGGGAATCAGTCAGAGCAGCTTCTCGAGGTCTTCAGCCATTGCCCACCCGAAGGCGATCAGCGAATCGCCGTTGGAAATATCGAGACCATCGAGCTGGGCGATGACCGCAGGGTCAGTCTTCTCTGGCTTTGAGCTCTCGTGATCGAGCACGGGAGCCTGCGAACCATCGCCGCGCGCAGTGAAGCCGCGGTCTTCATAGACCGAAGCACCGATGCCGTAACGCTTGGCCAGACGGCGTCCCCATGCACGCTCCTCGCCGGAGGCCTTGTGACCGGGACGGGGAACGATGTCACTGAGCGACTTGAATGCTTCGAATACCCCAGCATCATTGATCTGGGCGCCGATGAGCACGTCTTCATCGGGGAAGGCGAGAACGGAACGACGGAGCTGGTCTGTCATGATTGCTCGCAGCACAGTGTCGCGCTTTGTGTTGCGGCAGATATGACCGGCGCCGACGATAATGCTTGGCGTGCCCCCGATGCGCTCCAACGTGCAGAAAGAGAAGCCGCGTACCTTGCCGCCTTCGCTTGCTATGGCACAGAGCACCCACGCTTCAGCCTGCTTGGAGAGCATTCCGACTTCGAATGCGTTCGGTGAGTCGGCACAAAGATCGGCCATCTCGGCGAACTCAGCGTCACTCAGCGCAGTGCAGTCCTTGGTTTCAACTTCGATCGCCATGTCCTGCACTATCCCCTGCTTGCCAAATGTGACCAGTCTAGTTTTCAGGGAAAGTCCGCGAATCGCAACCTCGAGGGGTCACACCAATACAGAGTCAGGGCCAAGAAGCACGCGAAGTTCGGCAATTACACCGTTTGCGTTGTTCACTGCGTAGTCATCCGGGAGCCGCAGCACCTGTCTCTCGCTGAGGTGCAGCTCCACCGGAGATTCACCAGGATGGGCCGCAAGAATCGATTTCAGGTCGGCAATGCGACCCGGAAGTTGGTGCTCAATCGGGATCTTGACCCGCACCGGAGAGTTATCGGAGAGGTCTTCGACGATTTCAATGTCTTGGGCAAAAAGTTTTGGGAGATCATCGTTCTCGGTTCGACCCCGCACGAGAACAATCGCATCGTCAATCAGCTTTGGCCCGTGCTCCTGCATTGTTCGGGGGAAGACCATGACCTCTACCGATCCCTCGAGGTCTTCGAGATCGAAGACGGCCATGAGGTCGCCCTTGCGGGTCCACTTGCGCTGCAAGTTGGTGATCACGCCACCAACCTTCACGATGGCCCCGTCGGGCGTGTCGCTCAGACCAGCGACCGAGCAATCAACCTTGCGGGCGATGTGCTTTTCGAAGCCGAGCAGCGGATGGCCCGAGATGTACAACCCCAACATCTCTTTTTCGTTCGCCAGCTTCGGCATCTTCTCGAACTCGATGTCGGGGATCGATGGTCGCTCATCGAACGAGGGACCATCGTCGAGATCACCGAACAGCGACATCACGCCCATGTCGTGCTCACGGCGCCGCTGAACCGTAAGGTCGATGATCTGTTCGTAGACCTGGAGCAGGCCCTTGCGGGGGTGCCCGAGCGAGTCGAATGCACCACCTTTAATCAGAGATTCGATAGTTCGTTTGTTGAGGGCGTCCAACTCGACACGTTCAACAAAATCGAGGAACGACTCGTACGGGCCGCCTTCCTTGCGAGCAGCGAGGACCTTCTCGACGAAACCGACTCCGACGTTTCGGATCGCAGATAGGCCAAAGATGATGTTGCCGGGTGAGGTGGCCTTACCGTCGGTGGCTACACCAGTGGCGCCAAGATTAGGCACCGGCGTGAAATCTGACTCAGACCGATTGACATCGGGAACGCCAACCTCGATGCCCATGAGGCGGCATTCGTTGAGATAGACGGCCGCCGACTCCAACTTGGCTTTGACGCTGGTGAGCAGAGCCGACAGATACTCGACCGGGTAGTTGGCCTTCAGGTATGCGATTTGGTACGCGATGTAGCCGTAGCCGTAGGAATGCGACTTGTTGAAGGCGTAGTCGGCGAACTGGGCGATGATGTCGAACATTTCGACTGCGAGTGAATGCTCGTAGCCGTTGTCGACGACCCCCGTCGTGAACTTTTCGCGTTCCTTCTCCATCGCCTCGCGAATTTTCTTACCCATCGCCTTGCGCAATGAGTCCGCTTCGGCGAGCGAGTACCCGGCAAACTTTTGCGCCATTCGCATGACGCTCTCCTGATAGATCATCAGGCCGTAGGTGTCGGTCAGTAGTTCTCGGGCGTCCTCATGAATGAACTCGACCGGTTTGCGACCGTTCTTTCGGTCGGCGTAGTCGTTGTGCATGTTGGCCGCCATGGGCCCAGGCCGATACAGCGCGACCAGAGCAGCAACGTCATCAAAGGAGGTGGGGGCCAGCGATCGGATGAGGGCCCGCATTGGGCTGGACTCGAGCTGGAACACGCCAATCGTGTCGCCTCGACCCAACAACTCGAACGTCGGCACGTCGTCGAGGGCAATGGAGTCGATGTCGACGACCTCGTTGCGAGTTTGCGTGATCAGCTCAAGGCAGTCCGAAATCACATCGAGATTTCGTAGACCCAAAAAGTCCATTTTGAGCAGCCCGAGATCTTCCACCCCGTGCATTTCATACTGGGTGACGACCGGCGAATCTTCGATCGGCTTACCCGCTTCCGGCTTTCGCTGGATCGGCAGATACTCGGTGAGGGGTTCGTTCGTAATGACCACGGCCGCGGCATGAATACCGTCCTGGCGACGCAAGCCTTCGAGCCCCTTGGCAACTTCCACGACCCTGGCGATGTCAGCATCAGATGACACCATGTCGCGTAGTTCGCCCGCGGACTTGTAACCGTCGATGTATTTCGGGTGCTCCTCAAAGCAGTACTTGAGGGGCGTGTCGCGGCCCATGATGAGGGGAGGCATCGCCTTGGCCACCTTGTCACCCACGGCATACGGATAGCCGAGCACGCGTGCGGCATCTCGGACCGCGGCTCTCGCCTTGATCTGGGAAAACGTCACAATTTGCGCCACATTGTCTCGTCCATAGCGCTCCGCCGCGTAGCGAATCATCTCGTCTCGATATCGGGTGTCGAAGTCCATGTCGATGTCGGGCATCGAGATGCGAGCGGGATTCAAGAACCGTTCGAACAAAAGGTCGTATTTGATCGGGTCGAGATCAGTGATCCAGAGGGTGTAGGCCACGGCACAACCGGCAGCCGATCCACGGCCCGGGCCCACACGAACGTTGTTGTCCCGGGCATGTTTGATGAGGTCCCAGGTGATCAAGAAATATGCCGAGAACCCCATGCTGTCAATGACACCAAGCTCATAGTCGATGCGGTCGACTACATCAGTATCGAGGTCATTGCCCCAGCGTTTGTAGGCACCCTCATATGTCAGGTGGCGCAGATATTCGGTGTCGGTGGCGAAGCCGTCCGGAAGCGGAAACTCTGGAAGCTTCGGCTGACCAAATTCGATTTCGACGTCGCATCGTTCAGCGATCCAGAGCGTGTTGTCGCACGCCGACGGGATCTCGGCGAAGAGCCGGCGCATCTCCCCGGCCGACTTCAAGTAATGCTGATCACCGTGGAACTTGAAACGGTCGGTGTCGGCCAGCAGCGCTCCGGTTTGAACACACAGAAGGGCATCGTGGGCTTCTGAGTCGTGCTGGTGGGTGTAATGCGAGTCGTTGGTGGCGAGCACCGGGGCTTGGATCTTTTTTGCGATCTCCAACAACTGAGGATTTGTGGTCCGCTGTTCGGGGATGCCGTGGTCTTGAAGCTCAAGGAAGAAGTTGTCGCGTCCGAAGATGTCTTGAAATCGAGCGGCATGCTCCAAGGCTGCGGCCGTGTTCCCCTGCATGAGCGACTGGAGCACGTGCCCGCCGAGACATCCCGACGTGGCGATAATTCCTTCGGAGTACTTCTCCAACAGCTCAAAATCGGCGCGGGGCTTGTAATGGAAGCCCGTTAGATAGGCCTGGCTAGAGAGCTGGATCAGATTCTTGTAGCCAACATTGTTTTCGGCCATGAGAATGGCGTGGTAATAGAGCTTCTTGCCGCCCCCCGTGTCGCCGCCGGAATCATCGGTCTTGCCACGACGGCTGGGCCGTTCATGGCGAGACTCGTGGGCGAGATAGATCTCGGTGCCGATGATCGGGTTGATTCCGGCATCGTTGCAGGCTCGGTAAAAATCGAGGACACCATACATATTGCCGTGGTCAGTGATCGCCATGGCAGGTTGACCGTCCGCAGCCGCGGCGGCGACAGCATCGTCAAGGCGCGAGGCGCCGTCGAGCATCGAGTACTCGGTGTGCACATGGAGATGAGCGAATGAATCCCCCACTCGGCCTCCTCTTGACAGGCTCGCTCCGGCCGCTGTGGACAGTGCTGTGGACACCATGTGGATAAATCACACGGGTGTCATTCGAACCTATCTCGACTCCCCTGTCGCTACAAGCGCGTCGTACGAGCCGTTTACAAACCAGCGTTCGGGCAGCCTACAAATACGTCCCAGGTCGCTCGTCTGGAGCAACCTGGGACTGCTGGGACGGCCCGCCCGGGGCGCCGGAGCCAATCTCGCCGCGCATGGACTGGAGTTGTTGCTGGGCGGCCATTTGCTGGGCGAAGAGCATGGCCTGCATGCCTTGGACCAGTCCTTCGAGCCAACCGACAAGTTGGGCCTTCGCTATCTGTAGCTCAGCCCCAGTGGGAGTGTCGCCCCCATCGAACGGCAGGGCCAGTCGTCCAAGTTCGGCGGCAAGGTCTTCCGACAGAGCTCCGCTGAGTTCTGACACAGAGGTGTCGTAGATGTAGCGGAGGCGATCTCGGCTCGGGATGTCAAGCTCCGAGGCCCGGAGCTCTTCGAGAAGTTGCTTGAGCATTGTGCCAATGCGCATGACCTTGGCCGGATGATCGATCGTCTCATCGATCTCTTCCTCAGCGGTCTGCTCGATGACCTCGACATCGGGTCCCTGGATGATCTCCGGGGTGTCGGTTTCAGATGGGTTGCTGGCGTCGGTCATAACGACTCCTCGTCGGGGGCTGTCATGTGTTGAACGACAGCAAGGGTACAAACATTTCACCAGGGGTTAGGCCCCCGTGCCGGCCGATCAACTCGAACGAGTTGGACTCGGCCGGATCCACGAACCAGCGGTCGCGGCGGGCGACAACGGCCACGTCACCCAATCGGCGGCGCGCAACGTCGGTAACAATCGGGCCGAACCATTGCTCATCAATGACCTGATCTATGGGCGCCACCCATCCGTCATCGCCAACAGTCTCGGCGGCGGCAGCGGCCAGCTCGCGGGAACGGCCCGGCTCGGCGTGGAGCCAACGGAACCGGGCCTCGCCTGACTGGCGCCGGATCAACGGGAACAGTGACGAGTCGAGCTCGGTCCGGCCCAGAGTGCAGTCGACGATTCCATGATCAGCGGTGACAACAAGGGCAGCCCCTTGGGGAAGATCCATCATGAGATCTGAGACGAGCCGGTCACAGGCAGCCAGCTCGGCCGCGTAATATTCGCCGAAACCGTGCATGTGAGCGGTTTTGTCGATGCCGTCGTAGTAGGCGTAAACAAAAGGTTCGCCCGCGCTCAGGGCTCGCCGTACCTCAACGGAGAGGGTGGCCATCGTGTGCCAGTTGTGCTGGCGGGTACCCCTCAGGTGGGCACGGGTGAAGCCTGTCTTGAGAAAGGGGGCGTTCTGCACAACCACGGGCCTCTGTCCGCAAAATGGTTCAACCGCTTGGAAGTCCTCGGGCACGAGCCGCTGGCGGGCATCGCCTTGGGGTGTGCGCCAGCTCAGCATGTTTATTACTTCGCCGTCGACATCAATTCGGTACCCGACAATCCCGTGTTCGCCTGGCGCCGTTCCCGTAGCGATTGAGGTGAGTGCGGCAGCAGTCGTCGATGGTGCCACAGTCGTAATCGGACCACCCGCAAGCGCGGCGAGAGTCGGAGCGATTGAGCGACGCTCCTGCAACTGCTCCCAGCCCAAACCATCGAGCACGAGAACAACTACCGCGTGCGCGTCCGTGACCTCCGAAGGCAACGGACAGTTGTCTCGCGCTTCATCATCGGCGCTCAGGATCGAGGGAATGATCTGGCTCACACAACCATTCGACCAATCAGGCAGCACCGGTTGCTCGGGATTCATGCCCGGACTCTACCGACCCCTGCGAACGTCGGTTGCGGCGTATCCCCATCGGAGGCCCTAGAGTCTCGCCAATGCGAGTATCGACCAGAGGCGACTATGCGGCGAGGGCACTGCTCTCGCTCACGCTCCACACTGAAGCAGCGCCCACATCTGTCCGCGAGATCGCAGAACGCACCGCACTCCCCCAGCCGTACCTCGAGCAGATCCTGCTTGCACTCAAGGGAGCCGGCATCGTCCGGTCCAAGCGTGGTGTTGGCGGTGGCTATGTCCTGGCCCGAGAGCCGAAAGACATCCTGCTATCAGAGATTGTGCGTGCCGTTGATGGCCCCATTACCGCCGGCGACTTCGGCGAGCCGCACACTGATGGCGCATGCGATCACGAGGGCCAATGCGTGCTGCTCGCGATATGGGGCGCGGCCGGAAGCCACATGCGGGAGTTTCTCAACTCGTATTCTCTCGCTGATATCGCGGGAATGACGCGCGGTGAGGCTTCCTGGCCAGCAACATCCGACGACTGACGATCAGCTAAGGCCAGCGAGGCAGGCTTCGAGGTCGGGTGGGCGTGGCGAGATCGCCACAACCTCTTCGGCCGTGACCGGGTGATGGAAGCGAAGCTCCTCTGCATGAAGGAACGGGCGACCAGGGTCAAGGCCGGGTCGGCCGCCGTCATATTCGCGGTCGCCTACCACAGGGTGCCCAATGGCTCGCAGATGCACTCGGATCTGGTGAGTTCGACCGGTTTCCAGCTCGCAGCGAATGAGCGTGACCGGTTTCGGCAACTCGTAACGATCGCGCACCTGATAATGGGTGACCGCCCGGCGACCGGACTTCGTGACCGTGTTGCGGGTCGGGTGACGGACGGATCGGCCGATCGGGGCATCGATCGTTCCTGCCTCAGTCTCCAGCAAACCCCAGGACAGCGCTTCGTAGATGCGGCTCGGTTCGTGGGCCGACATCTGCTCGACCAGATCGAGATAGGCATTTTGGGTGCGGGCAACAACCAAGAGTCCCGAGGTGCCCCGATCAAGCCGGTGCACTATTCCGGGTCTGTGGACTTCGCCAACATCGGCGATCTCGGGAAATCGAGCGACGAGACCGTTGACCAACGTGCCGTCGTTGTTCCCAGCGCCCGGGTGCACCACGAGACCTGCAGGTTTGTCGATGACAATGACAGCATCGTCTTCGAACACAACCGTGATCTCGATTGATGGGTCCGGCTGCGGGGTCAAGTCGACATCGTCGGGCATCGCGACGTCGACGCGTTGGCCCTCCGCAACACAGCCGCTGGGCCGTGTGGCCGGCAGGCCGTCGACCAACACATCGCCGCTCTTCACAAGCCGCGTTGCCACTGATCGGCTCAGCTCACTCAGCGCGGCAACGAACCGGTCAAGCCGTTCGCCGTCGATTCCGGCCGGAACGACATCAGTGCGAGTAGTCATGCAGTGCGGTGGCACGGCCTACCTGCGGCCGAGGCCACCGACCTTGTATTCGACACGCTGACCAGCCCACGGGATGGCACGAAGGCGCTCCTGAGGGATTGCAAGACCAGAGGTGATGCAGGCGCCATAGACGCCCTTCTCGATTCGCTCAAGAGCGGCATCTATTTCGGCCACCGCAGTTTGGGCCTGGGCCGAGAGTGCGAGATCGCGTTCTCGTTCCACCGCGAGCGTGGCGCCTTCGCCTGATTCTTCATCGAACTGCACGTCGCCGGGCTCTCGGCCCTCTAGCAACGCATCAGCATCGGCACGATACCCCTCAGCCGAGTGCAGATACTTGGCCCGTTCTTCGAGGAGTCGGGCCTTCATCTGGCCGACGAACTTCGCGCCGAACGGCGACTTCACAACCTTCTTGACAGCCTTTTTGGCCGGGGTCTTCTTCTTCGACGTCTTCTTTGCTGGTGCCATCGTGGCTGGCGTCGGTACCGCCTTCTTCTTGGCGGGAGCCTTCTTCGCTGCAGCCTTCTTAGCTGTCGTCTTCTTAGCTGTCGTCTTCTTTGCCGCCTTTTTTGCGGACGATTTCTTGGCCGTCGCCATCGTCTTGATCCTCTCGATCCTGTAACACCGGCGAATCCAGCCGGGTCAGATCGGAGAGTTTACGACTCCCGCCCCAGAAAGTGGCGTATTACAGGTCAGCGTTTGCGACCGAACCAACCCCGACCAGCCGCATTGTCATCGTGGTCGAAGAATGCAGCGAGTGCATCGTCACCAAGATCGACCTCGTCAAAGGCCACTGCATCGCGCAGTTGACTGAGGAACGGATCATCCGATTCTTCGACGCCGTCAGCGAAGAGCAGGTCTTGCACGACGGGTATCGGGGCAGTGGGCTCATCACACATAACCTCGCCCGACTCGACCCCATCACCAGCAAATGGCTCGAAGTCTGCAGCAGTCACCAGCAGAGGCGGAGCGGGCTCGTCAAGCAGAGTGGAGGCAGTGTCTGACTGACCCATCGACGCTCCGACCCGCGTCGGCAGCTCCTGTGGGTCAAACACCGGCCGTGGAGATCCGTTGCTGGCGAATGTGCTCGGCGTCGCCGATGACGTTTCGTTGCCCGCCGCGAGATCGACCGGGATCGGCGAGGGCTCATCAGTCTCAGGAGCAAACATGGGCTCATCCCATGCCGCGACAGGAGCGGTCCAGGGTTCCTGGTTTTCGACGGAATCAGGCGACTCCGGTGTCAGTTCAGCGACCGACTCTTCGATCGGGGCGAGGACGACAAATTCGACATCGCCATCAACCGCGAGGACAGGCGGCATTTCCAGGACGGCGGGGGCAAATGCCTCAGGTTCCGTGATGGCATCAACCATCGGCTCAACCTCTGTCTCAACCCAGGTCGGGTCGACTTCGATCTCCTCTGCCAACTCCTCTGAGTCGAGTTCAGCGCCGACCTCTTCGGATGCGCCGAGATTGATAGAAGCAGCTCCAGGAGGGACAACGCCACTAGTGGCTGGTGCCTGGTCGACCCTGAAGTTCTCTGGTCGTTCGACCAGATCGCTCAGCACGGAAACTGATGCGGCAAGAACCGTGCGCTGCTCGCAGAGGTGCTGTTCCAGCAAATCGACATCGTCCACGAGGAAGGCGCGGTACCGCTCAAGCTCAGCTACCTCGTTTGCGACACGCTCGTGTTCAGACGACGCAATGGCCGCGGCTTCAGCCTCAGTCTCCGCCAGAAGTGTTCGCCGATCGGTTTGGGCCTCAGCATTGACGCGGGATGCGTGATCGTCAGCATCCTTGATCGTGGCGGCCGCTGAAGACTCCGCTTCACCGAGCGCAATTTGTGCTTGACCTTCGGCCGACGCGATCAGCTGAGCGGCCTCGGCCTTCGCTTCGGCAATAGCAGCATCAGCCGTGCGCTGGGCGAGAATAAGCGTGCGGGTAATGGTCTCCTCGGTTTCTCCAGACGCGCTCGAAGCATCTCCTGCGGCGGCGCGAACCTCTGCGGATTCGGCCCGTTGCTGAAGCTCAGATACGCGCCCGTGAACTAGGGCTGCCGCCTTGGCGACACGATCGACATAGGCATCGACCTCATCAGAGTCGTAGCCCTTCCAGACCATGCGGAATTCAATGTCTTGGAACAGCGCTGGCAGTTCATCCATACCAGGAACCGTAGTTTCACCACGCTCTGAGACCGTGGACCCTCGGGCTGCGATAATACCTGCGATTTCGACCCCCTAAGAGCAGATGGCGCTCCGCAGGATGCTGATACCAAAGATGACAATAATCGACGACAAATCGAGGGCGACAGCGCCGAGCCGAAGCGGCGGAATATAGCGGCGCAGTGGTCCGAGCACTGGGTCGGTGACCATGTACAGGAAGCCAGCGATCGTAGCGCCGAATCCGGTGGGATCCAGTGGGAACCAGCTCAGGATGATTCGCCCAAAGATGGCGATCAGATACAGGAGAAGTGCCGTACAAACGATTTCTGCCATCGTGGTCAGTTCAGAGCGCGTCTGGCGTCGGACGCCGAAACAACGACATCGGCCGGTGTCAGGAGATAAACCTGGGTAGCGACCTTGTCCATCTTGCCATCTAGAGCAAAACAGAGACCACTGGCGAAATCGACCAAGCGGCGCCGCAAGTCTCGATCGACTCCCTGAAGGTTCACGATGACTGCCTGACCATTCTTGAACCGATCACCGATGCTTTGGGCATCATTGAACGAGGTCGGGCTCAACGCATGCGGCTTGCCGGTGTCATCGTCGATGATCCGCACCGCAGCCGACGAACTCTGAATCCGAACGGAGTCAGCCTCCGGGGCGGGTTCCACCTCAGCAGCCACAGAAGGAGAGCTAGGGTTTGGCTGAATCACGCGAACCGAAGTCGACCGCTGGCGCGGGATTGCACGAACAGTATTGGACTGGGGAGGCGACGGCCGCTCAGGAACAGCGTGAATCGCCGGACGCCCGCCGGGCGCCGTTTCGCCAGGTCGCTCAGCTTGGGCTGGACCCGCGCCCGCAGGCGCGAACTCGTCATAGTGTTCGTATTCCTCGTCGGGACCGAGACCCAGGTAAATCAGCGTTTTTTTCAGCATGGACACGTTTGCCCTCCTCACTGGGACAGGCTACTGCTCACAAGGTTCTGGGGGGTGTCATCTCGCTGCGGCAACCCATCTGACCTGCCTCAATGCTGGCGGTGGCCAAAGAGCCCCGTACCAACGCGAACCATTGTGGACCCTTCCTCTACCGCTATGTCGAGGTCTCCACTCATACCCATCGAGCATTCGACGAGACCGAGTTCGTCCACAAGAGACCGGAGAAGGCGAAACCCTGGTCGAGCCTCTGCCGCTTCGGCAAGCAAGCCAACACCCATCAAACCGATGACGTCGAGTCCTGCACCGCGCAGATCATCAACCAAACGCCCGGTGTCGGCTGGCAGGCAACCGCCCTTTGCGTCTTCACCGGAGATATCGACTTGCACCATGACCCGGGCCCCGGGATCGCGCTTGGCGATCTCGGCACCGAGCTCGATCCGGTCGATGGTTTGCCAGACGTCAACGAGACCCACGAGTTTGCGAACCTTGTTGCGTTGCAGTTGTCCGATGAAGTGAACGGTGGGCCGAGCATCAAGACCAGTCAGCTTCGCCACAGTCTCCTGGGCGTAGTTCTCGCCGATCTCTGTGATCCCGGCTGCCATCGCGGCACGCACGAGCTCGACGTCGTGAGTTTTCGTAACCCCGATGATCTGGACCCTTTCGCCGCCGATTCGCGAGATTCGTTCACGCAGGGCGGTCAGCCGTCCACTGATGACGGTCGCATCGACAATGGTCATCGGTTCGCCTCGAGACGCACAACGCTAACTTGTCGTCCTGTGTCGCCCCGGGTGCGATGACTGTAAAACCGCTCGTCGGCGGTGTTGTGACCGAGATCGTTGATGCGTTCGACACCCGCCTTCTCCAATGCCACCCGCGCCGCCATAGCCATATCGAGTGCGGGGTTGCCCGCATCAGTCATCGACCGGACAGCATCGCCAGTGACCGCTACCACCGCATCGAGATCCTCAGGGCCGAACTCGTAATGGCTTGGACGAATGCAAGCGCCGATCGTGGCCAGAAGGTTGCCGGCGCCGAGCTGACGCATCCGTTCAACTGTGGCGGGCACCACTCCTTCGACGATTCCTCGCCAACCCGAATGGGCAACGCCGATCACCCCGTCACCGGTAAAGACGATCGGCACGCAGTCAGCCGTCTGCACGGCGAGGACCGCTCCGAGCACTGTCGTTACCGCCGCATCGGCGGAGGCCCCACTTCCTTCTCCCAAACGAGTGACTGTCACGACATCGGCTCCGTGGGCTTGACGGAGCCACGTCCACTCGCCTGCCATAGTTTGCTTCCGCAACAAGTCGAGACCATCCGCGGGCCCGTCGACATGGAAGTCGCCGTCACCGCGATCGGTGAATCCCATCATGGCTGAAGTAGCCGGACCCGCAGGCACCCGTCGGACAAGCATGCTTCAGTCTCTCACGAAGCGCTCAACGAGTGACGCGGTTACTTCAAGAACGACGGGACATCGAAGTCGTCGTCTCCGAGATCGAGATCGTCGTCATCGTCAGTGGCGAACACATCAGCGATCCGCACTTCGCCTGTCGAAGCGCCACTATCGGCTCGCTCATCACCGGGACGAGCGATCGGGAGCGCCGAGCGAGACGAGGAGTCGTCCCATCGGTCGAAGCCAGCGGCAATGACCGTGATACGAACGTCATCACCCATCTCATCATCGATGACTGCGCCAAAGATGATGTTGGCATCGGGGTGGGCCACCCCATGGATGATCTCGGCCGCCTCGTTTATCTCGAGCAGACCCAGATCCGGGCCACCAGAGATGTTAAGCAGGATGCCGCGTGCGTTCTCGATGGATGCTTCGAGCAACGGACTAGAGATCGAGGCACGGGCGGCAGCAACAGCACGGCCTTCGCCACTCCCCGTGCCGATGCCCATAAGGGCAGAGCCAGCATCGGTCATCACGGTTCGAACGTCTGCGAAGTCGGTGTTGATCAAGCCTGGCGTGGTGATCAGGTCAGTAATGCCCTGCACACCTTGCAACAAGACCTCATCCGCCATCTTGAACGCATTCAGGACCGATGTGTCGTTGCTGGCGACCGACAGCAGTCGGTCGTTGGGGATGACAATCAGGGTGTCAACCTTTTCTTTGAGCCTCTGGATGCCCTGCTCGGCCTGCACCGACCGGCGGCGGCCTTCGAACGCAAACGGGCGGGTAACGACGCCGATGGTGAGAGCACCCTGGCTTTTGGCTACCTCGGCAATCACGGGAGCAGCTCCGGTACCCGTGCCGCCCCCCTTCCCCGCAGTGATGAACACCATGTCGGCGCCGGCCAGCGACTCACGGATCTCGTCGATGTGTTCTTCGGCGGCCTGTCGACCAATCTCAGGATCAGACCCGGCCCCAAGACCGCGGGTGAGATCGCGTCCGATGTCGAGCTTCTCGTCGGCATCGCTCATGAGCAGCGCTTGCGCATCGGTATTGGCCGCGATGAACTCGACACCTTTCAAACCGGCATCGATCATGCGGTTGACGGCGTTCACACCACCACCACCGACACCGACGACCTTGATTACAGCCAAGTAGTTCTGCGGATCAGACATCGCGTTTAAGACCTCGTTGGTCGGAGGCAGGCTTCTGCATTGCAGGAGCATGGTTCTGGACACCGTCCGGAGCACCGTACATGCCCAGAGTAGCCGCCGACCGTATACCCGCCGATGCGGAATGCGGCGGACGGTTCATAGGCATAGCTCAGAAGTCATTGTGTGCAACAGTTCGACCTCGAGATGATGGCGCGTCACACATTGAGCTAATCAACGTTGCCAGCGCCCAACGTCGCGTCACAAATCGGATCCCGAGTAACGGTGGGATGGTCGGGGACGCGTGCATCGATCGTGGCCAGACACTCAAGTTCGACTCCACCGAGCACCGCACGTACAGCATCGAGTTTGTCTTCCAAGTCTTCAGCGGGACCGAGATTAGCCGTGGCATTGCCAACCAGAACGAGCACGACCGATGGCCGAAGTCCGGACTCGCCGATCTTGATGGCTTCAACCCAGGCGTCAAGATCGTCGGGCAGCAACGCAACGACGGCAAGGGCTGGTGCCGCATGATCTTGGGTGTCGCCCAGCGAACCTTCGGGACGAACGGCCACAATCGGCAGAGCGGACGGAACCGTTGTGCCGGGAGTGACCGCAATCGCCACCCCATCGGCATCTACAAGAACATGACTTCCATCGCCTCGCGGCATGAGTGCGACGGCCTGGCGCGCAACGACACCGATATTGATCGTGCCCGGCCAGTCGCGGGCCACGGTGGTCGACTCGACCCAAGCAATCTCCGTGAGCGCCGCCGCAATCGCCGACTGATCGATGTCCAAGAGCGGCATGCCGTACTCCACACCCATCGCGGCCTCAATCAGAGCGGCCTGTGCGGGCCCAACGCCAGCGATCTCGACATGGTCAAGATCGAGGAGACGTGACTGAGTGGCGAACCAGCCGCCAACGCCGACGCCCGCAACCAACATGACCACAACCAGAAGACGGAGACGCCGACGACCCTCAGCCCTGCGGACATCGATGCGTCGCCGCCGCAGACGTGGATCAATTCTCATCGCTACTGCGGTTGCCACGTATCCTCCTCGAAGCCAACCACGTGGGTCTCAGCATGCAACTCCACGCCGTGCGTTTCGTGGACCCGTCGCATGACTTCCTTCATCAACGCGAAAACGTCATCAGCAGAGCCGTTCGGATCCGCTTGGATGAAGTCGGCGTGCTTGGGCGACACCTCCGCTGACCCAATCCGAAAGCCCTTCAAACCGGCGCTGTCAATCAGCTGACCTGCCGACTCGCCGGGCGGATTCGTGAAGACCGAGCCAGCGTTTTGCCCACCGGGCTGATTATTTCGCCGCCACTGCACGATCTCGAGCATCTCGGCTTTGCCCTCAATCACATCGCCGGGTTCGAGCTCAAGCGTCGCTCTCAGAACCAATTGCGACGACCGAAGCGCCGACCGTCTGTAACCAAAGTCGAGTTCGTCTACGGGCCACCTTCGCTCGAAATCAACATTCTCAAAATCCACAATGTCGGCCGATGTCACCACGTCGGACATTTCTGCACCGTGTCCACCTGCGTTCATTCGGATCGCACCACCAATTGAACCGGGCACACCGACAGCCCAGGCAAATCCACGAAGCCCGGCGTTCACCGCGGCACGCGCCACCACCGGGAGCTTTGCGGCACCTCCGGCAACGATGGTGGTGCCGTCAATCGCTATTTCGCTGAAGGCGCCACGGGTCACGACCGCGACACCGGCAAACCCAGAATCGGCCACCAACAAATTGCTACCGCGTCCAACGGTGATGGTCGACACACCAGTGCCGTGCAACGCCTCGCCCAACACCGCGACATGGTCAGGGGAGTCCAGTGCCACGAGCACGCTGGCGCTGCCACCAACCCCATATGTCGTCCGAGCGCCGAGCGGGGCATCCAGCGTTACCTGCGGTGCCAATGGCCCGTTGAGAAGGGTGACGATCAGAGCGTCGAGCGCATCAGGGTCAGCCATCACACGACACCAGGGGTGGCGAGTCGTCCGATTACCTGGTCGGGCATCGCGGTGAGATCGCCGGCGTCGAGGGTGATGCAGAGATCGCCCGGCCGCAGGCGCGATGTAAGCCAGTGCGCGACATCGTCGAGGCGAGGCATCCATGCCACCGATGCCCACGGATTGGCGTCGAGCACAGCGTCGACCAGCAATTTGCCTGTGACTCCAGGCCGCGGGGTCTCGCCCGAGGAATAGATATCGGTGAGCACCAACTCGTCAACGCCGTCAAAGGAGTGGGCGAAGTCTTGCCAAAGAGCGGCAGTGCGGCTGTATCGGTGAGGCTGGAAGACGCAGACGACTCGATTCCAGCCGCCATCGCCGGCGGCTTCAATGGCAGCTTCAACCTCGGTCGGTAGATGGGCGTAGTCGTCGACGAACGTGATCCCGTCGATCTCGCCGCGAAATTCGAACCGTCGGGCAACGCCTCCAAAGCGACCGAGGGCACGCGCTGCGGCATCCGCGGGCGCGCCTAGAAGCAGTCCGGCGACCACGGCAGCGGTTGCGTTTCGTGCGTTGTGTAGTCCCGGGGTCGGCAACTCGATCCTGATCAGGTCGACGCCCTCGTGGCGGACCGTGAACTCGATGCTCGAACGGCGGGGTTCGACGTCAATCATCTGATAGTCCGCATCATCTGATGTGCCGTACGTGGTGGCGCCGGTCGTGGCTGCCAAGGCCGCCGCTCCCGCATCGTCGGCGCACATCACGCGCATCTGTGCCTGGCCGGCGAACTCCTCGAATGCTTCGACGAGAAGGGCCGGATCGTTGTCGTAGGTCTCCAGGTGGTCGGGCTCGACGTTTGTGACGATCGCCAACTCGCCGCCAAGGGAGAGGAAGGTGCGGTCACTCTCGTCACCTTCGATGACAAACCATTCGCCATCATCCCAGACGGCCCCAGATCCGATTTCGTTGACATCTCCGCCAATGATGAACGACGGGTTCAGCTCTGCCTCGACGAGCACCAGCGCCAGCATGGAGCTGGTTGTCGTCTTCCCGTGAGTCCCTGAGACAACGACCGTCCGCCGCTGAGCGGCTATAGCAGGAAGAATGTCGGACCGACGAAGCACCGGAATACCGGCGTCGCGGGCTGCCATCACCTCAGGGTTATGGTTGGGGATCGCGGTACTGATGGCGACGAGTTCGGCATCACCGACATTGGCGGCATCGTGGCCGACCGACACGGAGATCCCCGCAGCACGAAGCCGTTCGCTTATTGGCCCGTCCTTCAGATCAGAACCCGTGACACGGTGACCCATGGTGTTGAGTACAGAGGCGATGGCGCCCATTCCAGCGCCACCAGCGCCCACGACATGAACTCGACGCGGCGTCGTCAGGTCGGGAATATTTGTGTTCGCTGCATCTCTGGCATTGGCAAGATCAGAGCTCATTCGGCTTCCTCGTCTGATAGGAGCGGACGGCGAGCATGCACAGCCACGAGGTCGACAACGGCTTGCGCGGCATCGCGCCGAGCGGTCCCTTTCGCTCGTTCCGACATGTCCTGAAGGCGACCGGGTTGATCAATCAGTTCGTCCACTTCGGCGCGAAGGCGTGCACCATCAAGTTCGCTATCGATCACCATGACTGCAGCACCGGCATCAACGAGGGCCCGGGCATTCGCGGTCTGATGATCGCCGGGAGCCCCGGGCAGCGGAACAAGAACAGCAGGGACGCCGATCGCTGCGAGTTCGGCGACAGAACTCGCTCCTGATCGACAGACCACAAGGTCTGCCGCGGCGTAGACCGTTGGCATGTCGTCTTCGTATTCGACCAGCGTGAACTGCATTGTGTCGCGTTCTGTAAGGGGATTTCGATTGGCCAGATCGGCGTGGTCGCGGCTTCCGCCAACAAGCCTCACTGCGAGGTTGCTGCGCTCTCGCCACTCCCCCAGCGAGTCCATCAACGCGTTATTGATGCGACGGGCGCCCAACGATCCGCCAAAGACTGCGAGCAAAAGTCTGTCGTCCTTGACACCCAAACGATCACGAGCGCTGGCTCGGTCGGTCAAACGATCGACGGCAAGAATTTCAGGGCGGACAGGGTTGCCTGTCCACACTCCCCGTCGTAGTTCAGTCCCGGCGAAAGAGAGCGCACAGGCCTTGGCGAATCGAGCGGCCATGCGGTTAGCGGCCCCGGGCACAGCGTTTTGCTCGGCGACGACGATGGGGATGCGCCAGATCACTGCAGCGAGGACGCAGGGCACAGAGGCGTATCCACCAAGGCCGATAACCACGGATGGACGCGCACGACGGACGAGAATCAGGGCTTGGAAAATGGCACGGATAAGCCCGATGACAGCACCGACATTCGCAGGCGTGAGCCGGCGTTGAATTCCGCGCCCAGGCAGGAGTTGCAAAGGAAAGCCGGCTTCAGGAACAAGGCGAACTTCGATTCCTCGCTTGCTCCCTACCCATTGGATCTGTTCTGCAGGAACACCGCGGCGTTGGATCTCCCGAGCGATCGATAAGCCTGGCGTCACGTGGCCCGCGGTACCACCACCGGCGATGATAGCCCAGGTATCAGCGCGGGTAGTCATCGTCCCTGCCGGGCCACATTCAGCAGCACTCCAACTCCGGCCAAGGTCACCACGAGAGACGATCCGCCGAACGAGAGGAACGGCAGGGTTACTCCCATCACCGGCAGAAGCGACAAGACCGCGCCGAGGTTGAGTACCGCCTGCGCCACGATCATGGTCGTGATACCGAGGGCGAGCAGCATGCCGAAGCGATCAGGAGCGCGTAGCGCCGTCACTATGCCGGCCACACCAATAACAGCAAACACGAGGAGGACAGTGGCGGCGCCGATGAGTCCGAGTTCTTCGGCGATAATGGCGAAGATGAAGTCGGTATGGGCGTACGGAAGGAAGCCCCACTTGGCACGACTCCCACCGAGGCCTACGCCGGAGATGCCGCCCACGGTGATGGCGTGTAGCGACTGCAGCGCCTGATACCCGAATACGGGCTCTCCCCACGGATCACGGAAGGCAAGGAAGCGGGCCCGTCGCCACGGCGTGGCGAAAACCATCAGGCTGGTAACCGCTACGCCGATACTGCCGATGCCAACCAATTGACGCATCGGGGCGCCCGCCAGAAACATCATCGTGCCGGCGATCAAACCCAACACCAGGATCGCTCCGAGGTGCGGCTGGAACATGAGAAGGACAACCACAAGCCCGGTGACCACGACCACGGGGCGAACCGTTATGTGTGTCTCCAAGATGGGCCGGCCCGGCCGAGAAAGCAGATCGGCGATGAAGAGCACGAGAGCCAACTTCATGAACTCCGACGGCTGAACGGAGAGCGGACCGACCTCTAGCCAGCGGGTGGCGCCGTTGCGGGTCACCCCGACACCGGGAAGCAGGACTGCGACGAGCGCAAGACTGGCACCAACCATCACCGGAGCGGCGAACATGCGAATTCGGTGGTAGTCGACGCGAATCATGACGAGCATTGCGCCCGTGCCAACACCCACTGCCAGCAGTTGGCGCCGGAAGAGGCTCCATGCGCTGCTCGAGTTGTTGATGCTCACCACCGCTGATGCTGACAAGACCATGACAACGCCGAGCAGGACGAGACAGCTCACGGCCACGAGAAGGATCAAAAATAGAGGTGTGCGTTGGCCGGAAAGACGGCGCGGCCCGCGGCCATCGGCTTCGACTCGCGATGCTGGATGCCGACCTTTGGACGCTGCCCGCTGCTGCTTTTTCGGGTGATTTTCGACGGCCGTCATCGCACACATTCTTCGTCGTACTTGCGGACGATTCGGGCACAGTCATCACCGCGGTCGCCATAGTTTCGGTACCAGTCGAATGAGGCACAGCCTGGCGACAGCAACACGGCTACTCGACCTTCGGCAAGCCGGCGAGCAGCAGCCACTGCTTCTTGCATGTCATATGCGACCACGACCTCATGAGTGGATGAGAACACCGAAGTGATTTCGTCCGCGGCGTCACCAATGGCGACGACAGCGTGCACATGCTCGCCTGCGTCGCGCATGCTTGAGAGGTCGATTCCCTTGTTGCGGCCTCCGGCGATAAGCACGACCTTCTCGAAGCCGCGAAGGGCAGCCACCGTGGCATGAGGTGTCGTTGCCTTGGAGTCGTCGAAGTACGTGACGCCATCGATCTCCCCCACTGGAGATACTCGATGGGCGAGTCCAGCGAAGCGTTCGCATGCTTCAGCTACTGCTGAAAGCGTCGCACCGACCGGGATCGTGGTGGCGGCAACAGCAAGGGCGTCTTCGATGTCGTGGGGAAGGCTCCGCCACAGGCGATCAATCGAGGTGAAGGCGCCCTCTGGCCCGACAAGGTCGTCGCCTTCGAGATGCCAGTCGGCGCTTTCGCCACCGAAGGTGACGAGGTTTGCTGACTCGGGCACATGGCGCATCACCACCGGGTCCTCGGCATTCGCAACGATGACGCCATCGGTTCCGACCATGGCGAAGATCTCGGCCTTCGCTCGTTCATAGCTTTCGAGATCGGCGTGAACGTCGAGGTGGTCGGGCGCGAAGTTCAGCCAGGTCGCAACCGCGACCTGGAACTCGGAAGCCCTCGCCAGTCGAAACGACGATGCTTCGACGACAAAGACGTCGATGGTGAGATCGTCAATCGCGCGTACCAACGGCACATCGGTGTTACCCGCCGCTACCGCATTGAGGCCCGAGTGTTGGAGAGCGGCAACCGCCAGTTCGACCACGGTGGTCTTGCCGTTGGTGCCGGTGATGGCGGCAATCGGCCGCTTGTCCCATGCCGCTGCAAGGTCGAACTCACCGACGAGCGGACGATCTTTGTCGCGGGCAAGAGAGAAGACCGGGTGGTGCTCGGGAAGGCCTGGGGCTGGGCAGACGAGGTCAGCTTGCTCAACCAACGATTCCAGCACCGAGTCGGTGGGAGCCGCGTGGAGTTCGATGTCGAGCGCGGCTGCAGCTTGGCGAAGTCCTTCGTCGACGTCGTCGTCGGCCGCAATCACCGTGTGACCGCGGCGCAGAAGGGCCCCAGCGACGGCCCGGTTCGTGATGCCCATCCCCACCAACAAAATCGTGCAAGAGCCAGCGTCGAGGGCACGAGCGATCGGACCCCTCATGCGGCGATGCCTGCTCGAATGGCGTCGGCGTAAAATAAGCCCAACCCGACCGCGGTGCAAAGACCCGACATGATCCAGAGGCGGACGATCACGGTGGTCTCAGGCCACCCACTGAGTTCGAAGTGATGGTGGATCGGCGCCATGCGGAAGAGACGACGGCCACCGCATCGGCGAAACACGATTACCTGGAGGATCACCGACACGGTTTCGGCCACGAAGAGCCCACCGATAATCGGAAGGAGGAGATGTGTGTTGGTGCCAAGGGCGAGCGCGGCAAGGCCGCTGCCGATCGCCAATGATCCCGTGTCGCCCATGAAAATCTGGGCCGGGGCCGCGTTCCACCACAGGAAGCCGATGATGCCGCCGACCATGGCCGTGGCGACAACGGCGACATCGAGAGCATGGGGGTTCCCATAGACCTCAAGGTGTCGGAATTGCCAGAATCCGATGACGGTGAAGGCGGCGAATGCAAATGCCCCAGATCCTGCCGCAAGGCCGTCGAGTCCATCGGTCAGATTGACTGCGTTGGTTGTGCCCACGATGAGCAGCACCGCCCACAGCATCCAGCCGATACGGCCGATGTCCCAGCCGGGGTTGTCGAAGCGGGTAAACGAAATCGTGGTTTCGACATGCGTGAACTGTGTCATCAGCGCAGCAAAGCCTACGGCCACGATCAGCAGTCCGAGTATCTTGGTCCGCTTGTTGAGACCCAGGTTTCGCGCCGCCACGACCTTGATCCAGTCGTCCATCAGGCCGACGGCGCCGCCGCCAACGATCGCAAGCATCACGAAGATCCCGGTGCGGGTGTAAATGCCGCCGAAGAGATCGGAGATCACGTAACCCGCAACCGCGCCCGACACGATGGCAAGGCCACCCATGGTGGGCGTGCCGGCCTTCAGGTGA
This sequence comes from Actinomycetota bacterium, assembly GCA_009937405.1. Lineage (GTDB taxonomy): Bacteria > Actinomycetota > Acidimicrobiia > Acidimicrobiales > Aldehydirespiratoraceae > JAACCU01. The sequence continues at coordinate 41,644 of JAACCU010000119.1, forward strand.
TGACCCTCAGGGCCGTCATCACGGATGGGCTGGCCGACCTTGCGAGAGGTCAAAATCTCGATCAAGGCTTTCGTGCCAAGAAGAGACACGAGCATTGAGATTGCACCGGCGATCAGCAAGCGAGTCATGAGTTGGCTCCTCCGAGGCGGCGCAATTCGTCACGCGCAACTACGCGGTCATCGAATTCGAGCACATCAGCGCCGATCGTCTGTGTCACCTCGTGACCTTTTCCGGCGATCAGCACGACATCTCCGTCTCGGGCGGCTGCAAATGCATGGCGAATAGCCATTCTGCGGTCTGGCTCGACCAGATCGGGGGATTTGTGCATGCCCGACACCACAAAAGCGATGATGGCATTCGGATCCTCGCTCCGAGGGTTGTCGTTGGTGACCACGACACGGTCGGCGAGTCGTCGGGTCACCTCGCCCATTTGAGACCGCTTGCCCTGGTCGCGGTCGCCGCCGGCACCAAACACAACAATCAGTGAGCGTTGGGTGACAGCACGAGCGGCTTGCAGAACCGCCTCTAGCCCATCGGGCGTGTGGGCGTAGTCCACGATGACCGCAAACCGTTGGCCTTCATCGATCTGCTCGAACCGGCCCGGCACGGTCGGTAACTCGGCGAGACCACCGATGACATCGGCCTGCTCCACTCCCAGCGCCACCATGATTTCCGCTGCGAGCGCAGCGTTGGCCACATTGAACGCCCCTCCGAGTGGGAGATCAACCTCGGCGCTGCGCCAACGAAAGCGGCTCCGTCGGGAACCAAGATCAAGGATTTCGACAAGATCGTCATCAATCGCAACAACCGGCACCGATGCGAGGCTCGCCATGCGGGCTCCGGCCTCGGACCGAACGTCGATTACTGCGAGATCGCAGAGATCCGGAGTGAATAGCAACGCCTTGGCAGCGAAGTACGCCTCGAGGTCACCATGATGATCGAGGTGATCGACGCCAAGATTTGTAAACGCGGCGACGCTAAAGCGCGTGCCGTTAACCCGGTGCAGGTCAAGCGCGTGGCTTGACACCTCCATCGCTACCAACTCTCGTCGGTCGTGGCGCGCCACCGCGAGAATGCGCTGGAGGTCGGTGGCTTCAGGAGTCGTCCGTTCCCCGGTAAGGGTCCCGATCTCCAGACAATCTTTCCCCAGAATCTCGCCGATGGAAGAAACCATCCGGACCGTCGTTGTCTTGCCGTTGGTGCCGGTGACGCCCACAACGTCGAACGATTGGCTCGGGTTGTTATGGATGCACGCGGCCACAGGGCCCACCGCTTCGCGGACATTGCTGACAACAATCTGAGGGATGGCTAAATCGAGTTCGTGGTCGACGAGCAGAGCTGCGGCACCAGCGTCTTTGACCGCAGCGGCGTAGTCGTGACCGTCGGCATTGGTGCCGGGGATGCACGCGAAGATCATCCCGTCGCCGACCCGACGAGAGTCGTGTTCAGCCTCGAGCAGCACGAGAGAGGACGAAATAGCGATCGCCTCTCTGTTGAGAGAAGTGACTTGTTTTCCCGCCGCCGCAACCACCTCACCGAGGCGAGCACTCATTGCGTCGGCTCAGCACTATCGCTGCCTCCGGCGGTTTCCAGCACTCCGGCCGGGTCGGCCCGGACTCGCTCGCCGGTCGGTCCGGCTGTGCTCGGTAAAATCTGTAGCTGCCGAACCGCATAGGCGGCAATCTCTGCAAACGCGGGTGCCGCGACGGCGCCGCCCCCGTACAGATCGGTTGTCGGGTCATCGATGATCACGATGATCGAGAGCTGAGGCCCATGGTCGTTGGAAATGATGCCACCGAAGCTGGCCGCATAGTGGCGTGAACCGTTGCCATCTTCATCGATATCGCAGAGGTATCCGCCCATGGCACAAGGCTGCCACGAGGTGCCTGTCTTGCCGGCGATCTCATAGCCGGGAACCAGGGCGCGTGTGCCAGTTCCCCTCGCCACCACCTCAGCCATCATCCTCAACACTGCACCTGCGGTTTCTTCGCTCACGACACGGTGGGGGTCACTGAGCCCCACATCGTCAGTTAGTAGAACCGGATCAACGTGGACACCACCGTTGGCGATCGTGTTATAGCTCTGGAGCATCTGGAGGCCGGTGACCGCGATGCTCTGGCCGATCGCCGCGTTCGATAACTCAAGCACGTGGGAGTCGAGCGGATCGAGAATGCCACTGGCCTCGCCTTTGAACTCGAGCGCAGTGCGGCTACCAAGACCAAATCCGAGGAACGCGTGGTACAGCCCATCAGCGCCGAGTCGGGTGGCCAATTCGATCGTTCCAATGTTGGACGACAGCGCCATCACGTCGGTCGGCGTGTAGTAGGTCTCGGTGTGGGCAAAGTAGTCCCGGTAGGTCTTCGTACCACCCTCAACGTTGTACACGAGTTGCTCCGGGAGCTGAAGGAGTTCCTGGGGTGAGGCGGCGTTGGCTTCGAGTACCGCCGCCATGGTGAGCGGCTTAATGATTGACCCGGGTTCATAGGTCCAGATGGCGGAAAGGTTCGTCGTGGTGCACTCGATCACGCCACTTTCACTGCTGCGTTGAACATTCGCAGCCGCGATGATTTCGCCGGTCTCGGGAATCATCACAATGGCGATGCCGCGCTGGCCTACTGCCCCTTCGACCGCTTCAGCCAGGATCTGTTCCGTCTGGTATTGCACGTTGCGGTCGAGGGTGGTTCGAACATTCTGACCTGGCTGAGCCGGCTCGATAATCTGCTCTCCGTTCGGGATGGTGGATTCACCATCGGCGCTCGACTCGAGGATGACGCTGCCGGGGACACCGGTCAGGCTGCTGTCGTAGGCCTCTTCAAGTCCGCTGATGCCGACATGGTCAATGTCGGTGCGGCCCACGATGGCGAGGCCTGAGCATGGACCGTTGGGATGCGTGCGCCGAGGTTCATTCCGAAACCAGATTCCCGGGATCTCCAGGTCGCGGACTGCCTCGGCGGTCGCCTCGTCAACCTGGCGCGCGATGTAGGCGAATGAACTGTCTCGGGAGAGCCGAGTCATTAGAACACCGGGCGGGGTATCGACAAGCTCACTGAGCTGAGCGACGACGAAGGGCAGTTGCTCTGCGGTGAACACACGAGGATTGGCCTCGATCGTGATTGCTGGCAATGAGTGAGAAATCGGTCGTTCCCACCGGTCTGTAATTTCCCCGCGAGGAGCGGGCAATTCCTGGGTGATGACTCGAGTGCCGAGACCTTCCTGCAACTCGGGATCAGGAGTGAGTTGAAGATCGGCGAGCCGATAGCTCAACATCCCAAATCCAACGAGAAGCGCAAGCCCGAGCGTGGCCACCCGCTTGCCGCACACGGTGGGGCGCGTGGCTACCACCGTGCGACGAGGTACCTTTCGGCGGACCGAGGTTCGAGAGGTGACGGATCTGGTGGGGGCTTTGCCGGGGCGGCGAGCCGTCACCGGTCGGCCCCAGAGCCGAACGGATCGACCCATATCGGGGCCGCGAGCGCGCCATCGGGCACTGGCGTCAGCATCACGAGAGATGCCGACTCGACAAGTCCGGCGGCTGCCGCTTGCGTCGCGAGTCCCTCGGGAGAGTCGGCGGCAGCCAACGATGCCACTGCCCGTGTCACCTCGGTTTCGAGGACCACATTTTCAGCATTGATGGCGTCGATCTGGGCTTGCCCCTGCACGAGCATGGCGTGGATAGCGGCGAGAACGAACAGTGTGACAAAAACGACCAGAAGAAGGGTGGAACCGATGGCGCCGACAGTGCGGATCCGAGTGTCGGGTCGAACGACTTGAAGCGGAGCGCGCCGCGGGGCTGCCTTGAGCGGGCGGGGCACCGGAGCCGACGATGCGACCCTTGGCGACAGGGCGGGGCGAGCGGCGGCCATCAGGCGACTTCCGCGAGCTTCTCAACGGCGCGAAAACGGGCGGCTTCAGAGCGCGGATTGCGCTCGATCTCTGCCTCACTCGGCTTCCGAGCGCCTCGCCACAGCAAGCGAACTGTCGGCTCGTTCCCAGGCGGCGGGGGAAGTTCTGGACGCTGACGAGGAGCTTCGCCAGCTTCATCACGGAAGAGACGTTTTACAATCCGGTCCTCACCGGAGTGGTACGAGAGCACGGCACACCGACCTTGTGGGGCGAGAAGGTCAAGAGCTTGTTGAATGGCGTCCTCGAGGATGTCGAGTTCCTCGTTGATCTCGATGCGTAGCGCCTGGAATGTCTTGCGGGCCGGGTGTCCACCTTTACGACGAACAGCCGCAGGTACAGCATCACGAACAACGTCAGCGAGTTGAGCCGTGGTGGAGAACGGCCGGTTGGCCACGATGGCCTTGGCGATGCGCGGGGCTTGCCGCTCGTCGCTGTTGCGCCGAAGGATGCCGATCAATGATCCCTCATCGATGGTGTTCACAAAACCTGCTGCAGTAATGCCCTTCGAGCGGTCCATACGCATGTCCAGGGGACCATCGTTTCGGAAGCTGAATCCGCGATCGGCATGGTCGAGCTGAGGCGAACTCACGCCCAGGTCGAACAATGCACCGGAAAGCTGAGTGTGTCCAAGAGAGCGGACCGCATCGGCGAGACCATCGAAACGGGTGTGGCGGAGGGTCACCCGGTCGCCATGGGGTGCGAGCCGGGTGCCAGCAGCGGCGAGTGCCTGCTCATCCTGGTCGAGACCAAGGATCGAGAGGCCCTCGTTTACTGCGAGAAGAGCGGATGCATGGCCGGCACCGCCGAGCGTGGCATCGACGACGAGGCCATCAGGAACTTCCGAGAGCACTGATACGACCTCGTCACGCATGACAGACACGTGGGAGAACGGTTTCGTGCCGCCAGTCTGGTTGTCGACGTTGTCGGTCATGGTTCAAAACACCCGGTGTGAGGCCGCTGCGGCCGAATCGCCCATCTGCAGTCTCCCGATCGGCGGCGCACGCCGGGATTTCTCCCCGGTCGTGCTAATGGCAAGCGGGCGGAGTACGGGTCTTCCATTTGCTGATCGGAAGACTGCAGATGTTCGGTTCGTTCACTGGTGGCCAGTAGCCGGGTAGATCCTTTCCTGCGTTAGTTGGGTCCGAAGCCGTGCCCGCGCTCGATGGCGTCGGTGAGTTTTTCGGCGCCGCTCGGGCTGATGCTCGACCAGCGCTCCGGGTTCCAGAGCTCGATACGGCGAAGCGCGCCGGTGACAATGACGTTGCGGTCGAGTCCACCCAATTCGCGCAGATGCGGAAGCAGACGAACTCGGCCTTGAGAATCGGGGGTGACCTCGTCGGCCTGGCTGGCGAAGTGACGCAACGCATCGACTCCAACGTCGCCCTTGGCTACCTGTGCTTCGAGTCGATCAGCCATCCGGTCGAACTCTTCGGCCGGAAGGATCGCCAAGCAATGGTCGAGCGGCGTGATGAACGCTCCCTCGGCCAGCTTTGCTCGAAACGACGACGGGAGAATGAGCCGGCCTTTGTCGTCGATTGTGTGTTCGAAGTTTCCGACAAACCGTGCCATTGCTCACCTCTTTTCCGTGCGTTGTTCGTGTTGGCGGAGAAGGCAGTTGAGTATCTCCAGAGAACCCCTCGGTCCCCTAACAGGATCCCTAGCACTCCATATCGCCCCACACTACTCCCCATACCTCCAAATACGCAAGGATATTTTCACGGAGAGCGATTACGAACGCACGTTCGGCGCGAATATGATTCGCGTCAAACCAGCCGATTCTCGACGAAGTTTCACCCCGGCTGACGCACAAACATTGGGCTTTGGGGCTACTAGGCCTGCGGCAAACAGTCCACGACGGCATCAGCAACCGCGTCAGGAGTGCCGAACCCGACGACAGCGTCCATCAATTCGGCCGGCAGTTCTGTC
>JAACCU010000120.1 GCA_009937405.1 Actinomycetota bacterium
CCACGACTTCAGCCCCCCCAACCACAACGACCGAAGCCCCGACGGCAGCCACTGCAGTTGACTTCACCGACAAGTCGAAGAAGAACCAGGACAAGGCGAAGATCGAACTGAACTTCGACGACTCAAGCGGCAACGACATCGAAGATTTGGTTGTCACCGTTCGCTTCACGTACGCCGACGGCACGTTCGAAGAGACGACCGTCGACACCGATCACAATGGCAAGATCACCGTGACTCGCTTATCCATGACCAGCGGTATGTGGGACGTTGCCGCCACGATCGTAAGCGCAGAAAAGGACGGGGTCAGCTATATCCCTGACGACGCCGGCCCCTTCACTCTGGACTGACACCTTCACTCTGGACTGACACCGGACCTGACGCAAAACGACAATCGGCGGCCCCTAGGGGCCGCCGATTTCACGTAGTCAGACGTGCTTAGCCGAGAGCGGCAGCAAGAGCCTCAACCGACGGAGCGAAGTAGTACGAGCCCGAAGCGGGCGTCGAGTAGTCGGTAATTGCATCGGTCTCGTGGTCGTTGTGACCGTACATGGCGTCCATGCGCTCACGCAGAGGAGCCTGCGTCTTGCAGAAGCCCATGAAGTACAGGCCGACAGTGCCGTCGTGGAAGGCGTACGGCGTTGACCGGCGAACCATCTCGCCGCGCTTGGCGGTCGACTCGTCGGCGGTGGCACCTTCACGTAGCTCCACATGGGAGAGATGCGAGCGAGGAACCTGAACGTCGAGCTTGGTCGAGTCGGCCTTGGTACGGCCGAACACGTTCTCTTCCTCGTTGAGGCTCAGCGATGCCCAGTAGTTCATGTCGTGAACCCAACGCTGGGCGATGCAGTACGAGCCACCTGCGCCGGCTTCGCCATCAGCGATGATGCCGCGGTCCTGCTGATCTTCAGGCTCGGGATTACCGGTGCCGTCGATGTGACCGGTGAGGTCGAGGCTGTTCTTGTAGATGAAGCATGGGGTCTCGCGTGCAACCGACATGTGCCCGGCGAGGGCGCGGCGAGCCGTGTGCTGCACTTCCCAGATCAGGTCCTTGTCGGCATCGTGGACCCACAGGAGAAGCTCTTCCTGAGTGCCCTTAGCGACCTTGGACCCGTCGGGGGATTCGTAACCGGGGTAATCCTGGAAATCGCCGCCGGTCTCGATACCGAGGTCGGTGGCGAGGGACGGACCCAAGAGGATGCACAGGTTGACGCCCTGCGCTGCCGCGTCAGCCTGTGCGTCTTTGAGAGCCTGCTTGATGACGCCCAGATCGGCACCCTCGGTGCGGCTCATGTGGACGTACCACTGGTACTTCTGGAGATCCCCGAGGATCGCCGGCTGCGAAGTTGCCATAGAAAGATTCCCTGTTCTTGTTTGTGATGGAGAAGCTCTGGCCTTACACCAAGTCCAGCGCAGAAGGGCATCCCGTGCGGCCCTTTTTCCAGATCGCGGATCTGGGACCTACTGTGGGGCCATGACTACATCTCCAGCCGATCTCGACACAGCGATCATCACGTCACAGGCGTACGGCGAGCAGAGCTTCCCGTTCGAGGAATGGCGATGGCTGCGGGCGAACGACCCGATCCATTGGACCGATGTCGATGAACTCGAAAATTTCTGGGCTATCACTCGACATCGTCACATCACCGAGATCTCCTCCCAGCCAGAGGTGTTCTCAAATGAAGCCGGCAACATCGTGATCTTCCGCGAAGAACAGGCGGATACCTTTGATCGCGAAGACAACCCCTTCAATTCGATGCGGGTGATCATCCAGATGGATCCGCCGGACCATCGAGAGTTCCGTAATGTGGCGAGTGGCTTCTTCACACCACGCGGTATCACCCGACTCGACGAGATCGTCACCAATACCGCCAGGATGGTCATCGACCGCCTCAGCGAACACGGATCTGAGCCGGTCGATTTTGTTGCCGAAGTCGCCCAACGACACCCGCTACGGGTCCTGTGCACAATTCTTGGGGTCCCGCCCGAGGACGAGGATCACCTTCTTGAACTCACGTCCCAACTATTCGCCTTCGACGACCCGGACCTCGGTCCTCCCGGAGAGGACCGCCAAGCAGCGGCCGATCTCTTGGGATTGCAGTTCTACGACCTCTTCAACGTCATCATCGAAGAGCGTCGAGAAAACCCCCGTGACGACCTTGCATCACTGCTCGCCAACGCTCAACTCGAGAACGGCGAACCCATGGGACTCATCGAAACGCTCGGCTATTACCTCATCGTCTTCAATGCCGGCCACGACACCACCCGGCATTCCCTGTCCGGGGCAATCGGTGCATTCCTCGATCACCCTGAGGAGTTCGCTCGACTGAAGGAAGACCCGACGCTAATAAAGACTGCCGTTGACGAGATCGTGCGCTACACCGCACCGGTCAACTACATGAAGCGGACAGCCCTCGAGGACTATCAACTCGACGACGTACTCATCAAGAAGGGCGATCGACTCTGCATGTTTTATGGCGCTGCCAATCGCGACGAGGAGATATTCGACGACCCAGACCGTTTCGACGTCGGCCGAGAGCACAACCGACACCTGGGCTTCGGATGGGCCGAGCACTACTGCCTCGGGGCACACCTCGCCAAGGCAAGCATCACGGCACTGCTGGAACAGATGATCGAACGAATCGAAACGATCGAACCCGCCGGCGACCCCACCTACACCGCCAGTAGCTTCGTCCATGGCTACAAGACCCTGCCGGTGAAGGTGACCTGGTCCTGATGAAAAGCTTTACCGACAAGATCGTTGTCGTCACCGGCGGCGGAACGGGCATGGGTCGTGAGCTCATCCGTCAACTGACAGCAGAGGGGGCACTGGTCGCGACCTGTGATGTCAGCGTCGAAAACATGGAAGAAACCGTGGCGATCGTGGAGCGAGAGACACCCGGCGCTGACGTCCTCATTCACCACGCCGATGTATCGAGCGAGTCCGACCTCGAGTCGTTTCGCGATGCAGTCCTTCAGCACTTCGACACCGACCACATCCACGCTGTTTTCAACAACGCCGGGATCGCCGGCGGCGGGAGCATGTTCGACGAACGTGCGAACTGGGACCGCACATTCTCGGTCACTTGGGGCGGCGTCTATCTCGGTTGCCGAGTCTTTCTTCCGTTCGTTGTCGCCGCACCCGAGGGCTTGATTGTCAACACAAGCTCGGTCAACGGGTTTTATGCGAGCTTCGGAAAAGGCCGTCCCCACACCGCCTACTCGGCCGCAAAGTTTGCAGTCAAAGGGTTCACCGAGGCGCTGATGGAGGACCTCGAAGTGAATGCTCCCCACGTCCGGGCTGCAGTAGTGATGCCCGGACACATCGGTACGCAGATCGTCACCAACTCAATGCGTGCCCGGGTGATCGAACCAACGCCTGAGGAAGCCGAACTCCAACTCCTGGCTGCAGAACAGTTCGAGACGCTGGCACCGATGACGGGTGAGGAAGCCGCAAGAGTCATCCTCGATGCAGTCAAGGCCGGAAAGTGGCGCATCCTCGTCGGTGCCGATGCTCATGAACTCGACGAGGCAGTGCGCTCCGATCCGGAGAATGCCTACGAGAGAGACCTCTTCAGACTCCTCGGCTGAACATTTGGTCTACGGTCTGGCTTTCCAACAATGGACGGAGATGCCGGATGGCCGCTAACTACAGCAAGGTTCTGCTCGAAGAATCCGAGATGCCCACACAGTGGTACAACGTGATCCCGGACCTGCCGACGCCGCCTCCCCCGCCGCTGCATCCCGGTACCCACGAGCCGATCGGCCCCGACGATTTGGCCCCGCTGTTCCCTATGGCCCTGATCATGCAAGAAGTCTCCCAGGACTCGTACATCGATATCCCGGGAGGCGTACTCGACGTGTACAAGCTGGGGCGCCCGAGTCCGCTGTTTCGTGCGCGCCGTCTCGAGCAGTTGCTGGATACCCCCGCAAAAATCTTCTACAAGTACGAAGGCGTGAGCCCCGCGGGCTCGCACAAGCCCAACACGGCGGTGCCCCAGGCGTATTACAACCATCAAGAAGGCATTACGAAGCTGACGACAGAGACCGGGGCCGGGCAGTGGGGCAGCGCGCTCGCGTTCGCCACCGCTCAGTACGGCATCGAGTGCGAGGTGTGGCAGGTCGCAGCCTCCTACCGGGCCAAGCCGCACCGCAAGACAATGATGGAGATCTGGGGCGCCACCGTTCACCCGTCACCAAGCGATTTGACCGAGTTCGGTCGGTCGCTGCTGGCCCAGGATCCGAATCACAATGGCAGCCTCGGTATTGCTATCTCTGAGGCTGTGTCGATGGCAGTCGAAGACCCAAACACTCGCTACGCGCTCGGCTCAGTGCTCAACCACGTGCTCTTGCACCAGACGATCATTGGCGAGGAGGCCCTACTCCAGTTGGCAAAGGTCGGCGAGACCCCCGACGTGCTTGTTGGTTGCACCGGCGGCGGCTCCAACTTCGGTGGCCTCAGCTTCCCCTTCCTGCGCGAGAAGCTTGCCGGCCGGATGAACCCGACGATCCGTTGTGTCGAGCCGGCGGCGTGTCCGTCGCTCAGCAAAGGCGAGTACCGCTACGACTTCGGCGATACGGCCGGCATGACGCCGCTAGTGAAGATGCACACGTTGGGTCATTCGTTCGTCCCAGACCCGATCCACGCTGGTGGCCTGCGCTACCACGGCATGTCGCCCCTGGTCTCGCACCTCTACGAAACAGGCCTCGTCGAGGCCGAGGCCATCGGCCAGACCGAGTGCTTCACCGCCGCGCTGCAGTTCGCACGTTCAGAGGGAATCGTGCCCGCACCCGAACCGACCCATGCAATCGCCGCGGCGATCCGCGAGGCGATGGCGTGCAAGGAGTCCGGCGAGGAAAAGACGATCCTCACCGCACTATGCGGCCACGGTCATCTCGACCTCGCCGCCTACGAACACTTCCTGTCCGGCGAGATGGTCGATTACGACCTCAGCGACGATGCCATCGCTGCTGCCATGGCCCAGGTCCCCGTCCTCGACGCCTGATCAGGTGCCAGAAGGGCCTGGGTCCGCAGCACCGATCCAGGCCCGAAGATCGTCATAGTCCGTGAACGATGGCAGGTCCGCGTTTTCGATGATCACGTTTTCTGGAGCGTTGAACAACGCTCCAGCATTGGCTGCACGCAACATCGAGAGATCGTTGTAGGAGTCTCCGGCCGAGACAACCTGGTAGTTGAGCGAACGAAACGACTCCACCGAACGACGCTTGTGGTCGTCGATCCTCAGCACATAGTCGACGATGTGATCATTCGTCACGCGCAACTGATGACACAGGATGGCCGGATACCCGAGCTGGCTCATCAGTGGGGCCGCGAACTGCTCGAAGGTGTCGCTGAGGAGCACGACCTGGTAGTCGGCTCGCAGTGCATCGAGGAACTCACGGGCACCGTCGAGTGGACCCATATCGGCGAGTACAGCTCGAATATCGCTCATGTTGACGCCGTGTTCATCAAGTATCGACAAGCGTTTTTGCATGAGGCGGTCGTAGTTCGGTTCGTCACGAGTGGTGACCATGAGCGCGTCGATGCCAGTGCGGCGAGCGAGATTGATCCACACCTCCGGGATGAGGACGCCCTCGACATCGAGGGTCACGAGTTTCTGCGTCCGCATCGTGCAGATGCTAATGGTTAGGCCATGCACTCCGCCGCCGAGTTTCCACGTTCTGGGATCAGCCTTGAAGCCCAGGCCTGGCTAGACGCCAACCCTTCAGCCCCACGCGAGATTGTCACGCTGGAAAATGCTGAGCGGATCCGAGCAGAAACTCTCGCCGGCTTCGGGCCGGCGATGGCCGCGGCACGCGCCGAATTCCCCGTCCATGAGCGCGACATCATCGAGGGTGCAGTGCCCTGCAGCGAGATCGTGGGAGGTAACCGGGCAGACATTGTCGTCCTCTACTTCTTTGGCGGTGGCTACGTCGTGGGTTCCCCCGGAGAGGACATCGTGATTACTGCGCCGATCGCGGCAGCGATCAGCGGGCGCGTCGTCGCTCCGCTCTACCCCCTCAGTCCCCAACATTCGTTTCCGGCCGCCTCGGACGTTGGGTTGGCTGTCTATCGCTCGCTGCTAACAGAGTTCGCACCCGACCGCATCGTCGTTGCCGGCGAGTCTGCCGGAGGAAACCTGGCGCTGGTCACAATGCTCAGAGCCCGCGACGAGGGCATGGATCTCCCGGCCGGATTGGCTCTGCTGTCTCCTTGGGCCGATCTTGGGTTCAGCGGCGACAGCCACATCGCCAATCGCGACCCAGTCCTGCCGCTAAGCGACGGTGCGCTACGCGCTATGGCAGACGACTATCGGGCCGGCCGACCAACCAACGATCCACTCATCTCACCGATCTACGCTGACTTCACCGACTTTCCCCCGACATTCATCTCAACGGGTACTCGAGATCTCTTGCAGTCTGATGCTGTGCGCGTCTCGGCGGCCATGAGCGAAGACGGCGTGGACGTCACCCTCAGAGTTTGGGAAGGCATGTGGCACGTCTTTGAGTTTTACCGGGAACTCCCCGAGGCCCGTGCTTCCATGACCGAGATCGCTGACTTCATCGTCAGTCGCCTCGGGCACAGCTCGCAGTAGCTACCAGATTGCGTTCGCGGCATGCGCACGAATGTGCTCATCTCGGGTAAGAAGCGGCTCTCCAGCGGCAATCGCGTCGGCGACAATCATTCGATCAAATGGGTCTCTGGTCCACGAGAGCGGTTTGGCCTCAGCAACGACGTGCGACAACAACAGCCCCGAGGTAGCAAGACCGATCCGGTCAGCGAGATCCGCCACGACTTCGGTGCCGGTGGGATTGAGACGCCCGATCTCGTGCAGATACGTGAGTTCGAGCTCAACCATCGGCGATACCGCTAGCTGCTCCTCGTCGAGCAGGCGGTAGGCCATAGGCGAAAGCTGGTCGAGAGAACCGGCAAACATCCACACCACAACATGTGTATCCAGGCGAATCATGACGGGTCAGAGATCCAGGTTTCAGTCCATCCAATGGCATCTAAATCGCCGATATCGCCCACGACGGCGTCGGGCCTTGCGATCAGATTTGCGAGCCGAGAAGGCGGATCGTCCGCCGTAATTCGCACAATCCGGCCGTGCCGCTCGATTTCGATCGGCTCGCCGCTCTCGAGCACATGGTCGAGGATTCGGTAGATGTTGGCCCGTAACGCGGAAACCGTGAGCATGCCTGAATGATAGCACGTACGTACGCTTTGATATTAACGTACGTACGTTCTGCCAACCTTCTTGCGAAGGACGGCAGAGCGGTGCTCACACTGGGAGCAACGCACACGACCACCAGACAGTCGCGAAATATCTCACCCCTCCAACAGGTCTCCAGCCACAATGGTCGGCGTGAGCGCACAGAAAATGATCGGGCAACCGGCCCCGACGATCGAACTGGCTGACCGAAACGGCAGCCCCTGGATGCTGGCTAATCAGCGCGGCAAGACCATCGTCTTGATCTTTCATCGCCATATCCATTGACTCCCATGCGCAGCCCATGCGATCGCCGTGCGCGACCGCCTCGATGAACTCGGAACTGAGACGGAAGTCGTCGTCGTCACCTTCACCAAGCCCGAACACCTCGACGGCTATCTCGCCATGAACGATCTTCCGTTCGCCGTTCTCATCGATTCAGACCGCGCGGGCTACCACGCGTTCGGCCTTGGACGAGGATCGCTACTGCGGGTCTGGGGTACCCGAGCAGCCTGGCGCTATCTGCAACTGTGCTTTCAGGGAAAGTGGCGCAACCTTCGCCGTCTAACCGAAGACACCCGTCAACTCGGCGGCGATTTCATTGTCGACGCCGAGGGGGTCCTCGTCTATGGCTTCTGGGGCAAGGGTCCCGACGATCGACCAGGCATCGACGAACTGATCGCCGCCATCCCCTGACTACGCAACTCTGGCGACAATAAACACCGTGCTAAACCGACCAAGCGTCACGTGCCCATAGGGATGACTTCGTAGCCAGGCTCTTCGGGTTCATCGTCGAGGATGTCAGCGGGAAAGCCATCGGCACGTATCGAGAGGCCAGTGGCTTCCTCAAGACGCTTGATGACGTTGGGTGACCATTCACGGGGGCCATAGCGGTCCTGGGCATCCAGGAAGATGTCTCGCAGCAGCGGCGAAACCTCAAGTGGCACTTCCGCTCTGTCGGCAACCTCCTGAAACAGCGAGATGTCTTTCACGACGAGATCCATTGTGAAGTTGATGTCGCGGCTGCCGTTAAGGATGACCTGGCTCTCGGTCTCGTGGACAAACGAGTTGCCCGACGAGATGCGGATCGCTTCGTATGCGGTGTTGAGATCCATGCCCGCCGCCTTTGAGGTCACGAGCGCTTCGCAGAGCGTGATGAGGTTCGCTGTGGCGAGATAATTGGTGACCACCTTCAAAACCGATGCCGACCCAAGGTCGCCTGTGTGTAGGATACGACGACCCATAGTGGTGAGGATCGGCAACATCTGGTCGAACGTGTCCCGCTCGCACCCTGCAAAGATCGCGATGTTGCCGGTGGCGGCCCGGTGGCAGCCGCCAGACACGGGACAGTCGACGGGTTCAGCGCCGACAGCCTTCACCAGGGCGCCAAGGCGAGTGACCTCGGCCTCGTCCGTGGTCGACATCTCGGCCCAGATCTTGCCCGGGCCGAGACCTGCGAGCAGGCCATCATCTGCCTCCATCACCGTGGCCGACGCCGCCGGCGAAGGGAGACACGTGATCACAAGATCACATGCCTGCGCCATCGCCTTGGGCGACTCGCCCCAGTGGGCGCCTTGGTCAAGGAACGGCTGAGCAGCAGCTGGATCAAGGTCCCGCACCGTCAGCTCGTAACCGTTGCGTAACAGTGACCCCGACAACTTTCCGCCAACGTTTCCGAGTCCGATGAATCCGACCTTCATGAGCACCTCCGATCGAGTGGGCATGACAGCCCGGCGAGTGGCGAGATCGTAGGCGAAAGTTGTGTCGATTGGACGTTTGTCCAGGGCAGCCGATGATGAAAGCCGATCTCACCAAACCACTCAATAACCGACCTGTCCCCAGTCCGGATAGAGGTCTAACCTCCATGTCTGGACGTGGACGCTTCGCCACACGGCCATGGTGACGACTACCGTCGCTCCATGGCATTCGAAACGATCACCTACAAAGTCCGTGACCGGGTTGGTCACCTCCATCTAAACCGGCCCCAAGGCGCCAACGCCGTCAACCCGACACAAGCCCGTGAACTTCGCCAGGTGATGCTCGATGTCAAGTACGACGAGAATGTGAAGGCTGTCGCCGTCACCGCCGAAGGTAAAGTCTTCTGCGCCGGCGGCGACCTGAAATTCTTCCATGAACAAGGTGAGCGGCTACCCCAGGTTGCCCACGACATGCTCATCGATTTTCATGCCGCCATCAATCTGATGAACAACATTCCAAAACCATTCATCGCCGGCATCCGCGGCGCCGCCGGTGGAGCGGGCCTGTCGCTCATGAGCGCCTTCGACCTGGTGATCTCTGGCGAGTCGGCGAAGTACACCATGGCCTACACCCGGGCAGGCGTGACCCCCGATGGCACGTCGTCCTACTTCCTTTCGCGCCACATCGGCCTTCGTCGCATGCTCGACCTCACGCTCACCAATCGCGTGCTCTCGGCCGAAGAAGCCGAACAGTGGGGCCTGGTCAATCGGATCGTCCCTGACGACGATGTCGACTCCGCAACTCGTGACCTCGCACAGAAGCTCGCCACGGGTGCGGCCAGTGCATTGGGCGAGGCCAAGCGTGTCGTTTATTACGGCGCCGACCACAGCCTGGAAACGGCTGGCGAGTACGAAGCCAAAATGATCACCGCTGCAATGGGCAGCCGCGATGGGCAAGAAGGCATCGCCGCCTTCGCCGAAAAGCGTGCCCCCGAATTCGACTGAGGACAAATCATGAATGATCTAGATCGTCTCCGCTCCCTCGACGGCGCCAAGTGGTCGAAGTACGGCCCCGACGTGCTCGCGTCTTGGGTCGCCGACATGGATTTTCCCCCAGACCCCCAAATCGGTGAAGCGATCATCGACGTGTGCCGGCGTGGCGATCTCGGCTACAACTTCGGTGCCCTCGATCGCGTACACAGCACATGGGCTGCGTGGGTAAAGCGGCGTCATGGGCTCGACCTCGACACCGAACGGATGACGACGTTCACCGGCGCCCTCCACGCCATGGAGGTCGTCATGGATGTGATGACCGAGCCCGGAGATGGTGTTGTCGTCTTCACGCCCGTGTACCACGTGTTTATTAACGCCACCCTCTCCGGAGGGCGCCGAGTAGTCGAAGTCCCCCTCGGACCGGATTCGACGCTGGATTCCGAGGCGTTCGCGGCCGCCTGCGACGACACCACAAAGCTCGTGTTCTTCAGCCAGTCGCACAATCCGACCGGGCGGATCTACACCTCCGAAGAGCTCCAGGCCTTTGGAAGGGTTGCCGCCGAACACGACCTCACCGTCGTCAGCGACGAAATTTGGGCCGACCTCGCCCACGCCCCGAATCGCCATCTCCCAATGTTGGTGGGCGACCCCAGCCTTGCGAACCGCACCATCACTATCGGTAGCGCATCGAAGGCGTTCAATCTTGCCTCATTGAGCCTGGCCGTCGCTCATGTTGGCGATCAACGAGTGCTCGACGCAATGGATGCACAGTCGGCTCACCTCCATGGCCGCCCTAGTGCATTGAGCGCCGAAGGCACAATTGCGGCTTGGGGGCACGGCGAGCCCTGGCTCAACGACACGATGGCGAAGATCACGCGAAACCGCGACCATCTGGCCGACCGGCTTGCCGCCGAAATACCCGAGGTTGGCTACGCTCCACCCGAGTCCGGTTACCTGGCGTGGCTCGACTTCGGCGCTACCTCGCTGGGCGCCGACCCTGCCTCCGTCCTACTTGAAAAGGCGGGCGTCGCGTTGAACCGTGGCGTGGAGTTCGGCTCGAATTCAGACGGGTTCGCACGTCTCAACTTCGCCACCACCCCCGAGATCCTCGACATGGTCATCGACCGAATCGTCAAGGCCGTCAAGACCGGAGTTACCCCATGAGCCAGTCCGTTTTCATCCGTCCGCCCGACGGTTCGATCGACTGGGATACGGCCCTTGCCCGGCTCGACAAACTGCTACGAATCCGCACCACACCCATCGGCATGAAAATGTTTGAAACCGAAGAGGCGATGGCTGCTGTACCAAAGATCCGGCGACCGAAAGACATCCACACCGCCGACCAGATCGTGTCCATGGCGTCCCGCCTCAACTGGACGGTTGGCATCACCGGCGCCGATCTCGTCGGGACCCAGTGCCAG
>JAACCU010000121.1 GCA_009937405.1 Actinomycetota bacterium
CCCTGCTCGGTTTGGCCGAAGCGGCCAACGTGCCCTTCACTGCACTCTTTCGAGGGCTCGACGAGGAGCACGATCTGGTCATCGTGCGAGCGGGCGAGCGCCACGAGATCGTCCATGAGGGATCCGGCCCTGGACACGGCTACTTCGATCTGGGCACCCTTCGCGGACCCTCCCGCACCATCGAGCCGATGCTCACTCGCCTCACCCAGGCCACCGATGTGTTCCCGCTTTACCAGCATCCGGGCGTCGAGTTTCTCTTCATTTTGGAGGGAGCAATGGAGTACGGCTACGGCGGCAAGAGTTACAAACTCTACGAGGGTGACACCGTGCAGTTTCGAGGCGAAGTCGCCCACGGCCCGGTCACAATGTTGACCCTTCCGATCGAGTTCTTGTCGATCAAGGTGTACCCAAACCTCACCTAGTGGACGGTCCGTCGAATTTCACTGGCATGGGCGGTACTTGAACAGTAAGTTACATTGGTCCAGAAGCTAGATTTGGTCCAGAACGTACGTTGGTCGAGCCAGGGCTCGACAAATGCACTGAGGAGGTTTGATGACAATGAAGGTGCTGGGTAACCGTCCACGCGTGTTACAACCAGGTCTGATGTTGCTGGCCCCAGGCACGGAGCGCTACATCGTTCATGGCGGAGCAGCCACCGCAGTCAGCGTGCGCTCTGGCGACGTTGTCGAGATCGTCGACCCCAGCGGAAGACAGGCTGCCGAAGTCGCGGCCTTTGCCGCCGAAGGCACCTCTGACCCCGGCCTACTGGGGTTGACTGCACAACAAGCCGCTACGGGCATTCAATCAATCCTCAGCCGAAACCTGATCGATGCCCGAAGGGTTCGTTCCGGGCTGGCGTCGCGCAATATTGATCTGAGCACCGCCACCGCTGCGTCCCTCTTTGAGCCCGACGCGCCCGCCGGTACATCGACCCGCCTGACGGCATCGGCCGATGCCTCCTGCGTCATCGCCGCGATCGGCGACCCCATGTCGCCCCACGATCAAAACCCACCAACCGATCTCATTCTTTACATTCACCGAGCGACCATCGAGACCGGGCCCGACGCGCTCGTGCCCGTCCCGTTGGCCGACCCGACGCAGGACTTCCGTGTCGATCGCCGCACGGCCACTGCGTACGAGGTCAAAGCCGGCCAGTACATCCAGATCCTCGACATCGAAGGGCGCGAGTGTTCGGACTTTCAGGCACTCGATGCTCGAGCGCTACACAGCGGCACCGAATCCGCTCTTGACGCCACATACACCCGCACAAACATGGGAGCAGCATTTCCCGGCCCCGGCCTCTACTCAAAGTTCTACGGCGCTGACATGCAGCCAATGCTCGAAGTCGTGCAGGACACCGTTGGCCGCCACGACACCTTTAATACGGCATGCAACGCCAAGTACTACGAAGACATGGGCTACCCGGGCCACATCAACTGCACCGACAACATCAACGACGCATTTGGCCCCTACAGCATCAATCAACGCCCAGGCTGGGAAGCCATCAACTTCTTCTACAACACCCAGCTCGACAGCGCGAACCAGATCTTCTTCGACGAACCCTGGTCTCGGCCCGGCGACTACGTCCTGCTGCGCGCCCTGACCGACCTCGTGGCGGTGTCCACCGCATGTCCCTGCGATATTGATGCGGCCAACGGCTGGAACCCCACCGACATTCAGGTGCGGGTGTACGACGAATCCAACCTATTCAAGAAGGCGACGGCATTTCGAATGACAGCTGCCAGCGAAGGCGAACTCACCAAAGAGACGGGCTTCCACGCTCGCACCTCCGAGCTGACCCGAGACTTCACCGAGTACAACGGTTACTGGCTCGCCAACACCTATCGCAACCACGGCGCCATCGCCGAGTACTGGGCTTGCCGCGAGGCCGCCGCCGTCATCGATCTCTCGCCTTTGCGGAAATACGAGGTCGTCGGACCCGATGCGGAAGAGCTGATGCAAACCTGCGTCACTCGCAACATTCGCAAACTCGCCGACGGACAGATCGTCTACACCGCCATGTGTTACGACACCGGCGGCATGATCGACGACGGCACGGTCTTTCGACTCGGCCGCGAGAACTTCCGCTGGATTGGCGGCAGCGACGCAAGCGGACTTTGGCTCCGCCAGCAGGCCCAAGAACGAGGCCTTCACGCGTGGGTGCGCGACTCGACCGATCAACTCCACAACCTCCAAGTGCAAGGGCCTAAGAGCCGCGACATCATGCGCGAAATCATCTGGACTCGACCAGATCAGCCCACAGTCGACGAACTCGGCTGGTTCCGGCTTTCCATCGCCAGGCTTGGCACCCATGATGGAATTCCGTTGGTCATTTCTCGCACCGGCTACACAGGCGAGTTCGGGTTTGAAGTGTTCTGCCACCCATCAGACGCTCCGTCCGTGTGGGACGCAATCTTCGAAGCGGGCGAACCCCACGGTGTCAAGCCACTCGGGCTTGAAGCTCTCGACTGGCTCCGAATCGAGGCGGGTCTCATCTTCGCCGACTACGAGTTCTGCGACCAGACCGACCCCTATGAGGCTGGCATCGGCTTTACCGTGCCGCTCAAGACCAAAGAAGATGACTTCATCGGACGCGACGCCCTCGTTCGCCGCAAGGCGTCGCCGAACCGCAAGCTCGTCGGACTCCAACTCGCAGGTGGCGAGATCGGGGCGAACGGCGACACGGTCCATGTGGGCCGCGCTCAGGTCGGCGAGATCACCAGTGGATGCATGTCCCCGATCCTGCGAAAGAACGTCGCCCTGTGCCGCATGGCAATCGAATACGCTGACATCGGCACGGAGGTCGAGGTAGGCAAGATCGACGGCCACCAAAAGCGGATCCCGGCGACCGTCATCGACTTCCCGTTCTACGACCCCACCAAGAGCCGCGTACGCGGCCTGGAATAGTCCAATGCCACTTTCTGAGCGTGTACTCATGGGCCCGGGTCCGTGCAATCCCTATCCGGAAGCCACCGCGGCGTTCGCCCGGCCAATGCTGGGCCATCTCGATCCCGAATTCATCGAGCTGCTCGACGAACCCAACGAGCGACTCCGCACCGTGTTTGGCACAGCGAACGCGCTGACATTCCCGGTCTCGGGAACCGGATCGGCGGGGATGGAGGCAGCCATCGTCAACCTGCTTGGGCCCGGCGACACTGTTGTCATCGGCGTCAACGGCGTCTTCGGCATGCGTATGTGTGACCTCGCAGCACGCTGCGGTGCCGACGTCGTGCGGGTCGATGCCGAATGGGGTCAACCGGTCGACACCGCTCGGATGCTCGAAGCGCACCCCAACCCGAGCATGTACGCAGTCGTACATGCCGAAACCTCAACCGGCGTTCGAACCGATGTGGAAGAGCTCGGTGCCAACAAAGGCGATGCTCTCCTTCTCATTGATTGCGTGACGTCGCTTGGCGGCCTGCCAATGGACCTCGATACCTGGGGCGTCGACGCGGCCTACAGCGGCACCCAGAAATGCCTCGGCGTTGCGCCCGGGCTGTCCCCGCTCACGTTGTCGGACACGGCCCGAGAGCGGATCAAACCCGTGCCTCAGTCGTGGTATCTCGACCTCAACATGATCGCCGCCTACGTCGGCTCCGACGGTGGTGCTCGGGCGTACCACCACACCGCACCCATCTCGATGATCTTCTCCTTGCACGCCGGGCTTGGTGCAGTGCTCGATGAAGGGATCCCTGAGGTGATCGCTCGCCATGCCGCATGCGGTGAGGCGATCCAGGCCGGCGTACAAAAACTTGGCCTCAAACTATTCGCAGCCGAAGGACACCGGCTACCCCAACTCACATCGGTGTGGGTTCCCGAGGATCGCCTGCCCGGCAGTGCTACCGAAGCCGACGTGCGTTCCCTGCTCTTGAGCCGCTACGGGATCGAAATCGGCGGGGGTCTCGGACCAGTAGCGGGCAAGGTCTGGCGCATAGGGTGTATGGGCAACACCGCTCGTCTCCGAAATGTTGAGCTGCTTCTCGGAGCGCTCGACGAAATTCTCGACTGACCACAGGAGCATCATGACGAGAGTCGCCATCATCGGGGCAGGACCTAGCGGTCTCGCCATGCTCAGGGCGTTCGCCTCCGAACGAGACAAGGGCGGGGACATTCCCGATCTCGTTTGCTACGAGAAACAGTCGGACTGGGGCGGACTGTGGAACTACAGCTGGCGAACCGGTCTCGACGACCACGGCGAGCCCGTACACAACAGCATGTATCGCTACCTGTGGTCGCACGGACCGAAGGAATGCCTGGAGTTCGCCGACTACTCATTCGAAGAGCACTTCGGCAAGCCGATCGCTTCCTATCCGCCTCGTGCGGTGCTCTGGGACTACATCAAGGGTCGCGTCGAGAAATCTGATGTCCGCAAATACATCCGCTTCGACAACTCGGTCCGCCACGTCACCTTCGACGAAGATACTGAGCAATTTCAAATCGTCGCCCATGACCACGCGAGCGACACGGTTACCAGCGACACCTTCGACAACGTCGTCGTGGCATCCGGCCATTTCTCGGTGCCGAATATGCCGCACTTCCCGGGCTACGACACGTTCGGTGGCCGCATCCTCCACGCCCACGACTTCCGCGATGCGCTCGAGTTCGCCGGCAAAGACATCATGCTTATCGGCTCGAGTTATTCGGCGGAAGACATAGGGTCTCAGTGCTGGAAGTACGGCGCAAAGTCGATCATTACTTCTTCACGAGCCGGCACCATGGGTTTCAATTGGCCCGACAACTGGACCGAGAAGCCGATCCTCACGCACGTCGACGGTAATACCGTGCATTTCGCCGATGGCACCAGCGCCGAGGTCGAGGCCATCATCAGCTGCACCGGCTACAAGCACCACTTCCCGTATCTCGAAGACGATCTTCGCCTGATCACCGGGAATCTGTTGTGGACCGACGGGCTCTACAAGGGAGTCACATGGCAGCGCAATCCGAAACTCTTCTACCTCGGGATGCAAGACCAGTACTACACATTCAACATGTTCGACGCCCAGGCCTGGTTCGCACGAGACATGATCCTCGGCCGTATCGAGACTCCCGACCAGGCCACCATGGAAGCTGATAGTCAGCCCTGGCACGACCGAAACGCCGCATTGGCCGATGCCTACGAGGAGATTGACTTCCAGGGCGACTACACGCAGCACCTCGTCGATCTCACCGACTATCCCGACTTCAACATCCCGGCCGTGAACGCCATGTTCAAGACGTGGAAAGGCCACAAAGGGAAATCGATCATGGAGTATCGCGACTGGGGGTTCACCTCAACCCTGACCGGTACGCAGGCACCCGTGCATCACACAAGGTGGGCCGAGGCGCTCGATGACTCGATGGATAGCTACTTGGTCATCGGCGACTAAACAGTCGTATCCTGATCTCCTCTCGCTGGCTGCTAAAGGTCTTTCAATGCACTCTGACAATCTCTCTGTTGCCCCTGCGCTCGCCGAGTTCGTCAGGTCAGAACTTCTACCGGGGACAGGCATTGAACCCGACTCATTCTGGGTTGGGTTTGAAGAAATCATCGCCGAGCTCGGCCCGCGCAATACGGACCTTTTAGACCGTCGAGACCAGCTACAAAAACAGATCGACCAGTGGCATAGAGACCACGAGAGCCACGAAGTCGACGCCTACGCGAATTTCCTGCGAGAGATTGGATACATCGACTACGTCAGCGATGACGTTTCTGTGGTGACCGAGAACGTTGACCCAGAAATCTCGAGTATCGCCGGCCCTCAACTCGTGGTTCCGCTCGATAACTCCCGGTATGCGCTGAACGCCGCTAATGCCCGGTGGCGCAGCCTCTACGACGCGCTCTCTGGAACCGACGTGATCGACGGCGGTAGCGGCTGCGGTAGAACGGCGAAGTACAACCCCATTCGGGGGGAACAGGTCATCAGGTACGGTCGAGATTTCCTCGACCGTCACTTCAGCCTTGACCGCGCCAGCCACCACTGGATCACCAGCTACTTCGTGGAGGACGGCGACCTCAAAACTCGCAGCGGCGATGGCACGGTCAGCACCCTCCTAAGGCCGGAACGATTCGTGGCCTATACCGGCAACCCGGCATCCCCCGACTCAATTCTGCTGCGCAAAAACGGACTCGGCTGCGAGATCCACTTCGGCGAAGGCCTATTCATCGGGCGGCGTGACCACGCCAACATCTACGACATCCTTCTCTAATCCGCAGTCACCGCGATCATGGACTGCGAGGATTCGGTGTGCGCTGTCGACCTCGACGACAAGCTCGTGGTCTATGGAAACTGGCTTGGTCTCATGAAGGGAACGCTCACGCGGTCGTTCACCAAGGGTGCCGAGACGGTCCATCGCACGATGGACTCAGATCGCAGGTTCACGGCGGCCGATGGCAGTGGCGAGCATGTCGAACACGGTCGCTCCCTCATGCTGGTGCGAAATGTCGGACCTCACCTGACCACCGACATCGTCACGTACAAAGGTGAACCAGTTCAGGAGACGATGCTCGATGCCCTCATCACGTCGACAGCGGCGATGCATGATCTCAATGGGTCGAGCGAGTTCCGAAACTCCCGAGCCGGTTCGGTGTACATCGTCAAACCAAAGATGCACGGCCCGAACGAAGTCGCCCTGGCCTGTGAACTGTTCAGCCGCGTCGAATCCGTGCTGGGCCTCGCTCCCAACACGCTCAAGATGGGGATCATGGACGAGGAACGACGGACGTCGCTCGGCCTGAAGGCGTGCCTTGAGCATGCCCGCAAGCGGGTTGTCTTTATCAACACTGGTTTCCTCGACCGCACGGGGGATGAGATCCACACCGATATGGAGGCCGGCCCAGTTCTTCCCAAGGGGGAAATGAAGGGTGCAACCTGGCTCCAGGCCTACGAGAACTCCAATGTCGATACGGGGCTGGCCTGCGGCCTCAAGGGCCGTGCCCAGATCGGCAAGGGCATGTGGGCCATGCCTTCAGAGATGGCCGAGATGGTGAAAACCAAAATTGCGCACCCGCTTGCCGGTGCGAACTGTGCGTGGGTGCCATCACCCACCGCAGCAACCCTTCACGCCATCCACTATTTCCTGCTCGACGTAGCCGACCGCCAACGCGACCTGATCGACCGACCTCGCCAGCGCGTCAACAGCATGCTCGCAATCCCCATCCTGGCCAAAGATCGCGTGCTCTCGACGAAAGAAGTTGAGCGAGAACTGGAAAACAATGTGCAGGGGATCCTGGGCTATGTAGCCCGTTGGGTGGGTCAGGGCGTTGGTTGCTCAACCGTCCCCGACATAGACGACATCGGGCTCATGGAGGATCTCGCAACCCTGCGAATCTCCTCGCAACATGTCGCAAACTGGCTGCACCATGATGTTGTGACCGAGGACCAGGTCCGCTCCACGATGCAGCGAATGGCGGCGATCGTCGATCAGCAGAACGCCGGCGACGCCAGCTACCAACCGATGGCGCCTGACTTCGAGACATCGATTCCGTTTCAAGCGTCACTCGACCTGGTGCTCAAGGGACGGGTGCAACCCAACGGCTACACCGAGGCGATTCTTCGTGGTCATCGGCGAGCGATGAAACAGCAGCTCGGTTAGCCCTTACTGTCGTTCGTAAGCGACAGGTCGACGATGACTTCGCCGCTCGCTGCCGCTCGGAGTTCGGACTGCAGCTCGTCGAGATTGTGCTTCGCATCGAGGTTGCCGGCCTCAGCCGCTCGCTGCCACCAGTACTCGGCTGATTCAGGTCCGCTCAGTCGACCCTGGCTTTGTCGGATGAATCCGAGATTAACCATCGCGTCGTCATGGCCGACGCGCGCGGCGTTGTCCCACCAGTAGACGGCGGAGTCATGGCCGACCGTTCGTTCCGCCTCAAAACGCAGAACGCCAAGATTGAACATGGCGTCGGCCCCGCCCTTGGCTGCTGCTGCCGCCCACCATACCTCAGCGGAATCTTCGCCCTCAACGCGGCCGAGCCCTGCCGCGACCAGACCGAGGTTGGTCATGGCATTGACGTCGTCTTTGGTCGCGGCGTTGCGCCAGCGCTCAATCTCTTGATCATTGGGCTGCTCACCGATCATCGATACTCCTGATTATTCATGGGCAATGTAGCGGTTGGAAACGAATGCCAATCCGAGTTCGGCGTTGCGGGGCCACCGCCAGCCACAAGCCGGGCATGAGTTCACGGGTCGACGACCACAAGAATCCCGAATCCCGCCAACACCGTGCCTGCGAAACCATCGATCACCTGACGAGTTCTGCCGGTCAGCAATGCGCGGGCCTGTCGAGTGGTGCACAGCACAACCCACCCCGTGAGCCAGATGAGACCAATCCCGAGATACACGCCGGCGAGAATGAGCCCTTGCAGCCAGACCGTGCCATGAGGGTCAAGAAAACTTGGCAGAAGCGACAAGAAGACGATTGCGACCTTTGGGTTCAAAACGTTGGTGACAAGACCCTCACGAAAAGCCGCG
>JAACCU010000122.1 GCA_009937405.1 Actinomycetota bacterium
CCAAGAAGAAGGCTGCTGCTACGTCTTCTGACGGAGACGATGCGGCCACGACTGCAGGTGACTAACCCTGGTCGCTATGGTTCGGGGTCGTGAGCGACCGGAGCACCACTAGCGCTGAACGTCTGAACGACGCGCTTGGTGCCAGCAAACCGACTGGCCAGATCGAACGCATCTTCGGATCGTGGGAATTTTTCAAGCTTTGGATCGCTCAGGTCATCTCGGCCACAGGTGACTGGCTCGGCCTAATCGCCATCATTTCGCTGGCTGAGCGCATCAGTGATGGCTCTGAAGGCACGGCCATCGCCCTTGTCTTGGGTGCACGAATTGCGCCGGGATTCTTCCTCGCCACTGCCGCCGGTGTCATCGTCGATCGGCTCAACCGCAAAAAGGTGATGCTGGTTTGCGACGTCGGTCGCGCCGCGGTGCTGTTCTCCCTGCCGTTCGTCGACACGCTCTACGGGCTCATCATTGCTTCGTTCATCCTCGAGATATTCACGATGCTGTGGTCTCCGGCCAAGGAAGCAATCGTCCCGAGCCTGGTCCCCAGAGACAAGCTCACCACCGCGAACTCGCTCAATGTGGCTGCCGCCTACGGCATGTTCCCGGTAGCGGCAGGCCTGGCCGCGTTGCTGGCCAAGCTTTCCGAGCGCTTCGGGGACGAGGGTTGGGTCGACACCTGGCAACTCAATGAAGAAGGCCTCGCGTTCTATGTCGATGGCCTGTCGTTCCTCGCCACTGCCCTCCTCGTTTCGACCATCGTCTACCGTCGCCGTGCGCCCGTCGAGCGGGTAGCCGGGGAGCACAGCAAATGGGATCTTGGCGGCGCGCTTCGTGAACTGCGCGAGGGCTGGCGCTTTATCGCCGTAAACCCGATCGTCCGAGCGGTGAACGTGGGCTTGGCAACCGCCGTCATCGGCGGCGGCATGCTCGTCCCGCTTGGCGCGATCTTTGTCGATGAGGTGATCTCGGGTGAACCCGCTGACTTCAACCTCATACTCTTCGCCCTCGGTTGTGGCATGGCGGTCGGCGTTGTTGCTGCGTCGGTGCTGCAAAACAAGATCAATCGGGCTAAGGTTTTCCCGTTTGCCCTCGTGCTTGCCGGAGGAGCCTTGTTCGTCGCCGGCTCCGCATCGGTGCTTGGCGTGGTTGTTCCGGTGGTCGCTATTGTCGGCTTCGCAGCCGGTCCTATCTATGTCCTCGGGTTCACTCTGTTGCACGAAAACGTCGATGACGACCTCCGCGGCCGAGTGTTTTCTGCTCTGCTTGTGGTCGTGCGGTTCTGCATGCTGCTCGCTCTCGCAGTCGCGCCGATCGTTTCTGAGCTGCTCGATAGCTTGTCCAACCGGCTCTGGGATGGCGAGATCGGCATTGGCAATCTCCACGTTCAGGTGCCTGGGGTGCGACTCACACTGTGGTTGTCGTCCACGATCATCGTCGCAGCCGGCCTGCTCGCGTCGTGGAGTTTGCGAGCGGGGTCGGGGGCGTTCCTCAGCGAATCAGCTGGTGGCGTGGAAGAGTCAGCGGAATGAGTGGACGACTGATCGCCTTCGAAGGTGCTGATGCTTCGGGGAAGTCGACGCAGGCCCATCGCCTAGCCCGCCGTCTCGGCTTGCCGCTCACGTTCCAATTCGGAGCCACCGACATCGGCGGTTCGATTCGCGGGATCCTTCTCGATCCCGAACACCGTGAGCTTGACGACCGCGCCGAGGCCCTCTTGGTCGTTGCCGACAAGGCACAACATGTGGCCGAGATTGTCGGACCTGCCTTGGAGCGGGACGAGACGATCATCTCCGACCGGTTTACCGCTTCGGCTCTCGCTTACCAAGGGTATGGACGAGGTCTCGATCTTGCGGTGCTCGACGACATGATGCGCTTTGCCACGCACGGCATCGAGCCTGATCTGACCGTGCTGCTCGACGTTGACCTTGCCGTTGCTCGGGAACGTTTGGGTGACCAGATTGACCGTATTGAGGGGGCCGGGGCCGAGTTTCATCAACGCGTCCGACGGGGCTACCTCAAGATGGCAGGGGCTGCCCCCGACCACTGGCGTGTGGTCGATGCAGGAGGAACGGTCGAAGAGGTTGCCGCGCGAGTTGATGTCGTCGTCGATGGCTGGTTGGCTCAGCACCCGTGAGCTGGGATCGAGTTATCGGACAGAACGAAGCGGTTCGCCGTCTTCAGGCCGCCGTCGAGGCGCCCGTCCATGCGTATCTTTTTGTTGGTCCCAGAGGCAGCGGCAAGCGTCGTGCGGCGGCGGTCTTTGCCGGCGAGTTGCTTGCCGCCGCTGACCCTGAAGGCGCCGAGCGTCATCGCCGTCTCGCCGAGAAAGAGGAGCATGCCGACGTGCACGTGCTTGACCCGGTCGGCAACTTGTTGCGCCGTGACGAGGAGGCTGAACCATTGATCGTGCAGGCCAGCCGGTCACCGGTCGAAGGCAACCGCAAGGTGTTGGTCGTCAACCGCTTCCATACGGCCACACCCGCGGCTGCGGCATCATTGCTCAAGACGATTGAAGAACCGCCGGCCCCGTCGATCTTCGTGCTGCTGGCCGAAGACGTGCCACCGGAACACATCACCATTGCCAGTCGCTGCACACGGGTTGACTTTGGCTCGGTGGCCGCTGACGATATCGAAACCGCCTTGGTGGCCGAGGGGCTGGCCGATGCCGTGCAGGCGGCCGTCGTTGCCGCGGCCTCGAACGGCAGTGTTGAGCGGGCCCGAGTCCTTGCCACTGATGAGCAGCTGGCGTTGCGTCGAGACGCGTGGTGGTCGGTGCCTGATCGTCTCGATGGATCCGGTTCGGCCGCGGCGGTTCTTGTCGAAGAGGTCCGTGGTTTGATCGACGATGCCGGTAAGGCAAAGGTCCGCCACCATCAGATTGAGCTTGAAGCGCTCGAACAGCGCGAAGAGGCGCTCGGTACTCGAGGATCGGGCCGACGTGACATGGAAACCCGGCATCGGCGCGAGCAACGACAGTTCCGCACTGAAGAGCTGCGCTTCGGTTTGTCGACCCTGGCTGCCCGCTATCGCGAGATGATCCTTCGTGATGATTTACGCCAGGGTCCACTTGATGCGGTCAAACATCTACGCGACACATCGGACGCGCTCATCCGCAATCCTAATGAAGCGCTGCTGTTGCAATCGCTCCTACTGAAGCTGCCCGCCACCTAGCTGTTGTTCGGCCGCATACGGGTCGGGATTCATCGCCGGATTTGGTACCTTCTCAGTCCCGCCCGAGTAGCTCAGTTGGTAGAGCGACGCTCTCGTAAAGCGTAGGTCAGGAGTTCAATTCTCCTCTCGGGCTCCACTCTCTGAGGAGGTCTTGTGGCCGATCAAGCCACGTTCGCCGACGATGCGATGCCGCTCATGAGCGGCCTCTACTCGGCAGCGTTGCGGATGACCCGCAACCCGGCCGACGCGGCAGACCTCGTCCAAGAGACGTATCTCAAGGCGTACCGCGCCTATGAGAGGTTTGAAGCTGGCACGAACCTGAAGGCATGGATGTATCGCATCCTCACCAATAGCTACATCAACGCGTATCGCAAGAAGCAGCGCCGTCCCGATGAGTCTGATATTGACGACGTCGAAGATCGGTACCTCTACCGCCGCATTGGCGGCCTCACTGGCGCGACCCTTGGTCGCAGCGCCGAGGACGACCTGATGGATCTCTTCGGTGAAGCTGAAGTGAAGGACGCCGTGGAGGGGCTGGCCGAGCACTATCGCTTGCCGGTTCTGTTGGCTGATGTCGAGGGATTCGCCTATAAGGAGATCGCCGAGATTCTTGACGTTCCCATCGGCACTGTGATGAGTCGTCTTCATCGGGGAAGAAAGCAGCTGCAGAAGCGGTTGTATGCCTTTGCCACAGCTCGACGCCTGCTGCCGGATCCCGAACCGGCCTGCGTCGGCGCCGATTGTGATGGTGAATGACATGACTGCCGAGAATCCAGATGCCGTAAACCCAGACGTAGCGGGCACTGAGCATTGCGACGACGACTGCCAGAAGGCCCTGCGGGAGCTGTACGGCTATCTTGACGGTCAGCTGACGGTCGAACGACGAACCACCATCACGGCTCACATCGAATACTGCCGACCGTGCATGGAGAGCTATACGTTCGAGGCCGAACTGAAACAGGTCGTGGCGTTGCGCTGCCAAGAGGAAGTTCCCGAAGCCCTGCGAATGAAGGTGTTCGAAGCAATCCAGTGGGAAATCCGCGGCGACTGATGCCGTTGGGACTGTGACGAATTCATGACAGTCCCCCGAAATATGAAACTGAAATGGCTTCTCGCTTCGTTAATGAGGCATGCCGGTCCACGCCGAACGCTTCACCAGTATCGAACGCCACACTCCGCTCAATGACGGGGGCCGTGTCTGCGAAGAACTCGACTGCGGAACGCAGCTGAGCATCTACAACGAGCAGAACTTCTGCTCGCGGCACGCCGTCATGGTCGTCCCCCGCATGCGCGGCAAGGTGTTGGACGACTGAGGATTGTGGGGGGCCAGCGCTCGCACTACGACGACGCAGACCCCAGCGTTACTTCGCAGCCCTCAGCCCTCTACACTCAACGGCCATGACCATTCTTGCAGTTGTGTGGCACTTCTGGATCGCTCCGGTTCTTGTGATCGGTACCTTGTTGGCGATTGGTGCCTCTGTGGTTGGCTACCTCCAGCAGGTCACATACAAGCGGTACCCG
>JAACCU010000123.1 GCA_009937405.1 Actinomycetota bacterium
ACCAGAAACGAACGCCAAATCAGCTGCGCTCATCTCGTAGCGGTGAACCTGTCCCCTGTTCCGGTAACGACTGATATTCGACAGATCAACATCACCCGCCGCAATCGACTCCCAGGCTCGATCGGCGCTCAACGGACGACCGCGACGATTCGACACCTGCCGCCGAGCATCAATCGAAACTCGAGGAACCGCCCAGGCGTTCCCGAACCGCACACCAGCGATATCCCCCGCGACTACCAGCTGACGAACGCGCTCCGACGACACACCCAGAAGCGAAGACGCAGCAGCGAGAGAGAGCAGGTCGGAAGCCATAGGCTTAATATATTGGAGTAGTCCAATATATACAAGTAGGGATGTCGCATCCGATGTTGTTGCTGCCTATACGAGAAGATCGCGACGATTCGGGACTTTCCGCGCCTATCAGTCGCCCACTCGTCGTCGTTGCACTGCGATTTCGACACGGCGAACACACGCGTTAACGATGAGGCTGAGAAGACCGGCGATGACGATGAGTGCGTACACCCTGGCAGGCTCGAACGTCCGCTGAGCCTGCCCTACCAGGGCGCCAACACCGTTCACCGCCGTGAGGTATTCGACCAGAAGCGTGATCACGAGGGCGATCGGCGTCGCGACCCGCACGCCCAGGACGATGGCTGGCATCACCGAGGGAAGCAGCACTCCGAAGAGCGTTCGCGTTCTGGACAAGCGGAGGGAGCGTGTCGTGTCCAGCAACACCGGGTTCAGTTCTTGCACTCCCGAGCTGGTATTCAACAAGATCGGCCACAGTGCCGCTAGCACGACAACGACAACCTTCATCGTCGCCGACCTCGAAGCAGGAATCGGAACCCTGACCCGCCTGCCCGAGGCGTCGGTCGACACGACGCTCGTGATCGTCGAGCCGACGCCACGCTCGATCGACGTTGGACAGCGCGCCGTGCTCGTTGCTACCGAGCGTCAACAAGGCCGAATCACCGTCGTAGCCAACAAGGTCGCAGATGCCGAAGATGAGGCCCGAGTGCGTGCCGCATTCGGCGACCATCACGTCGTGATCGTTCCCGTCGACCCCGTCGTGGCCGCCGCAGACCGCAAAGGCGCATCACCAATGGATGTCGACCCCGACGCTCCAGCCGTGAACGCAATCGCTCGTCTTGCCTCGCTGCTTGCTGAGACTCGGTGGCCGAATATTCGGCCGTGACCGCTGATTAGGAGAGACACAACCGATGCTGACGCGTTGTGTCTCACAGTCCGCTCTGGTCGCTCCAAGGACCTCGAGATCAGAGCGCGAGCGAACGCTGCAATAGCACCCGATCGAGCAAACCACGCGTCTCCACCGCCGTCTTGGGCAAGAAGCCTGGAGCGCCATCTCAAACCATGCCTCCAACAACTCCCAACAGTAGCGTTCGTCCGGACGGCGAGACCCTTGTCAGCGTGGCTGACCATCGCGGCAAGCACGCGCTGCGCCTCGCGCTTACCGCCATGCACCGTTCGATACGCATATCGCCGCTTACCTGTGACCACGTGGTTGCCGAGGAATACCCTCAGCTCCCACGCATTGCCTCGTTGGCGAATGAAGCCCTTCATATCGTCCTCCTTGCCTCCCTTTCGGGACGGGTTTGCCACTGCGCCGGACGCATTCATTGGCATTCCATTAGCAAGAGGGCCGGAGAACCAGAAGAGCCGCTTCGTAAAGCGGCTCTGACCTGGGCTCATGTTGGTACCCCGTACGGGATTTGAACCCGTGCTACCACCTTGAGAGGGTGGCGTCCTAGGCCGCTAGACGAACGGGGCGTGTTCGAACCACCGCAGTGGTCGGCCCGATGAGTGTAGCGAGCCCACCCTGCCCTACACACCAGAAATCGGTCGCGCCATCTCTCGTTGTGACAAGGGACGGATCTCGGGTGAGGAAGAACGCAGAAACCCCGGGCCAAGGCCCGGGGTTTCTCGCATTCCATGTGCTCGGGGAGGAGGACTCGAACCCCCAATGTCTGGACCAGAACCAGATGTGTTACCTATTACACCATCCCCGAAAGGTGCCCGAAGGCAGAAGGAGCGTACCGGAAGATGCGCCGTCAGCCGACCCTCGAGAGCCAGTTGTCCACCCGGCGATAACCAAGAATTCGACCGAGGGACACGGCAGCGGTTTCTCGCACGAGTTGGCGAAGCGATGACGATCCATCAGTGGTTGAGATCGTTGACTCAATTCCCACTTCGTCGGCGATCTGGGTGAGGCGAAAGCTGTGATAGGGGTCCGACACCAAAACAGCCGAGACAAGATCGCGGGTGTGGAGCTGACGAACTGTCGCCGCCAACTGCTCCCAGGTGGACGCGCCGTCGGTGATCACGAGGAGCGCATCTTCGGGGATTCCCTTGAAACGCAAGTACTCGAAACCCGCGTACCCCTCGGTGAATCGGTCACCCTCCTGATTCGACCCGGTCGTTACCACCAGCGGTGCCACCCCGCTCGCCCAGAGTTCGTAGGCATGGTCGAGCCGAGCGGCGAGCACAGGTGACGGCTCGCCGCCGTATTGGGCAGCCCCAAGAACAACGACCGCGTCAACCGATGATCGGTCGTCCTCGCCCGACGCATGCAAGACTTGGAAGAAGGTTACGAGGATGTACAACGCTCCGAGCGCTGCGCCAACAACCACGAGGAGCGCGATTCGACCAGCCGGCAATCGGGGACGCCAGCGAAAACCCATGGGTTAGTCGAGCCGTGCCCGTGCCGCCCGAAGGCGATCGAGACAGGAGACCTTGCCGAGCAGGGTCATCGCCTGCCACAGCGGGATCCCGGCGCTGTGACCGGTGAGAGCGACGCGTACGGGAGCCTGCGACATCACGCGGGTCTCCATCTCCTCGGTCAAACGGTTGCCGACGCCCATCACCGCAGCTTCGAGCGCTTCAGCATCATCGAAGGACTCGGCGTCGAGGGCGCTGACAACCTCGTCGAGCACACGGGCTGATGCTTTGCCCTTGACCATCGCCTTGTTCCACGACTTCTCGTCGTAGTTGTCGATTGATGGGGCAAAAATCCACGAAACCCAGGAAGGCGCCTCTGACAGCGTTGCGATGCGTTGCTGGATTTCGGGGGCCAACGCCTCCACGACCTCTGACCGGTAGGCCTCGACTGGCCATGGTGCATCATCACCGGTCATATGGGGTTCGACCAGCTCCGCGAACCGAACAGGGTCGAGGGCTTTGATGTACTCAGCGTTGATGTGATCAAGCTTCTTCACATCGAAGAAGGCTGCAGACTTGTTGACTGTTTCGAGTGTGAAGAGCTCGATGATCTCCTCAATCGGTCTCACCTCGACTTCGTCCGGCGGGCCCCACCCGAGCAGAGCCAGTGAGTTGACCATGGCTTAGGGCAGATAGCCCTTGCTGGCAAATTCGCCGAGCGCCACATCGTCGCGACGTTTAGAGAGCTTCTTTCGCTTCTCATTGACCAGCAACGGAAGGTGGGCGTAGATGGGCGGCTCGCCGTAGCCCAGCGCTTCCCAGAGCATGAGCACCTTCGGAACGGTGTTGAGCAAATCTTCGCCGCGGATCACATGACTGATCGACATGTCATGATCATCGACTGCGTTGGCGATGAGAAATGTCGGAGAGCCGTCGCCTCGGCGGATGACGAAATCTTCGACGTTTTCGTGGGCGACCTCGACTCGGCCGCGGATCACATCGTCAAAGACGGTGACGCCCTCGTCGGGGGCGCGAAAGCGAACGACCACGCCGGGTCCATCAGCCACCTGGGAGTCGCGCGACCAACCGTGGTATCCGGCCGGAAGACCGGCTTCGTCGGACTTTGCGTCGATTTGTTCACGGGTCAGATCGCAGAAGTATGCGCTCCCGTTGTCGACCAACTGCTGGACAGCGGCCTTGTGTAACTCGGCGCGGTCGGACTGAAAGAACGGGCCTTCATCCCAGTCGATGCCGAGCCATTTCAGCGGCTCGAGAATGGCGTCAACGAACTCATCAGTCTTCTTCGACGCGTCGGTGTCTTCGATCCGCAACACCATGGTTCCACCCGTATGGCGGGCGTGAAGCCAGTTGAAAAGCGCCGACCGGGCACTACCGACGTGCAGGAATCCCGTCGGTGCGGGGGCGAAACGAACTCGAGGTGCAGACACTTCGGCGAGGCTACCGGCCGTCGCTGAAAGCACCGCGACCGGCGGCGATCTGAAGCCCAAGGCTCAGAGCCCGAGCGGACCCTTCCAACCCTTGGCGTGAGCCTCGGCGACACGATCCGGCTGCATCCGTAGTGTGGCCTCAGGAACAAGATCAGCGATCTTGCGGGCACCGAAGTAATGGATTGTGGTGTGGTGCAACTCGGAGAACAAGCTGCGTCTGTACTCAACGAGTTCATCATCGGCATCACTCAGGTAACCCCAAACAGTGAGAGCCAAACGCAGGTCAGGGCCGATTGGAGCACGGCCGTAAAGCGACGCACGACGCAGCGCTACTGCACATGCACCCTCAAGCGCGTCTGCCGCGTGTTCACCTGGGCGAAGCACCAAATCATCGCGGAAATGCTTGGCCAACTTCAGTACATAGCCCTGGTCAGGGCCCTGGTTGCCGAGCGCTGGGCCGCAAGGATGAGCGGCGCCGATCGTTTCGCCAGGACGGTTGGCCGTCCATGACCCGTCACGGGAGGCCGGGGAGGCGTAATGCTTCGAACGGGTGTGGTCGAGGGTGACACTTACGGGTGCAGCCATGGCCGTAGCGTAGCCAGATCAGAACACGGCGAGATCCTGCCTAGCCGACGCAAATTTTGGAAACGCCCGCCTTCTCGGTCACATCAACCCAGAGTATGTGAGTTAGCGAAGCGCAGCCAGACTCGTTATGTGACGGGGCATGATCCCGCAGCAGCCGCCGACGATTGTGGCGCTGGCATCGAGCCATGACTGAACGAACGCGTCATAGCCGCCATCGTCGAGATCGGCTCTATGGGTCATGAGCACCTCGTTGGCCGAGTACACGGCTGGCTTCGGCTCGAACGCATTGGCGTAGGCCCCGACCTCGACATCGTTTGGAAGCGCCGCATGAGCACGGCGAATCGCGTCTTCCATCACCTCGGGGTGCGAGCAGTTGAATAGCACCGCCGCGGCGCCCGATTTCACGGCCGCAGCGCACAAGGCCTCGATTGACTCGCCGCTACGGAGCGCTGCGGCCTCCGGAGCCGGTTCGTCCAGCAGGGTGGCAGAAAGCCATACAGGCGCACCAAAGGGCTGCACTGCTGCGGCCGATGCCGTTGCCTCCGGCACCGACGACTGGGTCTCCGCCACGAAGAAGTCGACAAACGGTGCCAATTCCTTGGCGATCGTCGTCAGCATCAACGGTGCCCGCTCAGGGTCGAACAGCTCCGGCTGATACGAGCCGAACAGGGGCGGGATCGAACCTGCCACCAGGATGTCGCGGTCCGCAGCGTCAGCGGCCTCACGGGCGAGACGACCCGACAAGGCGGTCAGTTCTGCGCCACGGGCGGTGAAGCGGTCGTCGCCGAGGTGAAACGGCACTACGGCGTAGTTGTTGGTGATGATGACATCGGCGCCGGCGGCGATGAAATCATCGTGGACCCGGCGAACCCATGACGGGTCGTCAAGCAAGGCAAGCGCAGACCACTCAGGCTGCCGGAATGGTGCTCCGGCCTCTTCGAGCGCCTTGCCCATCCCACCGTCAAGCAGTGTGAAGGTCATGGTGCGTGGAGAATTCCGAAGACGACCGAGTCAACGAGCGCCTGCCACGAGGCCTCAATGATGTTTTCACTCACGCCGATCGTGGACCACTCACGGTTGCCGTCGGTCGAGTCCAACAGCACCCGGGTGATAGCTCCGGTGCCTTTGCCGGTGTCGAGCACACGGACCTTGAAGTCGGTTAGCGAGATGCGATCAAGCGCCGGATAGCGGCCGTTGAGCGCAGCTCGCAACGCTGCATCGAGCGCGTTGACAGGACCGTTTCCCTCGCCCAGCGCTAGGCGACGTTCGCCGTCGACCCAGACCTTCACGGAGGCCTGCGTTTCCACATCAACTGCAACCTCGTTCCAGGCTCGGGCACCGGTGCCAGAGCGATGCACCATGTCGACCGAGAACGACTCGAGCTGGAAGTACGGCTGTTCCCAGCCGCCCGCGCCACGCATGAGCAGTTCGAGCGAGGCATCTGCTGCTTCGAAGTGATAGCCGGCGTGCTCAAGCGTTTTGAGCGTGTCGACGACCTCACCAAGAGCCTTGCCATCGAGTTCGATGCCGAGGCGTTCCGCCTTCATTTCAAGCGTCGAACGTCCCGCCATCTCCGAGACAAGCACCCGGGTGCCGTTACCCACACTTTCCGGGGCCACGTGTTCGTAGGCATCAGAGGCTCGACTCAGCGCCGAGGTGTGCAAGCCGGCCTTATGCGCGAACGCCGTCGCACCCACATACGGCTGCTGGGGATCAACCGAGAAGTTCACGAGCTCAGCAACATGGTGCGCAACCGCCGTCAGGTGCTCGAGGCGACCCTCGGGCAGGCACGTGATGCCCATCTTGAGCTCGAGGTTCGCCATGATTGGCACGAGGTCGCAGTTGCCGACCCGCTCGCCATAGCCGTTGATCGTGCCTTGCACCTGGGTTGCGCCGGCCCGAACCGCAGCCAGCGCATTGGCGATGCCGCATCCGGTGTCGTTGTGTAGATGGATGCCGACGTCAGCATCGATGTGGCTAACCACGGCCGCCACTGCCTCCTCCACATCAGGGGGAAGGGTGCCGCCGTTGGTGTCACAGAGAACGACTGCTTCTGCGCCGGCCATCGCCGCAGCTTCCACAACACGAAGCGAAAATTCGGGGTTGCGCTTGTAGCCGTCGAAAAAGTGCTCGGCATCAAAAAACACTCGCTTGCCCTGAGACACCAGGTACTCGACCGAGTCGGCAACCATGGCCACGCCCTCTTCGAGCGTGGTCTTGAGCGCCTCAGTGACGTGGTAGTCCCAGCATTTGCCGACGATGCAAACCACGCTCGTTTCGGCACCAACCAGGTTGGCGAGAGTCTGGTCTGAATCGACCTTGCCCTTGGGGCGACGAGTGGAACCGAATGCAACAAACTCCGAGGTCGACAGCTTGAGCTCGGTCTTGGCTCGCTCGAAGAACTCATCGTCCTTCGGGTTGGCGCCCGGCCAGCCGCCCTCGATGTAGGCAACGCCGAGATGGTCGAGCTGTTCGGCGATGCGAAGCTTGTCGTCAACCGTCAGCGAAATGCCTTCGAGCTGACTGCCGTCGCGCAGCGTCGTGTCGTAAATATCGACGCGTTCCGGCCAACTCGGATCACGGACAGCGGAGCGGTCGATTTTGGTCATGGGTCAGAGCCGACCGACGACGGCATCGCCGATCTCGCTGGTACTACCGGTGAGTGTCTCCGGGGCTGCGCACGCGGCACGGATTCGATCCGCAGCCTCGATCGCACCGAGGTGATCCAGCATCATCGCGCCCGACAGGATCGCGGCGATGGGGTTCGCTTTGCCCGTGCCCACGATGTCGGGAGCCGAACCGTGAACCGGCTCAAACATCGACATCTTGCCTGGATGCAGGTTGGCGGTCGGGGCGAGTCCGATGCCGCCTGAGATGGCCCCGGCAAGGTCGGTGATGATGTCGCCGAACAAATTGTCGGTGACGATGACGTCGTAGCGCTCAGGACCCTCAACCATGTAGATGCAGGCGGCGTCGATGTGGTTGTACCAGGTGTCGACCTCGGGGTATTCGGCGGCGACCTCGTTGAAGGTGCGGTCCCAGAGGTCACCCGAGAACGTGAGCACATTGGTCTTGTGGATGAGAGTGACGTGCTTGTTGCGAGTCATGGCCAATTCAAAGGCGTAGCGACACGCACGCTCGACCCCATGGCGGGTGTTGACCGAGCCCTGGGTGGCTACCTCTTCCGGAGTGTTCTTTCGGAGGAAGCCGCCCTCACCCGCGTAGGTGCCTTCGGTGTTCTCGCGGATCACAACAAAGTTGTGGTTCGGTGTAGCGAACGGGCGAAGATTGATAAAGAGGTCGAGGTCGAATCGCATCTTGAGCAGGAGACCACGCTCGATGATGCCCGGCGGCACACCGGGGCTGCCGACGGCGCCCGCATACAGGGCATCAAGGCCCCGCCATTCCTCGACGATCTCGTCGGGAAGGATCGTGCCGTCCCTCATGTAGCGCTCGCCACCGAGGTCATATTCGACGGTGTCCATCTCGACGCCAACCGCCGCGATGACCTTCAGGCCTTCGGCAACGACCTCCGGACCGATTCCGTCGCCACCCATGATTCCAACTCGATGTGCGATTGCTACCTGCTTCCTAACCACTGTGCCTACAGCGGATCCATTCGGACAAAAAAGAAACCGTCCACCGAAGTGGACGGCTGAGGCGCACGCCAGAGACTGGCGTGCGCTACGAAATAACGGTGATGAGAGTCTTCGCCATCATGTTGATGAGTGTAACGCGATGAACGGCGCCTCTCAATCAGACGGTGTGCGCCGGTAACGTATTCAGATGGCTGAAACACACCAGCTCTCCCAGGGCGCCTATGACCGCCTGAAGACCGAGCACGACGATCTCACCACGCGGGGCCGTATTGACATCGCTCGAAAGATCGAATCGGCCCGAGAACTGGGTGACCTCTCCGAGAACGGCGACTATCACGCCGCCAAAGAGGAGAAAGGGAAGATGGAAGGCCGGATCATGCATCTGGTTCGCATCATCGAAAACTCTGAGATCGTGTCCGAAACCGAAGGCGGCAGCGACGAAGTTCGTGCCGGGTCGATCGTCTCAGTGATCTACGAAGGTGATGATGAGGCCGAGAAGTATCTGGTCGGTTCCATCGAAGAGCAGCGCGATGACCTGACCGTCGTGTCCCCAGGTTCGCCGATGGGCGGCGCCCTCATGGGTGCGAGTATCGACGACGTCGTCGAGTACCAGGCGCCGATGGGCCCCACGATCAAGGTCACCGTCGTCGGGATCGAATAGAGCGGCGACCGCATGGAAGCAACTCCCCTCTCGGCATTCGAGCCGGGCGATCGCTCAATCGGTCGCCCGCCGCTCCCGCCGGGGCAGGCACTCGAACTGCCGGGCCGCGGCACCACCTATGTCCACCATGTGGCCGGCCCGGCCGACGCGCCCACCATCATCTTGTTGCACGGGTGGACGGTCACCGGCGCTCTCAATTGGTTCCGCACGTTTGAGCCTCTGAGTAAGAAATTCAATGTTGTCACCCTCGATCATCGCGGTCATGGCCGCGGCATCCGTTCCCAAGAACGATTCCGTCTGGAAGACGTGGCCGATGATGTCGCCGCTTTGGCCGAGCTACTCGGCCTCGACTCGGCGATCGTGGCCGGTTACTCGATGGGCGGCACCGTGGCGCAGTTGGCTGCACGTCGACATCCGGATCTCGTCAGTGGGCTGGTCCTGAGCGCGACATGGAGCCGGATGCCGCCGAATCGCCGCGACACTCGGCTGCTCCGAATGGCTGGTCGGGCCGCATCGCCCACCAAACTTCTTTCCGAGCAACGCCAGCTCGAGTTCATCGAACGCGGCTATGCGTTGTCGTCTAGTACCCCTGCCGAAGACCGGCCTCAATGGTTTGTTGATGAGGTCGCGGCCGCGCACGTGCCTTCCATTCTTGAAGCCGCGGGTGAGATGGCTCGGTTCGACAGCC
The DNA here is from genome assembly GCA_009937405.1 of Actinomycetota bacterium. Taxonomy (GTDB): domain Bacteria; phylum Actinomycetota; class Acidimicrobiia; order Acidimicrobiales; family Aldehydirespiratoraceae; genus JAACCU01. The sequence goes on from JAACCU010000123.1 coordinate 9,658, forward strand.
GACCGTGGCTCGCCACGCTTGATGTGCCAACCGGTGTGTTGATCACCACCCGAGACACGATGATCTCACCAGACCTGCAGCACGAGCTTGCCTCACACCTGCCCCATGCTCAGATCCGGCACGTTCCGACAAATCACGATGGATGCGTCACCAACCCCGACGCGTTCGTGCCTGGGTTCATGGAGCTGGTCGAGGCCGTTACGCGCAGCGATCGAGCCTGACCCGGCCGTCAACAATCGAGACGGCACCACCGCGAAGGGCAGCCCATTGAACAAGACCGGCGATCAGTTCCTCTTCGTCAGCCGGGCTGTCCATGACGATGTCCCACCGCATGCAGCTCTGGCCCTCGGCCCGGTAGACGACCATCGCATCGCCGCCCCATCCGGTTGCGGCATCCTCGGTGGCCGTGAACGTTCCTGAAAAAAGTGAATCGAGCACGATCTGGCCGCCGGTTCCCTCCCACACAACATCGCCGTCCGATGGTGGCGCCGGCACATAGACGGGCTCGGTGTCGACCGCTGGATCGCGTTCCATGATCTGCTCGCTGGTCAACGCCAGCTCAGCGAACGCAGCGGCCAGCGCCCCATACCCGCCGTTTGCGACCAGCGAATCAACGTAGGGCTCGCCCTCGACATACACCGACACCTGAAGCAGCAGGTAGGCGAAGTCGAACGAGGCAAACATGCCCGGGTCACCGAAGTTCGACTCCTGGTACCGCAGATCTGACTGCTCAAGTGAGCTCAGCGCATTGACCCACGCCGTCTCAACATGGCTGGCGCTTCCTTCGGCGATCGCCCCAAACGTCCACGAACGCTCGGTGAAATCGTCGTCATCGAGCTCAGGCCGGTCGAGATCAAAGTGTTGATCGTCGTAGGCGTGCGTAAGTTCGTGGACGATCGTCGACTTGGTGAGAAGGTCAAGCTCAGCGACCTGACGGACCACCAACTCCTTGGTCTCGGGGTCATAGAAGCCGAGAACTCCTGCGGCCAAAAACTGGCGCAGCACTTCATCGCTGGTTTGATCCGGGCCAATAAAGCCGATTGCTCGCTGCACAACCGTGTCCCGCTCAACAAGGTCTGGGTCCTCGGCAAAGTCCGCTTCAAGTTCGTTCTCAACACGGGCTATGAAATCGGCATCGGAAAGCGCCACGACAACCGGACGTTCTTCGAAAGGTGCGCCCCGAAGATCCTCGATGAAGGCGACCGCTTCGCTGACGAAATCCGCAAGTGAACCCTCCTGAGTGCTGGTTCCGTCACCGGTCGCACCATCATCGGTACCGGTGTCATCCAGTGCCGGGTCTGCGTCGCTGCCAGAACGGTCCCCGCCACTGTCGAGTGGGCTCTGTGAATCGGAGTCGGCCGCCTGGGCGTCGCGCCATACCGCCAGCCCAATGATGCCGACGATCAGAAGTCCAACGAGTGCGAGTCCACCGAAGACCCGGGTGCGATTGTCCATAGCGATCGAAGGTACTGCCCGCCGGTCGCCAAGCTGCGTCAGCCGATAATCGCCCCAACCAAAAACCAAACGAGCACCAGGATCACCCCGGCCGACAGCACCCGCAGCAGCCAGAGTGAGCCGCGCCCGATCTCTTCCTCAGCATTCATGGGGTGCCCTTGTATTGATTGGATCCGTCATATCAGACCGGCGGCGGCCGCCACTTCTTTCGCTGCTGCGACGACCGCTGCGCCGAGCATTGAATCCGGGGTGGGCGACAGGCGCTCAATCGGGCCGCTCACCGATACTGCCGCCACCGTGACACCACGTGCATCGACGACGGGAGCGCTGACTGAGGCCACACCTGCCTCTCGCTCGGCAACGGACTCGATCCATCCGTGTTTGGATTCTTCACCGGCTAGGACACGTCCACCCGATCCTTGGTCGAGGGGCAGGACCGCACCGGTGGCCACAATGGTGCGAAGTCCATGCGGTGACTCAAGCGAAGCCAGACAGATGCGCGAATCGCCGTGGCGGACATAAAGCTGGGCTGACTCCCCGGTGGCGTCGCGTAACCGGGCCAGAGCCTCGCTGGCTACCTCCGCCAACGGCCAATGATCGGCGGCCACATGGCCGAGCGTGACGAGTCGGGGGCCCAAGGCATAGCGGCCCTCAGGCGTGCGGCGAAGCAAGCCATGCACTTCAAGCGCGGTGGCGAGCCGGTGCGTTGTGGGTCGACTCTGGCCGGTGCGGTTGACGAGCTCGCCGAGCGATGCCGGTGAATGCTCTACGGCAACAAGAATGGCGGCGGCCTTGTCGATCACGCCGACGCCGCTTACAGTAGGTTCCACAATACAGACTCTATGTCTCACATAGTGAGACGTCTACCCAATAGTCGAAGACCACAACCTTCGGGAGCCCCAATGAGCACACCACGCACACTCAGCCAGAAGATCTGGGACCGTCACGTGGTCACCCCTGCGGTCAACGACGGCCCCGACCTTCTCTACATCGACCTCCACCTCATTCATGAGGTCACGTCACCGCAAGCGTTCGATGGCCTTCGGATTAGTGGACGCACCGTTCGCCGCCCGGACCTCACCGTCGCCACCGAGGACCACAACGTCCCCACCAAGGATCAAGACCAGCCGATCGAGGACGAGATCAGCCGCAAACAAATCGACACCCTTCGGGTCAACACCGACGAGTTCGGCATCACCAACTTCCCGATGGGTCACCCCAAGCAGGGCATCGTGCACGTCATCGGCCCGGAGCAGGGTCTCACCCAGCCGGGCATGACCATCGTGTGCGGCGACTCGCACACTGCCACCCACGGCGCCTTTGGTTCGATCGCCTTCGGGATAGGCACCAGCGAAGTCGAGCACGTGCTCGCCACCCAGACACTGCCGCAGGTTCGCCCCGGCACCATGGCCATCACCGTCAACGGTGAACTGCCCGAAGGCTCCACGGCCAAGGACGTGATTCTCCACATCATCGGCCGCATCGGCACCGGTGGCGGCATCGGAAAAATCATCGAATACCGCGGTGACGTAATCCGCGCGCTCTCCATGGAAGGACGAATGACCGTCTGCAACATGTCGATAGAAGGGGGCGCCAAAGCCGGCCTGATCGCCCCCGACGAAACCACCTTCGAATATCTCAAAGGCCGCGAACACTCTCCGACAGGCACCGAATGGGACGCTGCAGTCAACGACTGGCGCTCACTCGTCACCGACGACGGTGCCATATTCGATGAAGAGGTCATCATCGATGCCGCCGCAATCACACCTCATGTGAGTTGGGGAACCAACCCGGCTCAGGTCATGCCGATCGATGGCCTCATACCCGGCCCCGACTCGTTCGACGATCCGAATCTCGCCAGCACCGCTGCTCGTGCACTCGAATACATGGACTTCGAGGCTGGAACCCCGATCCGCGACATCAAGGTCGACACTGTCTTCATTGGTTCGTGCACCAACAGCCGCATTGAAGACCTGCGAGCCGCAGCCGCAGTTGCCAAGGGCCGCAAGGTCGCCGACGGCATACGAACGCTCGTGGTCCCCGGCTCGGGTCAGGTCGAAAAGCAGGCCGAGGCCGAGGGTCTCCCCGACATCTTCCGGGCCGCCGGGTTCGACTGGCGTCAGCCAGGCTGCTCGATGTGCCTGGCCATGAACCCCGACAAGCTCCAGCCCGGCGAACGGGCCGCCAGCACATCAAACCGCAACTTCGAAGGCCGCCAAGGTCGAGGCGGGCGCACCCATCTCGTCTCCCCCGCAGTTGCCGCCGCCACCGCCATCAAAGGCACCTTCGCCACCCCCGCCGACCTGTAAGTCGCAAACCCACACGTTCTATGACGACGGGCGCTGGTCTCAGCCGCCACAGTCGTCAGAAAAGGAAGCAGAGAAACATGAAAGCAGTACACATCGTTCAGGGAACCGCTGTTCCCCTCGACCGCACCGACGTCGACACCGACCAGATCATTCCGTCAGACTGGCTGAAGCGCGTTGAGCGAACCGGGTTTGAAAAGGGTCTTTTCTCGGAGTGGCGCGACGACCGCAACTTCGTTCTCAACCAGGAGCAGTACTCGGGCGCCAACATCCTCATCGGTGGCCTCAACTTCGGCACCGGTTCCTCCCGTGAACACGCAGTGTGGGCCATTCAGCAGTACGGGTTCGATGCCGTGATCTCCCCCCGGTTCGCCGACATCTTCCGAAACAACTGCACCAAGAACGGGCTCGTGCCAGCCGCCATCGATGCAGACATCTGCGAGACACTGATGCGCGCCGTCGAGGCGGATCCGACGCTCGAGATCACCGTTGACGTCGCTCGCCTCACCGTCGAGGCTCCAGCGATCGGACTCGAAACCTCATTCCCTATGGACGCTGCCACCCAGGACCGCTTCCTCGAGGGACTCGATGACATCGGCCTCACCATGCGCGTCGTCGCCGATATCGATGACTACGAGACGCACCGCCGCGCCTGGATGCCTTCACAAGTCTGAGAAAAACCTCGAAACTCGGGAACCAGTGGAAGACTGGTGCCGTCTGAAGGTCAGATCCCCCTTTCCACTGGAGACCCTGACATGCGAAAAATCCTTCTGTTCCTCACCCTGACCATCGCTCTTGTAGCGTCTGCGTGCTCGAGCGACGACTCATGGTCCACCGGCGAAAACGGTGGCGATGACAACAACTCTGGTGCCGCCACCTCTAATAGAGAGATCGTCATTGAGATCGACGGTGAGGAGATCGTCCTCGCATCAGGCCTCTCAGGATTCGATGATTGCGACGCTCTACTCGACCATCTCCGTGAAGAGGCCACCCAACGCGTCGGCCCCTACGGGTTCAACGGTGGCGGCTGGTACGGGCCCGGCCCGTTCCGCGTAAACGAGATGGACGACGACATGGCGGTGTCCGACGAAGCCGCCTTCGACACAGACGACAGCGCCATGGACTCCGGCGCCATGAAATCTGGCGACGACTCGTTCGAAGAGACCTCCGCGAGCACAGATGGCGATAGCGCTCGCCTGGTCGAGGGCGTCGACTTCTCAGGCACCAATGTGCAGGAGATCGGCGTTGACGAGGCCGATCTCGTCAAGACCGACGGTGAGCGTGTTTTCATCCTTGCCAACAATCAACTCACGATCGTCGATGTGAACATGCGCGCCGTCGTGGCCAGCATGGATCTGGTCGACGTCGGCTGGAACGCCGAAATGTTCCTACTCGGCGATGAGACCCTCCTCGTCAGCCAAACCCATGGCGAAATGAATAAGCTCTCCCCCGCCAAAGAGCCGACCGCTTCGACCGGCGACGCAGAAACCGAGTTCGCTGACGTCGAAGACGACATCTACTACGAGGAGGATTACAACGGCATCTCGATGGTCAACATCGCTCGCATCAGCGTGGCCGGCAACAATCCCACCTTGAGCGAAGCGATCCTTGTCGAGGGCGAATACGTCAGTGCCCGTTCCATCGCCGGTGTCGCTCGAGTCATCATCCGCAGTTCGCCTCAGCAGAACTTCCCGTTCGTTTACCCGCAAAACGAAAACGGCGAGGATGTCGCCACCCGGGCCAACCAGGACGCTGTACGAAACTCTGAGCTCACCGACTGGCTGCCCGGCTACGTCGCTATCAACGACGAAATGCAGCCGACCGAGAGCGGCATCCTCTCTAACTGCGGACAGGTCCACGCCCCCACCGAATTCGCTGGCTTCGGCGTGGTAACTGTGCTGAGCATTCCCGTCGATGGTGGCATCAACCCCAACCAAAACACTTCGGTGCTCGCCCCCGGCAGCACCGTCTACGCATCGACCGAATCGGTTTTTGTGGCCACCCAAACCTGGGTCGACCCAATCCTCTTTGAGGACGACAACGACTCTTGGGAAGAAGTCTGGAACGCTCGCCAGACCTCAATTCACCGCTTCGCCATCTCCGGCGACGGGGCCGCCTACACCGCCTCTGGCGCCGTGGCCGGCGACATTCGTGACCAGTTCTCGTTCTCCGAATACAACGGTCACCTCCGGGTCATCACCACCACCGGCGAATCATGGGACGAATCGTCCGAGACGTTTGTTCGAGTCCTTCGCGAGGGCGATGGTGAACTCCGCGAGGTCGGTTCCGCCGGCGACATGGGCAACGGCGAGGCGGTGCAGTCGGTTCGCTTCGTCGGCGACGTTGGCTATGTCGTCACCTTCCGCCAGGTCGACCCCTTCTACACCCTCGACCTGAGCGATCCCGAAAACCCCCGAGTTGTCGGCGAACTCAAGATTCCAGGCTTCTCCAGCTACCTTCACCCGATCGGCAACGGACGAGTGCTCGGCGTCGGCAGCGACGGCACCGACGACGGCCGCATCACCGGCTCGAAGGTTTCGATCTTCGACGTGAGCGATCCTGCTGACCCGCAGGAAGTAGCGGTGTGGACCGCTCCCGACGGCTGGACTGATGTTGGCTGGGATCATCGCAGCTTCCTGTGGTGGGAAGCCGAGCAGCTTGCTGTCGTTCCCGTGCAGATCTGGAGCGAAAGCTGGGCCGGCGCAGTCGTACTCAAGATCGATGGTTCAAACATTCGTGAAGTCGGCCGTATCGACCACATCGACGAGAAGGACGAACCAGGCTCCACCGAGTGTGACCGTCTCACCTCCGATGATCTTCCTGGCGGCAACGACAGCGAGGAATTCGAGACCGAACTCCAATGGATGCTCCAAGACGGCTACTCCCTAATTCTGCTCTGCGGCCCCGACGATGCCGCCCAAGCCAGTGGATTCGAATGCTATGAAGAGCCCTACTTCACCGAAGAAGCAGAGCGTCTTGGCCTCAATGTCCCAACGAATTCGTCAATCGTCATGTGCTGGCGGAACGAGCAACTCCCCGTGATCGGCCGCACCATGGTCATCGACGGTGACGAACTCTGGTCCTTCAGTGGTCAGTGGGGCCTCAACCCCCAGTCACCGGCACGAATCCAGCTCAACGACTTGTTCGGACTCGACAGGCTAGACAGCATCCAAATCGGCTAGTCAAAATGCACGGCTGGGGACAGACCCCAGTCGTGCATTGTTAGCGCTACGGTCAACGACATGTCCTTCGTGATTTCTCGCATCCTCCGCTTTTCCGGCTTCGCAGCGATTGGAACGATCGCCGTAGGCATTGTCAGGGCAGTGCGGCCCGCACCGAAACCTGACGTCACCGGCGTGGCGTCATGGGAGCCGATGGTGTCCAAGGCAACGCCCACCCGCACTAGCGGGCCGGTGCAGTTCACCGCCATCGATCTCTGGGTCGAACCCGTTGACGGGGCCTGCCCGGTGAGCCACCCGATCAAAGGCAACGATGGCTCCAAGATCTTCCACGTGCCCGGTGGGTCGTCCTACGACCGCACTGCGCCTGAGCGTTGCTACGCCAGCGCCGAAGATGCTGAAGCCGACGGCTACCGCCAGGCCAAGCGCTGAGCGCTCCCCCGTGGATCAGCGAATACGGATAGAGCGAACGCTCTCGACGTTGTCAAGCGCCTGAACTGCCTCAATCACCGTCGCGGGCACGGCCTCGTCAGTGGCCAGTCTCATCAAAGAGTACGCCTCATCGAATGATCTCGATCGGCGGCAGAACGCCCGCGGGGGCGAAACCAAGCATCTCGCCAAAGAATGCCAGCTCTGCCTCAAGCGCACGGATCACGTTCTCTGACTTGCGGAAGCCATGCTGCTCTCCCTCGAAGAGGAGATAACAAACAGGCACACCCCTGTCCTGCAACGCCTTCACGATCATCTCACTCTGGTTGGGTGGGACGATCGCATCCTCGTCGCCCTGAAGCACGATCATCGGCGCAGAAAATCGATCGACATGGTTGACCGGCGAGCGCTCGTCGTACGTCACTTTGGCTTCGGGCCATGGGCCGATCAGCGTGTCCAGATAGCGCGATTCGAATTTGTGTGTGTCGGTGGCAAGTGCTTCCAGGTCAGCCACCCCATAGCGACTTGCTCCGGCGGCGAACACGTCATA